>JAGRHI010000306.1:2780-3435 GCA_020445045.1 Candidatus Competibacteraceae bacterium
AGCGGGCGGCGTTCAACAGATCCTGGTCGCGCAACAGATCGGCCACCCGCAGGCTTTGTTCGCCGGTCTGGCGGGTGCCCAGCACCTCGCCGGGGCCGCGCAACTCCAGATCGCGGCGGGCGATTTCGAAGCCGTCGTGGCATTCCCGCAGCACCGCCAACCGGGCGTGCGCCGCCCGCGACAGCGGCGGCCGGTACAGCAGCACGCAACTGCTGGCGGTGGCGCCACGCCCGATCCGGCCGCGTAACTGGTGTAATTGCGCCAAGCCCAGCCGCTCGGCGTTTTCAATGATCATCAGGCTGGCGTTGGGCACGTCCACGCCAACCTCGATCACCGTGGTGGCGACCAGCAGATCCAGTTCGCCAGCCTTGAACGCCGCCATCGCCGCCTCCTTGGTCGCCGCGGGCAACCGGCCATGCGCCAGACCGATCCGCAGCTCCGGCAACCGCTCCGCCAGACACTCGGCGGTGACCGTCGCCGCCTGGCATTGCAGCGCTTCGGATTCCTCGATCAGCGGGCAGACCCAGTAGGCTTGCCGGCCGTCGCGGCAGGCTCGGCGGATGCGCTCGATCACCTCGTCGCGGCGGCTGTCGGGCGCGGCCACCGTGGTGACCGGCAGGCGGCCCGGCGGCAATTCGTCGATGGTCGAGGTATC
>JAGRHI010000306.1:3471-6182 GCA_020445045.1 Candidatus Competibacteraceae bacterium
GCGGTCATGATCAACTGGTGCGGACAGCGCCCGCCAGCCCGGCCCTTCTCGCGCAAGGCCAGCCGCTGGTGGACGCCGAAACGATGCTGCTCGTCCACGATCGCCAACGCCAGTTCGGCGAAAATGACCGCCTCCTGAAACAGCGCGTGAGTGCCAACCGCGACCTGGACCGCGCCGCCGGCCAGCCGCTCCAGCGCCAGCCGCCGCGCCTTGCCGGTCAGCCGCCCGGTCAACCAGGCCACTTCGATCCCCAATGGTTCCAGCCAGGTCCGCAAGTTACGGTGATGTTGTTCCGCCAACAGTTCGGTGGGGGCCATCAGCGCCGCCTGGGCACCGCTTTCCACCGCCCGCAGCGCGGCGGCGGCGGCCACCACGGTCTTGCCGGAGCCGACATCGCCCTGCAACAGCCGCAGCATGGGCCGGGGTTGGGTAAGATCGGCCATGATTTCCGCCAGCACCCGCTGCTGGGCGACGGTCAGCGCGAAGGGCAGCCGCTCCACGAAACGCTGGCATAACCCCCCGCCGGCCAGCGGCGGCGCGGCTTGGCGACGGGTACTTTCGCGCAGCCGGCGCAGACTGAGCTGGTGAGCCAGCAGTTCCTCGAACGCCAATCGCCGCCGGGCCGGATGGCGACCGCTCTCCAATTCCGCCACCGCCGTGTCCGCCGGCGGTTGGTGCAGCAGTCGCACCGCCTCGGCGATGGACGGCAGCCGCAGTTGGGCCAATAGGACCGGTGGCAACCATTCCGGCAGTAGCGCCGCCGCATCCAATTGCTCCAGCGCCTGTTCGGTCAGACCGCGCAGGGTGAATTGCTGGAGGCCGGCGGTGGCGGGATAGATTGGGGTCAGCCGGTTCTCCACGGGTGGCGGGTCCGCGTCGAGCCGACGGCATTCGGGATGAATCATTTCCAAGCCGCCGCCGTAACTTGAACGGACCTCGCCAAAACAACGCAGCCGCGTGTTCGGCTGGCCAAGCCACTGCCGCTGGGCGGGGCTGAAATGGAAAAAGCGCAGGGTCAGAACGCCCGTGCCGTCGCTCAGACGACAGAGCAGGCAGCGCCGGCCGCGCGTCATCACCTCGCTGCTGGCCACCACCGCTTCAACCTGGGCCTCCACGCCGGGCCGCAACTGACCGATGGCGGTGACGCGACCACGGTCCTGATAACGCAGAGGCAGGTGGAGCAATACATCGGCGGCGGTATGCAGGCCCAAGCGCCGCAAGCGCTCGGCCAGCTTCGGCCCGACGCCTCTCAGCGCGGTGATCGGCAAGGGTTCGACGAGCGTCGGCCGCGCCGCGTCTCGCACGGTTGATCCTTCGATCATGGCGTCGATGGCGACCTCTCCCGGTCCAGCGCCACACGGTTGCGGCCCAGTGGATTTGGGCTCCGCGATTAATCGTTCAGGGCCAATACCGCGTCCATCTCCACTTGCGCCCCGCGCGGCAGGGCCGCGACGCCGATCGCCGCCCGCGCCGGATAGGGTTCCTGGAAATACTCGGCCATGATCTGGTTGACCAGCGCGAAATGGCCAAGATCGGTCAGAAACACGTTGAGCTTGACCGTGTCGGCCAGACTGCCGCCAGCGGCGCGAGCCACCGCCGCCAGATTGTCGAACACCTGGCGGATCTGGGCCTCCATGCCGCCATCGACCAGTTGCGCGGTGACGGGGTCCAGCGGAATCTGGCCGGACAGGTAAACGGCATGGCCAACCTTGACCGCCTGGGAATAGGTACCGATGGCGGCGGGAGCCTGATCGGTCTTGATGATTTCACGAGGCATGATGGAATGTCTCCCGGTGTGTGCTTCGGCGGGTATTGTTCGGCAAAAACAGCGTGCTGGTTCCAGCGCGCTCCTCATCCTTGGGGAGCGCCGCGACCAGATCGTCAGCCGCGCCGGGCCAGCTTCAGCGTTTCCGGCAGGGTACGCAACTGGCGCATCACCCGGGCCAGTTGCGCCCGGTCGCGGATGTTGATCAGCAGGTGGACGGTGGTGGTGGCGCCGTCCCGTTCCGTGGTGTTGATGGTCTCGATATTGGTGTCGGTGGCGGAAATGGCGGCGGCGATGGTGGCCAACACTCCACGTTTGTTGGCCACCTCAAGCCGCAGTTCGGCGCTGAAGTCGGCGCCGGATTGTCGTTCCCATTCCACCTCGATCCATTTCTCGGGATTTTTCTTATAGCTAGCGACGTTCTTGCAATTGTCCCGGTGGATGACGATGCCACGCCCGGCGTTGACATAACCGATGATGGGATCGCCCGGCAGCGGCCGACAGCACTTGCCGAAACTGACCACCGTGCCTTCGGTGCCCTTGATCAGCAAGGGCTGGGCGTCGATGTCCGCCGGCGGACGGACTTCGTCCTCGCCATCTTCCGGCAACAGCCGCTTGGCGATCAGCGCCGCAAACCGGTTGCCCAGGCCGATATCGGCCAGCAGGCTGTTGAAATCGCTTAGGTTGAACTCCCGCAGTAGCGTCTGGACCCGCTCCGCCGGTAGTTCGTCCAACCCGCCGACGCGTCCGGCCAACGCTTTTTCCAGCAGCCGTTTGCCGAGCAGGACCGCTTCCTCGCGCCGCAAGTGTTTGAGGTAATGGCGGATGCTGGAGCGGGCCTTGGCGGTGACCACGAAGTTGAGCCAGGCGGGATTGGGGCGGGCGGTGGGCGTAATGATCACCTCGACGGTCTGACCGGTGGTCAGCGGCGTACGCAGCGGCACCA
>JAGRHI010000307.1:0-874 GCA_020445045.1 Candidatus Competibacteraceae bacterium
AGGCATAGCGCGTGGCGGTTTGGTCAGATGCATCGCCCTTGGCCAGCAGGGTTTCCAACTCTCTGATGAGAGTATGGGTATCCTCGGTCGCCAGCACCTGTGCCCGAGCCTTGGCGAGCGCGTAGGCTTGGCGGTCGCGGGGAGTGGCGCGCCGCAGCGGTGGGATCTCGATTCGATCTTGGGTATCGGCGACGCGGCTCTCCGGGCGCGGGTGAGTCAGCAGCATTTCGGGAACTTGGTTGCGGGCCTCGCCGCTGGACATGCGCTCCAGTTTGGTAAAGAAATCGCTCATGCCCCGAGGATCGAAACCGGCCTTGGCCAGCAGTTGCATGCCGATACGGTCCGCTTCTTGTTCGTTGGCGCGGGTAAAGCTGATCTGATGCTGGGCGCTGGCGGCCATGGCCCCCACCATGGCCGCTTGACCGGCCTGGCTGCTGGCCGCCGCCAGCGCCGCCGAAGCCACCATCGCCGCCGCCAATGGCAGCGTCAGCCGCTTCATGTCGGCAATGGCGCGAACGATATGCTTCTGCGAGACGTGAGCGATTTCGTGGGCGATAACCCCCGCCAGTTCGTCCTCCCGCTGCGTGGCTAACAACAAGCCGGTATTGATGCCGATGAAATTATGAGGCAGGGCAAACGCATTGATGCCGGGGTCGCGGACCAGGAAAAACGTGAATGGCACGCCGTTCTGATCGGCGTAGGTCACGATGCTCTGACCCACGGAATCGAGGTACTCGTTCAACTGTACATCGTCCAGCACCGCCCCGCGCGCGCGAAGCTGCCGCATGATTTGCAGACCCATTTGCTGCTCGTCGTCGGCGCCGAAATAGACCCGCGAGGGATCACCCATATCCGGCAACAGGATGGATTGCGC
>JAGRHI010000307.1:885-2029 GCA_020445045.1 Candidatus Competibacteraceae bacterium
CCCGCCGACGCCAATGAAGCGCTCAGCGACAGACTCAAGATCAGGGGAAGTAAACGATGGGACATGGAGTTTTTGACTGGCGGAGAATTTCCAATAAGACTTGGGAACGCGCGGCTCGTTCCACAAGACCGTGCCTAATGCGCCGTTCGCCAGAGAGGTTCGCCCAAATGCCCCGCCGGATTTCGTTGGTCGCGATCTACTGCATGGTTTTGGCCGGTTGCGCCACCATGCAAGGCGCATCGACCAGCCTGGAAGCCACCGCGTCACGCTCGCCAGACGATCGGGCGGTGTCGGCCGCGCCGGCGCCCGCATCGGCGCCGAATACGGATTTCATCAAGGAACGCGCGCGGCAAGCCTACGCGACCGGGCGCTGGGACGTGGCGGAAGGGTATTATCTGCAATTGACCCGCCTGCAACCGCGGGATGCCGGACCCTGGTTTCAGTTGGGCAATCTCTACGCCGAACAGGGACGACTGGATATGGCGGAGCGCGCCTACCGGGAGGCGCTGCGTCGCCGCGACGATGCGCGAACCCTGCACAATCTCGGCCTAGTGCAGGTACGGCTTGGAGTGGGTGCCCTGCGCGAGGCGTGGGAACGGTTGCCGCCGAATGACCCGGCTCGCCAGCAAACCCACGAGTTTCTGCGGGCATTGTTGGATGCGATGGCGCAATGAAGTCCAGGCTCCGCCATCGGGCCTGCGTGGCATACTGGTTCGAATCCATTGGGTGAATGACTCGGGAGAAAGCAAGATGGCTTACCAACACATTCTATTTGCCGCCGACTTTGCCGACGAAGCATTGCGGGTCGGCGAGCGTGCCAAGGACATCGCCCGTCAGTATGGCGCTCGACTGAGCCTGATCCATGTGATCGAGGATGTGAATATCAGCTTGGGCGGCGGCTATGAACTGCTGCCGGTGTTGCCGGATTTACCCGACGAGGCGCTGTTGGGAGAAGCACGGAAGGCGCTCGGCGAAATGGCGCGCCGCCTGGAAACGGAAGGCGCCGAACAATGGGTGGTCAGCGCCCCCTCCACCAAGGAGGGGATTCTCGACGCCGCCCGGGAGCACGGCGTCGACCTGATCGTGGTGGGCAGCCACGGACGCCACGGTTTGGCGCTACTGCTGGGATCGACCGCCAACGCCG
>JAGRHI010000307.1:2073-2200 GCA_020445045.1 Candidatus Competibacteraceae bacterium
ACGGAATTCGCCTATCCCTGCCCGCCTTTCGATGCCGACTCTGCGTGCGGCTCCACGTCCACCGATACTTCCAGCGAGTGCGAGCCGCCGCCGGTCATCACCCCGGTGAGCGGCGCGACATCGCCGT
>JAGRHI010000308.1 GCA_020445045.1 Candidatus Competibacteraceae bacterium
CGTATTTGGGGGAAGAGTGACGATGTTGAAACTGGACAATGTCCATACGTTCTATGGCCAAATCGAGGCGCTCAAGGGCGTTTCGCTGGAGGTGCATCCCGGCGAGATCGTCACCCTGATCGGCGCCAACGGCGCCGGCAAAAGCACGCTGCTCATGACCATCTGCGGCTCGCCGCGGGCAACGAAAGGCAGCGTCATCTTCGAGGGGCAGGACATCACCTGTAAGCCGACTCACGTCATCATGCAGTGCGGGTTGGCGCAGGTGCCTGAAGGACGGCGTATTTTCCCCGGCCTGACCGTGCGGGAAAACCTGCAAATGGGCGGCTTTTTCGCCGACAAGGCGCGATTGGAAACCGATCTGGAGCGGGTATTTACCCTGTTTCCCCGGCTCAAGGAGCGCCGTGGCCAGCGCGGCGGCACCCTGTCCGGCGGCGAGCAACAGATGCTGGCCATCGGTCGCGGCCTGATGAGCCGGCCCAACCTGCTGCTGCTGGACGAGCCCTCATTGGGGCTGGCGCCGCTCATCATTGCCCAAATCTTTCAGATTCTGAGAGAGATCCGCGAGGAGGGCGTGACCATCTTTCTGGTCGAGCAGAACGCCCACCGCGCCCTGCAACTGGCCGATCGCGGCTACGTGCTGGAAAACGGCCGCATCGTGCTGGCCGACACCGGCGCCAACCTGCTGGCCAACGATGAGGTTCGCAAAGCCTATCTGGGTGGCTGAGCGCCCGGAGCCGGTGTGGCATTCGACCTCGCCGTTCGCCGCCTGACGCCCATGCGCGCTTGGCATCGCCATGCTGCCAAGTGCCCGACCTTATTGTAGTATAAGCGCCTTCCCTTCCATCCATTCAGCATGACTACAAAAGGCAAGTTCCATGATTCTGGACAGAGTAGGTGCCGGTCACAATCTCCCGGACGAGTTCAATGTCATCATCGAAATCCCCGCGCACTCCGACCCGGTGAAGTACGAAGTGGACAAGGAATCCGGCGCGTTGTTCGTGGACCGTTTCATGAACACCGCGATGCACTACCCCTGCAACTACGGCTACATTCCCAACACGCTTTGCGAGGATGGCGATCCGCTGGACGTGCTGGTGGTGGCTCCCTTGCCGGTCATCAGCGGCTGCGTGGTGCGCTGCCGGCCGCTGGGCGTGCTGAAAATGACCGATGAAGGTGGTGGAGACGCCAAGTTGCTGGCGGTACCCATCAAGAAGGAATGCGCTCTGTACGACGATATCGAGTCGGTCCAACAGATGCCCAAGGCGCAGTTGAATCAGATCGCCCATTTTTTCCAGCACTACAAGGATCTCGATACTGGCAAATGGGTTCGTCTCGATGGCTGGGGCAACTTGGAAGAGGCCAAGGCCGAGGTTTTGAAAAGCGTGGAGCTCTATAAGCAGGAAAAAGACAAGTAAAGCGCGGACCCCGTGGTTGTTCGTCACCGCCGCGCGCCACACGGTCGCGACGGGCCGAGCGTTGATGGTCGCCGATGATCGATGCTGTATGTTATGGTTATCCTTGACCTATTCTTAGGGGAGTGTGAAAGGTCGTTCCAGATTCCCCGCCCGGTGACTTGGACATGGCGTCGCGTCCAAACCGGGTTTCGGGATTCGCCCGGCCGGTCGCGCGAATAAATGAACAAATATCGCAAAATAATTGGGAGAATATCATGCGGATACGTTATTCACACCCTGGAGGAACCTTGTCATGGCGGCGGTAGGATTGATCATCGCGTTAGTCTGCGCCATCGGCGCGCTCGTTTACGGCGTCCAGTCGGTCAAATGGGTATTGGCCAAGGATCCCGGCAACGCCCGGATGCAGGAAATCGCCTCCGCCGTCCAGGAAGGCGCCCGTGCCTACCTGAACCGGCAGTACACCACCATCGCCATCGTCGGCGTGGTCATCGGCGTGGTGATTTTCTTCACCTTGGGTGCGTTGTCGGCCATCGGCTTCGTCATTGGCGCAATTTGTTCCGGTGTGGCCGGTTACATCGGCATGTACGTCTCGGTGCGCGCCAACGTGCGCACCGCGCAAGCGGCGCACGGTGGCCTGAACGCGGCACTGGAAGTGGCGTTTCGCGGCGGCGCGATCACTGGCTTGCTGGTGGTCGGTCTGGGCCTGCTCGGCGTGACCGGCTATTACATGCTGTTGGGTGGGTTCAGCGGCGCGGTTTCCGACCTCGGCCCGCTGGTTGGACTGGCCTTTGGTAGTTCGCTGATCTC
>JAGRHI010000038.1 GCA_020445045.1 Candidatus Competibacteraceae bacterium
CCTTAACTTGTGAGCAATGGACTTACCTGTATGCGGGAGGGAATCCGGTTCTGTATATCGACCCTCTCGGGCTTGATAACGGAGCATGCGTCAATTTCTGCACTGTGGCCGGTGGGGTAATCGGAGGTTTTGTCGGTCGAGGTGCAGGCGGGATTATTGGCGGCGCTATTGGAGGTGCTGGTGGTACGCTGGTTGGTGGACCCCCAGGAGGCGTGATTGGAGGGACGGCGGGCGCTGCCGCCGGGGCGCAGGCTGGCGGAGCTGCGGGAGCCGCAGCGGGCGCTACCGCCGGTAATGCGGCTGGTCAGGAATTATGTCCAGACGAAGAGGAATGTGACCCTCCAAAGGGTACTGTGTGTTTTATCATTGATCGAGTACCGCCATCAAAGCCCCACTATCCCATCGAAGGTAGTCATTATCATCTGTGGAAGATGAATCAAGCACCAAATGGTAAGTGCTTCTGGAATAAGCTGGGAGCATCAAGAACGGCTCCACCAGGAGCGATTCCTTGTCCATTTAAACGCCCTTCACGATAGTGAGCAGCGAGCCATGGCATTTAAGTTTATTCTAATAGCATTCGCTACTCTTGGGTCACCGCCGAGCGGCATCGCTATGCGGAATACCAGAGAGGATTGTTTCTTTGCACCTCTTTGTCATGATGGCTTGATATACACCGCTGATCTTGAGCTTTGGTCAAAAGCCGATGTTGTCCCTGATGGTGAGTCAGGGGTATTTTGCCCACAGAAGCAAGATATTCTTTTTGCTCTTAGCCGAGCTCAAAATGAAGATTGGCGATTCCTGATGGCACTAACAGAACACCGTGAGTTTGATACTCCAGGGTTACCTAGTGCGCGTTTATCTTTGGAATCAGCGTCAAACCTTACGAAAGAAATAGAAGCTGTGGGTCTGATAGATCTGGGGTTTGATATCGTGGACCAATGGACAGGACTTAGTGCTTTGGCCAATATTGGTTATTCTACAAATGATGTCACGGCTTTGAAAAAGCTGAAACTGAAAACGAATCAATTTGGCTTATTCGATGATATTTATGATAGCTTCAAATTCATTGAATTCGCTACAAATGTTGTTCCTGAGCATACACCGTTCTTACCATTAAAGGTTTATTGCTCATCTTCGATCTTAAAAACGCGGTAAGGCGGAATCACGTATGGGGGCCACACGTAATAGGTGACAGACCACCATTAACGAAGCCCAGTAGGGTACGCATTGCGTACCTTTCTGACCACGCCTGCTTACCGACGCCACCCAGCAGGTCGTCTAGTACTACAGTTGTAGAAACTCACATAAAGTCATGGGGAGAGGACAGGACTTTGCATGTTGTCGTCGCCGCCAATGAAAATACTGGGCGATGCGCTGATGACGGCGTCGCCAACGGAACCCATGGAGCATATAGCCCGGTAGGGTACGCACTGCGTACCGCCTCCTCGTGGGCGACGGTCTTGTCTTCCGTTAGAGCCGCCAAGCCCGCCTCGACCTTCTGCTTGACGTATAGCTCATACAAGCTGTCGTCCCAGCTCGCCTGATCCGGCAAGCAATCGATCACCTGTTTGGCGGTTTCTCTTTTACGGTGGGCACTTGGGAGCGCTCAGTCGGTGGTCGCTGCTGTGCCCTACCTGTCTTCGCTCTGAATCTGAAGGAGCGCTTGGGTGGCGGTGAGAATGGATATTCCCTGATAACGACCGACAGAGAGCAAATCGTCATCGCCGGAGACGATGAAATCGGCTTGGGCGGCGAAGGCGGCGGTGATGACCTGATCGTCATCGGCATCCCGAAGCACCGAGCGCGGCGCGGCGAACGGTTCGACGATTTCGACCACCAATTGGTAATCAGCCAGCACTTCAGCGGCTGTTTTATTGATCAAAGCCAAGCGTTTTGCGGCCATTGGCCGGGCCAGCACGTCTGCCAATTCCTCCAGTAAAGCCGGACTGGCAAAAAGGCGCCGCTCGCGGGAGCGGCTCATCGCTTCCAAGAGTTGATAAGGCGTACCGCGCCACAGCAGCGCGGAAATGACGATGTTGGTGTCAAGGATGAGTCGCATCGAGCGGGGATTCTTGAACTGACCTGGCCTTGCGCGCCTGACGGGCCGCTTTGATCTCGGCGGCCAGTTCGTCTTCACTCACGGGTTCTGCTCCCGCCGCCTCCAGCGCTGGAGCGATGGCCAACAGCCGACCGAATGCGGCCTGCCGTTCCCACTTCGCCGCCAGGAACTCCACGAAATCCTCGACCTGCGCCACCTGGGGCGGTGACAGGGTTTTAATTTTCGACAGCAAGCGCTGTTCGATCACCGCATTCATATCGAACTCTCCTCGCTCAACGGGCCAGCACTTGAAGCTGCCGCTTGGTCAGAAACGCATCCAGTAAGGTCTTGATGACGTGTTTGTCGTCTTCCGATAACCGCTCGACTTCCTGAAACTGCTGGAGCAGCTCCCGATCTGTAAATTTCGCCTTCGCGGCTGCTTCGACGCTTCCCTCCAACAGATAATCGCTACTCACGCCTAAAGCATCGGCCAAGCGCTTGAGGGTATCGCCGCCCGGCCGAGACGCGCCGCGCTCGAAACGGCCGATATGGGTGTAATGCAAACCGGCTCGCTGCCCCAGTTCCGTTTGCGACATATTGTTCTGCTTGCGCAGCGTTCGCAAGCGTCCGGCAAAGCTCTCTCGTGTTTCCGCCATATCCAGCACCACAGCCACCGAAAAGAGGTTGAATCAAGTCATATTGCCGAATTTAGACCGCAGAATCGACTATGACTGCTCGACAATATAAAGCGGAGCGCTAGCTTTTCAAGCATTCATGCTGGATAAACAAATTTTACGAGGTGTGATGATGCCCCGCATCCCCGAGTCCGAACTGGAGCACCTGAAAGCCGAAGTGGCTCTGGAGCGGCTGATCGAGGCGCGGGGCATCGTGCTGAAGCCACGCGGTGCGGATCTCGTGGGCTTATGCCCCTTCCACGCCGACCGGGAGTCGTCTTTGGTGGTGACGCCAGCCAAAAATCTCTGGCATTGCTTCGGCTGTGGATTGAGCGGTGGCGTGATCGATTGAGTGATGAAGGCGGACGAGGTGTCGTTTCGCCATGCGGTGGCGTTGCTGCGAGAAGGACTCCCTTCTTTCGCCGCCGAGACCGCGAACACTTCGGCGTCCACCCCGGTCAAACGTTCCACCGCGCGTAAGCTGGATTCCCCGGTGAACCGGGACGCCGACGATCAAGCCTTGCTGAATCAGGTCATCGACGACTACCACGCCACCCTCAAACAGAGTCCCGAGGCGCTGGCCTCTCTGAAATCGCGTGGCATGGGATACCGCATCTTCAAAATACCATTCCCTGCGGTTATCAGCGTTCGGCCATCCGTGCCGTTGCGAGAACGGAAGGGGACTTTCGCTGACGGACAGTGGTTTCCCGATCAAACCGAATACTGCAACGAGAGTCAACCGAATGCCCCGTGCGAGTAGCTTTCACCCTTCCACGTCTACGTGAAGCGCATGTCGCGCCAGTACGGCTATCCGCCGGACAGGCTGGTGAAGGTCACAAGACGGCGTGGAACCAGCAAAAATGCCGTCTGGGGCGTGGGTAGTCGCTGAAGATGGCGCTAATCATCTGTTCCCGTATCCAGCGCCAACCGCCGGCGCCACCGCGCAAAATCCTTGTCATAATTAAGGTATACATGGGGAGATCAATCCCGGCTTTGAGCCCTCGAGGAAAACGAAATGACCGACCATCCCGCTGACAATGCCCGTAACACCCCCCCTGTCCTGACCTTATTGAATCCGCTACAGCCCGCCGAGAGCGCGACGCAGGCGCTGACGCAAGCTTGGGGACCACTGGGCGAATATCTGACCGACGCCGTGCAGCGCACGATTTTGTTCTGGGACGTGCTGCGCCGGCGTAGCGACGGCTACTATCAGCACAAGGCCATGCCGGTGCCGAACGTGCTCAATTTCGATGCCGAACTGGTACTGGATGGGCGGACTTTCGAACGATCGGTCAATTACGGGTTGGCGCGGATCAAGCCACCGGAAGGCGTGGTCATCAATCCGAGGAAACGCCCGTTCGTGGTGGTCGATCCGCGGGCCGGGCACGGACCGGGCATTGGCGGTTTCAAGGCCGACAGCGAACTCGGCGTGGCGATGCGCGCCGGTCATCCCTGTTACTTCGTCGGTTTCACCCCCGACCCGATGCCCGGTCAGACCATCGAAGACATCATGCGGGCGGAAGCGGCGTTTCTGGAAAAAGTCATCGAACTGCATCCCGAGGCCGATGGCAAACCCTGCGTGATCGGTAACTGCCAGGCGGGCTGGGCGGTGATGATGCTGGCGGCGACGCGACCGGAATTGTTCGGCCCGATCATCATCCCCGGTTCACCGCTGTCTTACTGGGCCGGGGTCGAGGGACAGAATCCGATGCGCTACACCGGAGGACTGCTGGGCGGCAGTTGGCTGACCGCGCTGACCAGCGACCTCGGTGCCGGTCAGTTCGACGGCGCCTATCTGGTCAGCAACTTCGAAAGCCTCAACCCGGCCAACACGCTCTGGACCAAGAATTACGATCTGTGGAACACGGTCGATACCGGGACCGAGCGCTTCCTGGAGTTCGAGACCTGGTGGGGGGGTCACGTCAGTCTCAACGCCGAAGAGATGCAATGGATCGTCGATCAGTTGTTCATCGGTAACCGGCTGGCCACCGCCGAAATCACCACCAGCGACGGGGTACGGATCGATCTGCGCAACATCCGCTCACCCATCGTCTGTTTCTGCTCCAAGGGCGACAACATCACCCCACCGCAACAGGCGCTGGGCTGGATCGTCGATCTCTACGAGCGGGACGACGACCTCCGCGCCTGCGGCCAAACCATCGTTTACGCCATCCATGAGAGCGTCGGTCATCTCGGTATTTTCGTCTCCGGCGGCGTGGCCAAGAAGGAGCATCAGGAGTTCGCTTCCAATATCGACCTGATCGACGTGCTGCCGCCCGGACTGTACGAGGCGGTGCTGACGCTCAAGACGGCGGACGCGGCCAACGCGGACCTGGTCGGCGGCGACTGGATCGCGCGCTTCGAACCACGCACCTTGGCCGACTTGCGGGCCATCGTGCAACCCAGCGACGAGAATGAGCGCCGCTTTGCCACCGTGCGGCGAGTGTCGGAAATCAATCTCGGCTTATACCGCACGCTGTTTCAACCCTTCGTGCAGGCGCTGGCTAACAGCCAGACCGCGGAGTGGCTGCACCGGCTGGAACCCTCCGAGTTGCCCTACGAATTGTTCTCGGACCGCAACCCGCTGATGCAACAGATCGCGCGTTTGGCCGAGCAGGTTCACGAACAGCGACGACCCGTCATGCCCGACAACCCGCTGACTCAGGTGCAGGAAATGGTGTCGGCCGGGATCATCGCCGCGCTCGATGGCTGGCGCGATCTGCGCGATCGTAGCCTGGAACAGATCTTTCTCGCGGTTTATAGCTCGCCGCTGTTGCAGGCCATGGTTGGATTGCGAGCCTCGGACGAGCCTCCACGCCGACATCCCGGCGTGGAGCCGGAGCAGATCGAGTTCATCAAGACGCGCATCACCGAACTCAAGGCCCGTATCGCCGAGGGTGGCCTGCGCGAGGCGGCGATTCGCGGTCTGGTCTACATTGGCATGACCGGACCCGGCGTGGACGAGCGGGCCTTCGAGGCGCTGCGCCAAATGCGCGCCGCGCACGGCGGCCTGACGCTGGAGGAATTCAAGCGCGTGCTGCGTGAGCAGTTCTTCGCCCTGTTGCTCGACCGCGACGAGGCATTGGCCGCGATCCCCAGGATGTTGCCCGCCGACGCGGCCGCTCGGGCGGATGCGCTCGGCAAGATTCGGCGGGTCGTGTCCGCCGCCGGCGAACCCGGCAGGGAGCGCGTCGAGCGACTGGCGCGGATCGAGAAGCTGTTCGGCGAGGTTGGAGCGGGCGGCGGCATGGGTGGTGGGAGTGCGGGCGACGCCAGCGAATCCGAGAGCACTCCCGCCAGTTAGTCCGGTGGGCGGGATGAGTCCGGCATGGCCCATCTTGTCCGTGGAGACAGTGAGTTACGGGCCTGATAGGCTTAATAATCCGCCTGCTGGTTTCGCCACCGCCTCTGACGATGGTGGACGCCGGTTCCTCGGAGACCCGCCGCCCGCGATTCCAGGCCGAACGTCGTCCAGAAACGCCGGGCAGCCGGCAAATTTCCTCAACGCCCTGCTTTCCGTCGGAAACTCTTATGGACTACGTGCTGATGACTGCATTGATCACCCTGATCTTGTTTTTTGGGATGCTGGTTTTTCTGGAAGTCGGCCGGCGGATTGGCAACCGGCGACTGGCGAACGACGCCGAAGGGGCGCGAACCGGTACTGGCACGATTGAAGGCGCGGTGTTCGCGCTGCTGGGCTTGTTGATCGCCTTCACTTTCTCGGGCGCGGTCTCACGTTTCGATGTGCGCCGGAATCTGGTGGTCGAGGAGGCCAATGCCATCGGTACCGCTTACTTGCGGCTCGATTTGTTGCCGGCCGATGCGCAACCGGCACTGCGGGATTTGTTCCGGCGCTATGTGGATTCCCGGATGGAGGTCTATCGGAAGCTGCCCGATGTCGAAGCCGCCAAGGCGGAACTGGTCCGTTCCACTCAGTTGCAGGGGGAAATCTGGACCCAAGCGATAGCCGCCGGACGGATGGAAGGCGCGCCACCGCCGGCGACGATGTTGTTGCCGCCGGCGCTGAACCAGATGATCGATATCACCACGACCCGGTCCATGGCGACCCAACTGCATCCGCCGACGGTCATCTTCGTGATGCTCTACGGGCTGGCGTTGGCCAGCGCGCTGCTGGCCGGCTACGGCATGGCCGGCGGCAAGTCGCGCAACTGGTTGCACATCATCGGTTTCGCCGCCGTCATGGCAATGGCGGTGTATGTCATCATCGACATCGAGTACCCGCGCTTGGGTCTGATTCGAGTCGATGCCTTCGATCAGGCGCTGGTGGATCTGCGGGCAAGCATGAAATGAACCGGCGCTTCCGAACGGCTGATGACCCGTTGCGATGTACTGATGTCAGTCCGATCACATATGGTCCATCCCCGCGATGCGATCTCTCTCAAAGGCGCGGTGACGATATCCTGGACGGCTCGCTGGCCTGCGGTCGATCGATTATTGAGCCGTATGTCGCTTCGCCACCAAGGGCGAGCCCTGTCGCAGGATTGTGATCGTACTATACTGATTGGTGGGGCTGAGGAATGCCTCCGTTAGGAACGGACCACCACCGGTCGACGGTATGCAACTGCTCCTGATTGCGGCAACGGAACTCTGCCACCGATTCGAAAGATGACTCTGAAGATGACTCTGAGATTTACAACCGAGGAGAGTGATGAAAATGAAGTTCTTCCGTATGTGCAGCACCGCTTTGGTCTTGCTATTAGGCGCCGTGATCGCTCACGCACAGGGATTTCAGAATGAAAGTTTTGCGCCGGGCGCCGGCAAACCGGAATTGCAGTACCACATGCTCGTACCGGAGGGTGTCACCATCACCAACAAGAAAGGCGAAGTGTTCAAAGCGGGCCAAATCGTCATGGTGCCTGGTTCCAACGTCACGATCCTGGAGTCGGCTTACGTCAAGGAACACATGAAAGACCCCGAATTTCAATCCAGCTTCATGAACGAGAAGCAATACGTCGGCATTCCTGAGGAAAGAATGCGGGATTACGCGATCGTCTCGGTGAAAGTTCCCGAAGGAGTGACCGTCGAAGGGTTTGGCAAAACCATCAAAGGTCCCTCGTCGGTGAAGCTGATCGCCAAGAAGGCGGAAATGGAAGCGATGCCCGATGACACTCCCGCCGAATCGTGGAGCGCCATGGGTGGATGGGGTGGTTGGAACAAGTAATCACTTGCCAATCGAAAGCTCCAACACCGCAACCGCCCAGTCGGGCGAGCGGGTCGTGGTTCGACCTGACTGGGCTTACTCTGGGTAATCTTGAACAGGAAAAATTCGATGATGAAGAATGTTCGTAAAGTAACGGGCTCGGTCCTGCTGGCCACCACGTTGTTGGTGGGTGGTCTGGCGCTGGCGGCGGATGCCAAGAAGCCGTCCGGGACGGTCACGATTGACGAGACGCAGTTCGCTTTCATTCTGGGTGGCAGCGTCGGTGGCGGCAAGTTGATGTTCGAGGGCCAGGAATATCCCTTCAAGATCGGTGGCCTGACGGTGGGTGCCAATGTGGGTGTATCGAAGATGAGCGCCGCCGGTGAAGTGTACGATTTGACGGATATCTCCAAATTTCCGGGTACCTACACCAAGCTGGATGTCAGCATCGCGCTGGGCGGCGGTGTCGGCGGCCTGCGGCTCAAGAACGAGAACGGCGTGCTCATGCGGCTGGAGTCGCGAACCCAGGGCTTGCAGTTGAATGTGGGATCGGCCAGCGGTATCACGGTCACCATGGAGTAGTAAGCCTGTCCTCGGCGGGGGTCGTCTCGCCACCAGCGTGGGTCGGCGACCCCTGTTTGGCGCCGCCGCTGATAGGCCCAAGGTGTTACGATGTTCGCCGAGCGATCACGGTGCGACGGAAGTATTGCGCTGATCGTGCGCGTCGAGCCGCCCTTGAAGGAGGACGATCATGGCGTTTCGTCTTCTGCAGTCCATTTTTTCCGGTAGTAGCCAACCCAGCAAATTCGACAAGGATTTGATGCTGAGAGGCATCGAACGGGTGGTGGACGGCACCGATCCCCGCCTGCGGGCGGTGAGCCACTATCGGCGCAAGCTGTGGGGCGCGGTGGAGCATGCCATCGACTTCGTGGTGAATTTCGTCAACGCGCTGCCGCCCGCCATGATGGCCGACCGGCAAGGTTATATGACCGACCCTCGCTTGCGTGCTCTGTTCGCCTCGCCGGAGAGTTTGCGCGAGATCCTGAGTTTCAGCGACGGCACTCGCGGCTACCTCAAACAGGCGCCCGTCCCCTTGCCGGCGGAACTGTATGCCGGACTCGGCGCGGTGCGGGTCGAAAGGAACGTACTTGGGATCGAGATGGAGGGGGAAATCCTCCGGCGAGACGTGCCGCAAACCGTCGTCAACTTTCGCGACCACCGGCTGGTTTTCCTCACCGACAACGAGCAGGACACCCGCCGGGAACTCATGAGGCGCGCGGCCGATTATCTGATCGAAATCGCCTTGCAGCGCCTGACCGCCAGCCGCGTCCAAAAAACCCAACTGGAACAGCGGCAGCGAAAGCTGCTCCAGCAAAAAGCCAGTTTGTTGAGGAAAGCCCAGGTCGGTTTCGAGTCCTTGGCGGAACCGGCCACGGCGGAACCCGTCGATCTGCGCGCCCTCGAACGGCGCTTGCAGGACCTCGAAACCAAATTAAGCCGGCTGCGCGCCGATTCGGCCACGCTCGACAAACACCTCGCTAAAGTCGCCGCCACCCTGAGCGAACCGGAAAAATACCTGAAGCTGGAACCGGTCTCGCTTACCCTGGATCACACCAACACCAAGGTGCCCGCCGGCTCGCCCCGGATCGCCAACGCGATGACCTTCCAGGAAATCGTGATGGAGGAAGATCGCCGGATCGCGGCACTGCTCGTGCGGTTCCCCAGCGGCGAACTCCTGCCGCAACCCGATTTTTTCAAGGAAGCCAACCGCCTGCTGCATTCGCTGCGATGAACGTCGCCGGTGTGCCTGCCCATGGCGATGCTGGGGCATGGCCACCAGGAGGCACAGGTCTTTCAGCCCCAAGATCCCAAGGTTCGGGCATGGCTGGCGGATGACCGGGTCGTTTTCAGTGGGCTGGCGTCATGCGCCCGTGCGCCTCGTCGAGCCGCTTGCGCAACCGGTTGGCCCAGTCGTCGAACGCGGCTTCGGCATAAGCCCAGGTACTGTAGGCCTTGGTGTAGGACGAGACCCCTTTCTCCACCGCCGAACTCACGCCCTGGCTCAGATCGATGTCGTATTTCTTGCCGATCTCCCGGTCCACGTAGGCCGCCAGCACTTGGTTGGTCCGGCTGTCGAGGAATTCGGCCTCGATGGCGGTTTGGCCGAGATAGGGGGTGCTGCCGGTGCCGCCGCCTGCCGCCAGATCCGCCACCGTGGCGTAGGGGACCACCAGTGTCACCACGCTCATTTCCGGCTTGGTGGGAATCAAGTCGGTGATGGCCACCCGCACCCGCAGCACGTCGGAGCCGGGTTGGGTCACGACCGGATAGGTCGGCTCCAACGCCTTGACGATGGCCTGCTGGAAGTAATCGGTCAGCGCCTTCAACTGGGTGGGATCGATGCCCTTGTAATCGGCGTCGTTCTTGAGCCAAACCTGGATGCGATCCAGCATCACCTTGTCGTATTTTTTCCAGTCCACGCCGGTCTTCAGATAAATCCGGGCACTTGGATCGTTCGTGTCGGGCTCCAGTTTGGCGTAATCGCCGAGAAAGCCGGTGTGCGTAAGTTCGGTATCGCTGGTGGAGGTGCTGGCGCAGCCGGCGCTCAGGGCACCGCACAGGAGGATTGCGGAGGACAAGGGAAAATGACGCATGGATTTTTCTCGGGTTGTTATTGGAGAAGCCATCACCAGGCATCTGGCTGGTGGCGGGCATGAGGCTTCCGCGCCAGCGTCGGGAAGCCGCCAGCCGCGACGGCGCCCGCGCAAAATGCCAGCATCGACAAGAAGTCGTGGACGGAGAAACATGGCGACCCGGTGCTCTTGAAGATGAATGCCCAAAGATGAATTTTCGTCGCCATCAAGACGACAGTACCCTGAATCCTCCCTGAATATCCAGAAAGTTACCGCAGCCCGACTTCATGCTCCAGTGTTTCCACCAGCGCCCGGTAATTTGGATGGGCGTCGGCGGCGATGTCTTCCCGTTCGATGCGCTCGAACGTCGCGGCCAGCTCGTCCTGGGCTTCCGGCGGCAGGATCTGTTTGGCGATGGGGAACAGAATGTGGGTTTCTTCGTGGATGTGCTGGTGCAGCGTCGCGGCGTATTCGTTCACGGCGGCGATGATCGTTGCCCGTGCCGCGTCGTCGCCCGCCTGCCAGCGCCGCGCCATCGCGCGCAGATCCTCATTATGGACCAGCCCCTGCCGGTGCTCCTGCGGCATCAGCGCAACCGCGCTGGTTTGTGCCGACAAGCCGTGCGCCACCATCGATGTGAACAGTGCTTCCTCCTTGCGGTGGTGGCGGCGATCGGTGAAATGCAGATTGAAGTCGGCGACTTCCAGAAAAAACTCGGGACGGAGCATTTGGCCCTGTTCCAGACGTTGTACGGCAGTGTCGAGTACTTTCAGCAGTCGTTTGATCAGTTGGTGCTCTTCCATCAGTATATCGGTCGCTTTCACGGTCATCACCTCGAATGAACAAGTAGGGGTCCCGGCAGGGATGGGACGCTGGTGTGCGGCAATCGCGCCGCGTTCGGTGGCTTGGCCTAGAGCCTTCTTTTCATCATTATTACACATGTCATGTTTAAGTGCATGTGATAATATTTTATTTTTCACCCATCATCCATGTTGGCCACCGTGCAAGCGCCCAAAATTTCTTCGCCATTACAGCCGGTCTTACCGCCCGATGTCCGCCGGCCTCTGAGTTGGGGGCGATTACACGGCGCCAGTCCCGCCTTGCTGATTGCCGCCACCGCCGCTCGTTATCGCGGGCTGGTGTTGGCCATTGCCGCGGATAGCCAAGCCGCGCTGCGATTGGAAACGGAGCTGCGGGTGTTCGGCGGCGCGGATCTGGACGTTTTGGCGTTTCCGGACTGGGAGACGCTGCCCTACGATCTGTTCTCGCCGCATCAGGACATCGTGTCGCGGCGGTTGACGACCTTGTACCGGTTGCCGCAACGGCGACGCGGCGTGCTGGTGGTGCCGGTGGCGACGTTGATGCAGCGACTGGCTCCGCGCGGCTACCTGGACGGCTACGCATTGCTGCTCAAGGTTGGCGAGCGCTTGGCGCTGGAGCCGTTCCGTCAGCGGCTGGAAGCGGCCGGCTACGTCTGCGTGTCGCAGGTGGTCGAGCGCGGCGAGTTCGCGGTGCGTGGTTCGATTCTCGATCTGTTTCCGATGGGTACCGAACGGCCCTACCGAATCGAACTGTTCGACGACGAGGTGGAAAGCATCCGCGATTTCGACCCGGACACCCAATTGTCCGTGACCAAGGTCGAGCACATCGACTTGCTGCCGGCGCGGGAATTTCCCCTGGACAAGGAGACCGTGACCCGCTTCCGCCAGGCTTACCGTCGCCAGTTCGAGGGCGACCCGCAGCGCGGCGCGATCTATCGCGAAGTGAGCGCCGGCCACGCGCCCGGCGGGATCGAATACTACTTGCCCTTGTTTTTCGAACGGACCGCCACGCTGTTCGACTATCTGCCGGCAAACACCCTGGCGATCCGACTGGAGGGCGCGGATCAGGCGCTGGCGGCGTTCCAGGACCAGATCATGGAGCGCTACGAACAGCGCCGCCACGATGCGGAACGGCCGTTGTTGCCGCCACCCTTGCTGTTTCTGGACGCGGCCCAGGTGGAAAGCGCGCTGGCGGGCCGCTTGCGGATCGAGTTGCGGGAAACGGAAGACGCCGAGTTCAACTACCCGACCGAGCCACCGCCGGCGCTACCGTTCGAGCCGCGCGCCCCGCAACCCGGCGCCGCGTTGCAAACCTTCCTGGCGGCGTTTCCGGGGCGAGTGCTAATGGCCGCCGAATCCGCCGGTCGGCGCGAGGCGCTGCTGGATACGCTGCGCGGCCATGGCCTGCAAGCGACGGTGTGCGAAGGATGGACGGAGTTTCTGGCGCGGGAGGATCTGCGCTTGGCCGTGGCGGTGGCGCCGCTGGAGCAGGGCTTGCTGCTGACTGAACCGCCGCTGGCGGTGATCGCCGAACCGCAACTGTACGGCGAGCGGGTGCGCCAGCGGCGGCGGCGCGGTCCGAGCCGCGACCCCGATGCCATCATCCGCAATCTCACCGATCTCAATCCCGGCGCGCCCGTGGTGCACGAAGAGCACGGTATCGGCCGCTACGCCGGACTGGAACGGCTGGAGGTGGCCGGCATCGATGGCGAGTTCGTGGTGGTGGAATACGCCGGCGGCGATCGTTTGTACGTACCGGTGGCATCCTTGCATCTGCTCAGCCGCTACACCGGCGCCGCGCCGGAAAACGCGCCGTTGCACAAGCTGGGGAGTGGCCAATGGGAAAAAGCCCGGCGCAAGGCCGCCGAGCAGGTCAGCGACGCGGCGGCGGAACTGCTGGATCTGTACGCCCGCCGCGAAGCCCGGCCCGGCCATGCCTTCGCCCTGCCCGAGGCCGATTACGCCGTCTTTGCCGCCGCCTTTCCGTTCGAGGAAACGCCCGACCAGCAGGTCGCCATCGAGGCGGTGATCGCCGATCTCCGTTCGGGCAAGCCCATGGATCGGGTGGTCTGCGGCGACGTCGGTTTCGGCAAGACCGAGGTGGCGATGCGCGCCGCCTTCGTGGCGGTGCAGGACGGCCGACAAGTGGCGGTCCTGGCCCCGACGACCCTGCTGGCCCAACAGCACTACCAGAATTTTCTCGACCGCTTCGCCGACTGGCCGGTGCGGATCGAACTGCTGTCCCGCTTCCGCTCGGCCAAGCAGCAGACCGACTAAAAACGTGTGCGTGTCCGGGACGTGTCCCGCGGCGAGGAAT
>JAGRHI010000003.1:0-2408 GCA_020445045.1 Candidatus Competibacteraceae bacterium
GGTCCGGATCGAGGACGATCAGTTCAACCTGGATCTGGTGCCGGAGCGGCTGCAAGGCGAAACCGCCGGTTTCGACATCATGATCGGGGATCGCCTGCTGCTCAAGGCGGGCGAGCGCGTCAAGGCCAAGCACGTTCGCGACCTGGACAAGGCCGGCGTGCAACGCTTGCGGGTGCCGGGCGAATATCTGGTCGGCAAGATTCTGGCCCACGACCTGCGCGATCCGGAAACCGGTGAGCAACTGGCGCAGGCCAACGACGAATTGACGCCGGACAAGTTGGAAAAAATCCAGGCCAGCGGCATCACCGAATTCCAGACCTTGTACATCAATGAGGTCAATCGCGGCCCGTACCTGTCCAACACCCTGCGCGCCGACCCAACCCGCAGTCAGTGGGATGCCCAGGTGGAAATCTATCGGATGATGCGCCCTGGCGAACCGCCGACCAGGGACGCCGCCCAACGCCTGCTGCACGATCTGTTCTTCTCGGCCGAGCGCTATGATCTGTCCGACGTCGGCCGCATGAAATTCGACAGCCGGGTCAGCCATCGGCGGACGCCGATACCGGGCGTGCCGACCAAGGAGCACCCGCCCGGGGTATTGTCCATGGAAGACATCCTGGCCGTGCTCAAGGTGCTGATCGACATCCGCAACGGCAACGGTCAGGTCGATGACATCGACCATCTCGGCAACCGCCGCATCCGCTGCGTCGGCGAGATGACCGAAAACGTATTCCGAATCGGCCTGGTCCGGGTCGAGCGCGCGGTCAAGGAGCGGCTGAGCCTGGCCGAATCCGAAGGACTGACCCCGCAGGATCTGATCAACGCCAAGCCGGTCGGCGCCGCCATCAAGGAGTTCTTCGGCTCTTCGCAGCTGTCGCAGTTCATGGACCAGAACAATCCCTTGTCCGAGGTCACCCACAAACGCCGGGTGTCGGCGCTGGGGCCCGGCGGCCTGACTCGCGAACGGGCCGGATTCGAGGTGCGCGACGTGCACGCCACCCACTACGGCCGAGTCTGTCCGATCGAAACCCCGGAAGGTCCGAACATCGGCCTGATCAACTCGCTGGCGGTCTATGCCCGCACCAACGCCTATGGCTTCCTGGAAACGCCCTACCGGCGGGCGGTGGATGGCCGGGTCACCGACCGGATCGATTATTTGTCGGCCATCGAGGAAGGCCAGTACGTCATCGCTCAAGCCAACGCCCCGCTCGATGCCGACGGGCGGCTGACCGACGACCTGGTCTCCTGCCGCCATATGAACGAATTCACCCTGACCGCTCCGGACAAGGTGCAGTACATGGACGTGTCGCCCAAGCAGATCGTCTCGGTGGCGGCGGCGCTGATCCCGTTCCTGGAACATGATGACGCCAACCGCGCGCTGATGGGTTCCAACATGCAGCGCCAGGCCGTGCCGACCCTGCGCGCCGAAAAGCCGCTGGTCGGTACGGGCATGGAGCGGATCGTGGCCCGCGATTCCGGGGTGTGCGTGATCGCCCGCCGCGGCGGGCGGGTGGATTCGGTGGATGCCGGCCGCATCGTGGTGCGAGTCGACGATGCCGAAACCGAAGCCGGTGAACCGGGCGTGGATATCTACAACCTGACCAAGTACACCCGCTCCAATCAGAACACCTGCATCAACCAGCGGCCGTTGGTCCACGTCGATGACATCGTGGCGCGCGGCGACGTACTGGCCGACGGTCCATCGACCGATCTGGGCGAACTGGCGCTGGGCCAGAACCTGCTGGTCGCCTTCATGCCCTGGAACGGCTACAACTTCGAGGATTCGATCCTGATCTCCGAGCGGGTGGTGCAGGAAGACCGCTTCACCACCATCCACATCGAGGAACTGTCCTGCGTCGCCCGCGACACCAAGCTGGGTCCCGAGGAAATCACCGCCGATATCCCCAACGTCGGCGAAAGCGCGCTGGCGCGGCTGGACGAAGCCGGCATCGTCTATATCGGCGCCGAAGTCAAGACCGGCGACATCCTGGTCGGCAAGGTCACGCCCAAGGGCGAGACCCAATTGACGCCGGAAGAAAAATTGCTGCGGGCGATCTTCGGCGAGAAGGCTTCGGACGTGAAGGACACCTCGCTGCGAGTGCCTTCCGGCATGGACGGTACGGTGATCGACGTTCGGGTGTTCACGCGCGACGGAGTGGAAAAGGATGCCCGTGCCCAGCAGATCGAGGAAGCGGAACTGAAACGGATCCGCAAGGACCTGAACGACCAGATGCGCATCCTGGAGGACGATCTGTACCAGCGCATGGAGCGGATGCTGGTCGGCCAAGCGGCCGAAGGTGGACCCCATGGCCTGCATGGCGGCGCGACTGTCACACTTGAGTATCTGAGCGCTCTGCGGCGTGGGCAGTGGTTTCACATCCGCATGCAAGCCGAGGAGTTGAACGAGC
>JAGRHI010000003.1:2418-4868 GCA_020445045.1 Candidatus Competibacteraceae bacterium
AGCAACTGGAAAAGATCAACCGGCAACTGGATCAGCAGCGCAAGGACTTCGACCAGAAGTTCGAGGAAAAACGCCGCAAGCTGACCCAGGGCGATGACTTGGCTCCAGGCGTGCTCAAGATGGTCAAGGTCTACCTGGCGGTCAAACGCCGCATCCAACCGGGTGACAAGATGGCCGGCCGTCACGGCAACAAGGGTGTGGTGTCAATGATCGTGCCACAGGAAGACATGCCTTATCTGGAAGATGGCACACCGGTCGATATCGTGCTGAACCCGCTGGGGGTGCCCTCGCGGATGAATGTCGGCCAAGTGCTGGAAACCCATTTGGGCTGGGCCGCCAAGGGCTTGGGGATCAAGATTGGCCGCTTGCTGGACGCACAGGCACAACTCACCGACGCGCGCGCGCTCCTGGATCGGATTTACAACCAGGTCGGTGGGCAAGGTGTCGATTTTCAGCAGTTCGACGATACGGAGCTACTGGCGCTGTGCCGTAACCTGCGTGGCGGCGTGCCGATCGCCACGCCGGTGTTCGATGGCGCCACCGAGGAGGAAATGCGCGAATTGCTGCGGCTGGCGGGGCTCTCGGAAAACGGCCAGACCACGCTGTACGACGGTCGCACCGGCGATCCCTTCGATCGACCGGTGACGGTCGGCTATATGTACATGCTCAAGCTGAACCACTTGGTGGACGACAAGATGCATGCCCGTTCCACCGGTCCCTACAGCCTGGTCACGCAGCAGCCGCTGGGCGGCAAGGCGCAATTCGGCGGCCAGCGCTTCGGCGAGATGGAAGTATGGGCGCTGGAAGCCTACGGCGCGTCCTATACCTTGCAGGAAATGCTGACGGTGAAATCGGACGACGTCAACGGCCGCACCAAGGTCTACAAGAACATCGTGGACGGTAACCACCGGATGGAAGCTGGCATGCCTGAATCGTTCAACGTGCTGGTCAAGGAAATCCGTTCCCTGAGTATCAATATCGAGCTGGAAAGCGACGTGGCGCCGCCGGCGCGCAACGAGTGAGGCCGCCGGACCCGCCGCCGGTTGGGGCGGCGTCATGCAATCCTGTGGGTGAGAGATGATGAAAGAGCTGCTGAACCCGTTCAAGACCTTCGACGAGCTCGAGGACTTCGACGCCATCCGCATCGGGCTCGCTTCGCCGGAGATGATCCGGGCCTGGAGCTGCGGCGAGGTGAAGAAACCCGAGACCATCAACTATCGGACCTTCAAGCCGGAACGCGATGGGCTGTTCTGCGCCAAGATCTTCGGCCCGACCAAGGACTACGAGTGCCTGTGCGGCAAGTACAAGCGGCTCAAGCACCGTGGGGTGGTCTGCGAGAAATGCGGCGTGGAAGTCACCCTGGCCAAGGTGCGGCGCGAGCGGATGGGCCATATCGAACTGGCCAGCCCGGTGGCCCATATCTGGTTCTTGAAATCACTGCCTTCGCGCATCGGCCTGCTGCTGGACATGACCCTGCGCGACATCGAGCGGGTGCTGTATTTCGAATCCTACGTGGTCATCGACCCCGGCATGACGCAAACGCTGGAAAAAGGGCAGATGCTCACCGACGAAGCCTATCTGGACGCGGTCGAGCAGTACGGCGATGAGTTCGATGCCCGGATGGGGGCCGAGGCGGTTCACCAGTTGCTGACCACGCTGGACCTGAAGGAACTGGTGGGAAAACTACGCCAGGAAATCCTCGAATGCAGCTCCGAGACCAAACTCAAACGCTTGTCCAAGCGCCTCAAGCTGGTGGAATCCTTCCTCAACTCCGGCAACAAGCCGGAGTGGATGGTGTTGACCGTGCTGCCGGTGCTGCCGCCCGATCTGCGGCCGCTGGTGCCGCTGGACGGCGGACGTTTCGCCACCTCCGACCTCAACGACCTCTATCGCCGGGTGATCAACCGCAACAACCGGCTCAAGCGACTGCTGGAACTCTCGGCCCCGGACATCATCGTCCGCAACGAGAAACGCATGTTGCAGGAAGCGGTCGACTCGCTGCTGGACAACGGCCGCCGTGGCCGCGCCATCACCGGCTCCAACAAGCGCCCGCTGAAATCCCTGGCCGACATGATCAAGGGCAAGCAGGGACGCTTCCGTCAAAATCTGCTCGGCAAGCGGGTGGATTACTCCGGCCGTTCGGTGATCGTGGTCGGTCCCACCCTGCGCCTGCACCAGTGTGGCCTACCCAAGAAGATGGCGCTGGAGCTGTTCAAGCCGTTCATCTTCAGCAAGCTGCAATTCCGTAACATGTCCACCACCATCAAGGCCGCCAAGAAAATGGTGGAGCGCGAGGAACCGGTGGTGTGGGACATCCTGGAAGAGGTGATCCGCGAGCATCCGGTATTGCTCAACCGTGCGCCCACCCTGCACCGGCTGGGTATCCAGGCCTTCGAACCGACCTTGATCGAAGGCAAGGCCATCCAGTTGCACCCGCTGGTCTGCACCGC
>JAGRHI010000003.1:4878-5323 GCA_020445045.1 Candidatus Competibacteraceae bacterium
GACGGCGACCAGATGGCGGTGCATGTCCCGCTGTCCATCGAGGCGCAGCTTGAAGCCCGGGCGCTGATGATGTCCACCAACAACATCCTCAGCCCGGCCAACGGCGAGCCGATCATCGTCCCTTCCCAGGACGTGGTGCTCGGTCTGTACTACCTGACCCGCGAGCGGATCAACGCCAAGGGCGAAGGCATGGTGTTCTCCGGTCTCAAGGAAGTGCATCGCGCCTACGAAAACCGGCAGGTGGAGCTCCATGCCTGGGTCGAGGCGCGCCTGCCGCAGGAAGAAATCGACGAGGAAGGCCGCGTCCACACCGTATTGAAACGGGTCAAGACCACCGCCGGGCGGGTGTTGTTGTCCGATATCCTGCCCGCGGGCCTGCCCTTCGAGCTGGTCAACCGGGCGCTGACCAAAAAGGCCGTGTCCCGATTGATCAACGAATGCTACC
>JAGRHI010000309.1 GCA_020445045.1 Candidatus Competibacteraceae bacterium
GCCTTCCAGGCGGTGGTCGTTCATTCGATGGATACCATCGCCGCCATCGCCACCCCGCCCGGTCGGGGTGGCATCGGCGTGATTCGGGTGTCCGGGCCGGCGGTTCCCGCCATTGCCATGGCCGTGTGCGGCATCGTGCTCGCGCCACGGCAAGCCATGTTCCGCCGGTTCCGCGCGGGCGATGGCGCGGTGCTCGATGAAGGTATTGTCCTTTATTTCCCCGCGCCACATTCCTTCACCGGTGAGGACGTGCTGGAACTTCAGGGTCACGGCGGGCCGGTGGTCATGGATTTACTGTTGGCGCGACTGTTGGAACTCGGCGCGCGGCCAGCTCGACCTGGCGAATTTTCCGAACGCGCCTTTCTCAACGATAAACTCGACTTGGCTCAGGCCGAGGCGGTTGCCGATCTGATCGCCAGCGACACCGCCGCCGCCGCTCGCGCCGCCCTGCGTTCCTTGCAAGGTGAGTTCTCCCGGCGAGTGCAAAGTTTGGTCGAGGATTTGATCGAGTTGCGCATCTATGTCGAGGCGGCGATCGACTTCCCCGAGGAAGAGATCGATTTCCTCGCCGACGGGGTCGTCGCCGGGCGCTTGCGGGATTTGCGGGAGCGCCTGGACGAACTGCGGGCCGCCGCCGGCCAGGGTCGCTTGCTGCGCGACGGTATGACCGTGGTGATCGCCGGTCGGCCGAATGCCGGCAAATCCAGCCTGCTGAACCATTTGGCCGGGCGCGAGGCGGCCATCGTCACCACCGTGCCCGGTACCACCCGCGACGTGCTGCGTGAGCAAATCAGCATCGACGGCATGCCATTGCATGTGATCGATACGGCTGGTTTGCGCGACAGCGACGATCTGGTCGAACGGGAGGGTATCCGCCGCGCCTGGAATGAGATCGCCGCCGCCGACCGGGTCCTGATGGTGATGGATGATCGTCTGGGCTTGACGGTTGAAGAGCGCATGTTGCGGGAGCGGTTGTCGACGGACACGCCGGTGACGGCGATTTACAACAAGATCGATCTGACCGGCCGGACGCCCGTGGTTCGAGACGGTGAGTGGGGCAGTGAAATTCTATTGTCGGCCAAGACCGGGGCGGGTTTGGATTTGCTGCGCGAACATCTCAAGACTTGCATGGGTTATCACGGTGGCGGGGAGGGAACCTTCATGGCCCGCCGTCGCCATCTGGAGGCGTTGGCGCGGGCGGCGACCGCATTGGCGCGGGCGGTGGATCAATTGGAAATTCATCGTGCCGGCGAACTGGTCGCCGAGGAATTGCGCGAGGCTCAGCACGCACTTTCGGAAATTACCGGGGAGTTTACGTCCGAGGATCTGCTATCGCGGATTTTTAGCAGTTTTTGCATTGGAAAATAGGGCAATCATGTCGGGAAGCGTGGATTCTCGTCGATTGAGTCAGTCCATGCGATACCCCCGAATGTCGACGGATTTCCACAGACCTTCTCGGAAGGTGACGGACGATTATGCTATTGGAAACCAGCGCTTGAAGTGTTGCCTGGATGTCCTCGGACATCCTAGAATCTTGATGTGGTGGCTATGGGTGGACTCGAACCACCGACACCGGCATTATGAGTGCCGTGCTCTAACCGGCTGAGCTACATAGCCATTGCGGAGAGGATTCTAGATGAGGGCCAGTGATTATCCAGACTCGGCACAACAGTGTCAATAGTGGAGCTTGTCCCAAGGTCCAGGTGGCGGAAGCCGGAAGCGTGTCCGTCTCTTGCGCCATCGAGTAGGAATTCTTCTTGAATGAACCACCCTAGCCACTCCGCTCAAGAAGACTGGCACTGCTCGAACGCTGGAGACTGGTCCGGGCGATGAATCCCATCTTGCGTCCAAGCTATACTTAGCACCGCTTATTCTCATCATCAAGCAATACCTGGGGACGGCCTACCGTCCCCTTCGAATTTTGGAGGCGCTTGTGCGNNGCGCGATGTCTCGACCTTCCAGGGGTTGATCCTGGCTCTGCAAGATTACTGGGCCCGCCAAGGTTGCGTGCTACTGCAACCCTACGATATGGAAGTGGGCGCGGGAACTTTCCATCCCGCCACCTTCCTGCGCGCCATCGGCCCCGAACCGTGGAGCGCCGCCTATGTCCAGCCTTCCCGCCGGCCCACCGACGGCCGCTACGGCGAAAACCCCAATCGCTTGCAGCACTATTATCAGTATCAGGTGGTCATCAAACCTTCGCCACTCGATTTGCAGGATCTGTATCTCGGCTCGCTGGAAAATCTCGGCCTTGACCCGCTGATTCACGATATCCGCTTCGTCGAGGACAATTGGGAATCCCCCACCTTGGGTGCCTGGGGACTGGGCTGGGAAGTCTGGCTGAACGGCATGGAAATCACCCAGTTCACCTATTTCCAACAAGTCGGCGGGCTGGATTGCAAGCCGGTCACCGGTGAAATCACCTACGGCCTGGAACGCATCGCCATGTACCTGCAAGGTGTGGAAAGCGTCTACGATTTGGTCTGGACCGACGGGCCGCTGGGCCGGGTCAGTTACGGCGACGTGTTTCATCAGAATGAGGTGGAAATGTCCACCTACAACTTCGAGCACGCCGACACGACCGCGCTGTTCGTGTGGTTCGATACCTGCGAATCCGAAAGCAAGCGCTTGATTGAAGTGGGTCTACCCCTGCCTGCCTACGAAATGACGCTGAAAGCCTCCCACACCTTCAATTTACTTGATGCCCGCAAAGCCATCTCCGTCACCGAACGCCAGCGCTACATTCTGCGGGTCCGCGCCCTGGCGCGGGCGGTGGCTCATGCCTACCATGATGCCCGCGCCGCGCTGGGGTTCCCCATGTGTGCCCGTGCCGCCACCCGCCTGGAGGTGGCCCATGACTGACTCTCGCGACCTGCTGATCGAAATCGGTACCGAGGAATTGCCGCCCAAGGCGTTGCCCAATCTGTCCTTGGCGTTTGAGCGGGGCATTGCCGAGGGTCTGGAAAAAGCCGGCTTGACCACCGGCGCGATCCTCCGTTTCGCCACCCCGCGCCGCCTGGCGGTACGGGTTGATCAATTGCCGACGCGGCAACCCGACCGCCAGTTCGAACGGCGTGGTCCGGCGCTGAGCGCCGCTTTCGGTCCGGATGGGCAACCCACCAAGGCCGCCGAGGGTTTCGCCCGCTCCTGCGGCGTGACCGTCGCCGAACTGCAACGGCAGGAAACCGATAAGGGCGCGTGGCTGGTGCATGTCAGCACCGAGCCGGGCGCGCCGACCGCCGATCTGATTCCGTCCATCGTCGAAACCGCGCTCGCGGCCCTGCCCATTCCCAAGCGGATGCGTTGGGGTGATCGCGACGACGAATTCGTGCGACCGGTGCATTGGGTGGTGCTGTTGTTCGGCGCCGAGGTGATCCCCGCGACGATCATGGGGGTCCGCGCCGGTCGGGAGAGCCGCGGCCATCGCTTCCACCACCCGCAACCGATCCAGTTAACCACGCCCGCCGACTACGCCCGGCAACTGGCCGATGAAGGTAAGGTGATCGTTGATTTCGATGAGCGTCGTGACGTGGTTCGCGCCCGCGCCGAAGCGGTGGCGGCCGAACTGGGGGGCATGGCGGTCATCAAACCCGAACTGCTGGACGAGATCACGGCGTTAGTGGAATGGCCGGTGGCGCTGGCCGGCAATTTCGAACGGCGTTTTCTGGACGTGCCGGCCGAGGCGCTGATCAGCACCATGCAGGACAACCAGCGTTACTTTCCAGTGGTGGACGCGCACGGCCGGTTGCTGCCGCATTTCATCACATTGGCCAACCTGGAAAGCCGCGATCCCGCGCAGGTACGGGCCGGCAACGAACGGGTGATCCGCCCGCGCTTTAGCGATGCCGAATTTTTCTGGAACCAGGATCGCGGCAAACCGCTGGCGGCACGGCTGGATATGCTGAAGCACGTGGTGTTCCAGCAGCGGCTGGGCACCGTGGCCGATAAGAGCGCGCGAGTGGCGATACTGGCGCGTTTTATCGCCGACCAAAGACACAGTGACGCGGACTGGGCCGAACGGGCGGCGCGATTGGCCAAGTGCGATCTGATGACCCAGATGGTGCAGGAATTTCCCGAATTGCAGGGCATCATGGGCCGCTACTACGCGCGCCACGACGGGGAGGCCCCCGAGGTTGCCCAAGCCCTGGAGGAACAGTATCTGCCGCGTTTTGCCGGTGACCGGCTGCCGGCGACCGCCACCGGCCAGAACCTGGCGCTGGCCGACCGCCTGGACACGTTGCTCGGTATCTTCGCCATCGGTCAAGCGCCGTCGGGCGCCAAGGACCCGTTCGCGTTGCGCCGCGCCGCCCTGGGGGTGTTGCGTATCCTGATCGAGGGGGAACTGGATCTCAACTTGTTGACCTTGCTGGAACATGCCGCTAGCCAGTTCGAGCCGGCGGTTCGGGCCAGGAGCGCGATGGAAGCGGTTTTTGACTTCATCGTGGAACGGTTGCGGGGTTACTATCTGGATCAGCAGGTGCGTTCGGATACTTTCGAAGCGGTGTTGGAATGCCGACCGCGCCGGCCGCTGGATTTCGATCGGCGCGTGCGCGCGGTCGGCGCCTTCCGCGACCGGCCCGAAGCAGCCAGTTTGGCCGCCGCCAACAAGCGTATCCGCAACATCCTTCGGAAGGTGGATACCGTGCTGCCGTTCGAGGTGCGGCCCGACCTGTTGACCGAAGTCGCGGAACAAGCGCTGGCGGGACGGTTGGTGGAATTGTCCTCCGAGGTGATCCCACTGATGGAAGCCGGCCTGTACGGCGATGCCCTGAACCGGCTGGCCAGCCTGCGCGAGCCGGTGGATGCCTTTTTCGATCAGGTGCTGGTGATGGCTGAAGATCCGGCCGTTCGCGACAACCGCATCGCCCTGCTGAACGAATTGGGCAGCCTGTTTCTGCGCGTGGCGGATTTCTCGCGCTTGCAGGATTGAGAAAAAATGAAAATCGGCGACGGGTCGCGATATTGGGCCGACGGTTTTTCATCGCGGCCCGGAAGTCAACGAGGTTTCACGTGAAACAAAGTCCGATGGCGAAAGTAGTCGAGGTCGCGACCGGCATGGAGGCCGAATGGTCGTTTCACGTGAAACAAAGTCCGGCGACGCCAACGCCACCCGGGGTCAATGTCGCCGGCCGGACGGTTTCACGTGAAACATACTCACTGGCTTGCGCGGGTGAAAAAACACGACCGACCATGAAGCTGATTATTCTGGATCGCGATGGCGTCATCAACGAAGATTCCGATACCTACATCAAATCGCCGGAGGAATGGAACCCGATTCCCGGTAGCCTGGAGGCGATCACCCGCCTGAACCATGCCGGCTATCGCGTGGTGATCGCCACCAATCAGTCCGGGGTCGGACGCGGGTTGTTGGATCTGGAAACCCTCAACCAGATCCATCGCAAAATGCATCGGATGGTGCAGGAAGTCGGCGGTCTGATCGAGGCGATTTTCTTCTGTCCGGATGTGGATGAAGCCAACCCCTTCCGCAAACCCAACCCCGGCATGTTGCTGGAGATCGGTCGGCGCTTGAAATGCAGCTTGCAAGGGGCGCCGGTGGTGGGCGACAGCGTGCGCGACATCCGGGCGGCGCGGGCGGCCAATGCCTGGCCCTTGCTGGTGCGCACCGGCAAAGGTGCCCAGACCCTGGAACGAGAAGCGGAAAGCTGCGCCAACGTGCTGGTATTCGACGATCTGGCCACGGTGGCCGAGTATCTGACTACTGACCATGAATGACTTTCGATCCGATTTGTTGCCCACGCGCGCGATGGTCAAGCCTTCGGTTGCCGATTTATGGATGCGTTCGCTGCTCTTTTCGCTCGGCATGCTGCTTTCGACCGTGGTGTGCGGGTTGGCGATCGTTCTCGGTTTTGCCTTGCCTTTCGACCGGCGTTACCGGTTGTCGCAATCCTGGAGCCGCTTCAACATTTGGTGGCTGCGGGTCACCTGCCGGATCGATTACCAAGTGAGCGGAACCGAGCATATTCCCGACCGGCCGGTCATCGTGATGGCCAAGCATCAGTCCACCTGGGAAACCCTGTTCCTGCAACAGTATCTGCAACCGACGGCGTGGGTGGTCAAGCGTGAGCTGTTGTGGCTGCCGTTTTTTGGTTGGGCGCTGAAGTTGTTGCGACCGATCGCCATCGACCGTCGGGCCGGCACTTCGGCGGTCAAGCAGGTGATCCGGCAGGGCATCGAACATTTGCGGCGGGGCCAGTGGGTCCTGGTCTTTCCCGAGGGTACGCGCACTGCCCCCGGTGTTCGTAAACGCTATGGCATGGGTGGCGCGGTGCTGGCCGCGCGCAGCCGCTGTCCGATTCTGCCGGTGGCCCACAATGCCGGGGAGTTTTGGCCGCGGCGAGGTTTTCTCAAGCGTCCGGGCACCGTACAGGTGGTTTTCGGTCCCTTGATTGCCAGCGAGGGCCGTTCGCCGCAGGAGCTCAACTGGATGACCGAAACCTGGATCGAAACCACCATGACCCGTATCGGACGGGCGGCGCGCCCGGCGCGGCCCGCCGATGAGTGATTCAAGCAAAGAGGCGATCTGGCATGGCCTTCACCAATAATCGACATACCGTCAAGCGTTTTGATTCGGAAATCGATAGCCTGATCGAACAAGTACTGGAGATGGGGCGGGCTGCTGGGCAACAGGTCGAGCAAGCGGTCACCGCATTCAGGGCCGGCGATAGCGAACTGGCGCAAGCGGTTGTGGCTGGCGACGATGTGCTCAACCGCCGCGATCTCGATATCGATCGGGCTTGCATCCGTCTGCTGGCCCGCCGTCAGCCGGTCAGTACCGACATGCGCCTGGTGATGTCCCTGCACAAGGCCGTCGCCGATTTGGAGCGGATTGGCGACGAAGCCAAGAGCATCGCCGAAAAAGCGCTAGCGATTCAGTTACGTGGCGGCGAATTGCATAAAGGCGTTGCGCATGACATGGACTGTCTGGCCCAGATCGCCCTCCAGCGGTTCGTGGCGGCGCGGGATGCACTGGCCCAGTTGAACATCGAGCAGGCCTGGCGACTGGTGCGTCAGGAGAAAGATCCGGTCGAGGAGGCGTTTCAGGACAGCTCGCGTTCGCTCAGCGTGCTGTCGCTGGAGGGTGGACCGATGGTGGCGACGATCATCGACGTGGCGCTGGCGTTCAAGGCCC
>JAGRHI010000310.1:0-1425 GCA_020445045.1 Candidatus Competibacteraceae bacterium
TCCTGGAGGCGCTGGCCCGGCAACTGCCGCCGTTCGCCGCGACCAAGGAGGCCATCAACTGCCATCACAATTACGTGGCGGTGGAACATCATTTTGGGGAAGATCTGTTCGTTACCCGCAAGGGCGCCATCCGCGCCGGCGTGGGCGACTTGGGCATCATCCCCGGCAGCATGGGCGCCAAGTCCTACATCGTGCGCGGCAAGGGTGAACCGCAGTCGTTCTGCTCCTGCTCGCACGGCGCCGGCCGGCGGATGAGCCGGGGCCAAGCCAAAAAGAAGTTCGACCCGCAAGACCTGATCGCCCAGACCGCTGGGGTGGAATGCCGCAAGGATGCCGGCGTCCTGGATGAAATTCCAGGCGCCTACAAGGACATCGACGCCGTAATGGCCAACCAGTCGGACCTGGTCGAGGTGGTGCACACCCTCAAGCAGGTGATGTGCGTCAAGGGCTGACCAGCGGCCGGGATGGAGCATACGTCATGGAAAACAACCGCCAGCGGCAGCGCCGCAACCCGGTCGCCGCCGCGCCGATCCTGCGCAAGGGCGGCGCGCACCTGAAGTCGAAAACGGCGGAACGCGCCAAAACCCGCTCTCAATTGAAGCGGGATGCCAGCGAGTGGCGGCGGTGGCGTGACTGAAGGTTCGGACTTCCTCGCCTCCGCCGAATCCGCTACCAGCGCAATAACACCCAGGCCGGGATCGCCAAATTGCTTTCCAGGTCATTGAAGCGGGTTTCCAGGCTACCGTCGCCGTCGCTATCCACCAGATAGTAGGAAGCGCCCTTGGCGGGATTGACCTTGACCATGTACAGCACCCCGCCGGCCCGATATTCCTCGATCGTGCCTTCGCTGCCGCGGCGGCGGATGGTCACCTCCGGCGCCGGAACGTTTTGCTCGGCGCTCCCGGTCGGCGAACCGTCGGGAATGGGTTCCAGACCGGCGGGCGGCTGTGAAGCATCCTGGGCCCAAACCAGGCCCGATACCAGCAACAACGGAAAAATAAAGCGCGAGCGCATGGTCGATCCTTTCAAGAATGGTGGGGTAAGTGATTGCGCCGACGGCTCCGTGCGAACCCGTGCCACTCACGCTTCGAAGCCGTTCGCATCATGGGTCAGGCCCGGCAACCGGGCCGGTGTTCGGCAGGTCGTTTCCGGCGCGCGCCCGGAGGCCGTCGATGAAGCGTCGGATGTGCGGCATATGGCTGCCCTCCCAATACAACTGGCCACACTCGCCGCACTCCCAGAACGTTTCGATGTAGCGGCGGGTTTCCGGCGGTAGTCGTTCCCAGACACGTTGCTTGGGCGCCGCCGCCAGCAGACCGTTGCAACGGGCGCAGCGCTGGAGTGGTTGGATCGCCCGGTACAGATCCAGCCGGGCCACTACTTCCTCGACCTGCCGACGTGGTTCGACCGCGCGCACGTAGTAAC
>JAGRHI010000310.1:1515-4091 GCA_020445045.1 Candidatus Competibacteraceae bacterium
AATCGTTGCGGTACAACGTATCGAAACCCAGCAGGCGCAGATAACGCGCCAACTTGCCCAGATGCACGTCCAGCACGAAACGGCTGACTCGCAGCGGGTGCGGGCGAACCCGAACCACGGACTGGATGTCGAGCGCTTCGAACAGGGGATAGACGCTGATGTGGTCGCCATCCCGAACGATATGGGTGAAATCCACGGATTGGCCGTTGACCAGAATCAGATCGATTTCCGTATGCGGTACGCCGAGTGCCTCGATCATATCCTTGATGGAAGCCCGTCGCTGAAACTCGTGAATGAAGCGGACCTTGCGTCGCGCGGGCGGCAAAAAGTCGTTCAGCTCTTCATAAAACCGCATCTGACACTTGCTTTTCAACAACTTCAGCTACCTCGAAAACCGGCGCGGCGCGGTCGTGGAAGCCAGGGATTCGCCGAACCTCTATTCAAGAATGATAGTTCAGCATGCCGCGACCGCCGCATCCCGTTGCCACGCTCGGATATTGGCGATAGCCGGTTTTCGATCCGCGGTTCCAACGCACGGAAAAACCCGCCTACACTGTACCGTCGACCCATATCCAATCCAGCGTGGACACGAACGGTACCAACATTCAAGCCAACTGGGCCACACGCCAAACGCTGGTGGCCATTCTCGCCAGTGTCCGCTGTCTAGCCTCGATGCGCGAGGATGTCCAATTCGCGTTTTCTTCAGCCACCTTGCGGGTCAGCGAGAACCCGCTGACCGCGTAGGCGGCTCGCTTGGTGGCGTAATCGGCGTTGCCGACTTCGCGGTTCGATCCGGTTTCCATCAGCGCCATATTGCCGAGACGGTACACGAATGTATCCAGGTCTTCATCGCTGAACGCCTCCCACCCGGCCGAGGGATTTTGCGGCAGGATATGCTCCAGATTGTAGCTGGCGCTCTCGAATTCAATATCCTGACCGGAAGCCTGTTTCTCCAGCGCGCATAGGATGTAGCGCACGATTTTCTTGTTGCGACTCGCCGTGGTCTTGATGCATTTGTCGGCAAAAGCGGCGAGGAAGGCATCATCGGTCGGATAGATGCTTTTCAGCGCCTCTAGCACGCTGGCCGACGTTGTAAGCGTGCCATTGGCGATGCGTTGCGCCACACCGTGGTAAACCCGCTCCTGATCACCGGTATGCAAACCGCCAATCACGTTATAACGGAAAGCAATCATCACGCAGGCACACAACAGCATCTCGAATTCGGGGTCCGTCAGGCGGCGCTTGGCAGCCATCAGTAAAGGAAAAGGCTGCCGCACGCTGAACATGCGTAGTTCACTGGCATGGCCACGCCATACCGGCGGCCACTGCGAACCCTCCGGGCTGGTCAGGGCGAGATAGAGATCCACATCCTCATCCATGCCACGCAGTAACTCGAAAACTTGCTCGCGAGTAGCCACCTGTCTGCGAATTACCTTGAACAGATCAGACTGACGCACGAAGGCGTTGCGACTATTCCAGTGCATGCGCAGAAAATCTGGAAGGCTTTCGCTGCCCAATCGTCCCACCATGTTTTCCCAACGATCTTCCAGATTCTTGAGTTCGTACTCGTATTCCCGCTGCCGGTGCAACACCGAGAACAAATAGTTCTTCAGCAAATCGGTGGCGGAAAGACGGACACCACGTGCGTTGAGGGTCTCGAACACCTTGTAGGCGTTGAGTTCATCGGTGACGGTGATGACGGTAAAAAACAATCGATCGCTCATACTCTCGATGAGTTGGGCGATCACCATGCCAACATCCGCTGAGGGGTTGCTCTTGACATAATCGCGAATGCGCCGATCGAACCATTCAAAGGATCTACGTAGACCGTGTTCCGAAGCACGGATTCTGCGCTGTGGCAGGTTCTCGGCCAAGGGAACGAGATAGGTTTGGTAATAGTTGTCGTTATTCCGATTCAGGGTTAGCTTGGACCGGGGCACCAAGGTGACGGGGTCAAGATAGCCGATATAGGTTTGACGAAGTTGGTCGAGTCGCTGGCGCGTGCGCTCGGGCTCTTTACCTTCGTCGATCAGGCGTTGCAGGTTCTTGAGCGCCGTCAACACGATGATGCTGAGGGTGGTAAGCCGCTGCTGGCCATCGATGACGTCGAAAATCCGGTCGTCCGCCGATTGCAGGACCAGGTAACCCATATAGTGCGCGGGCTCGCCGCCTTCCAAGATAGTGCCGAGTATGTCTTGCCAAAGGTCATCCCATTCGTCTTCCCCCCAACTGTAGTCGCGTTGAAAGCGGGGAATACGATAAGTCAGGCCGTTACCCATCAACTTGCGGTAGGTATCGTTCTTGGTATTGAAGTTGGTTGCGGACATGCTTGTTCTCCCGATTTCGCGCCACCCCGCTCAATGCGCCTCATCCCAATTCGCGCCCACGCCAACATCCACCTCCAACGGCACCCGCAACTCCGCCGCCGCGATCATCGCCGCCCGGATACGCTCCCCGGCTTCGGTCACGGCATCCTTCGCTACTTCAAATACCAACTCATCGTGAACCTGCATCAACATCCGCGCCGGAAAGCCGGACTCTTGCAGCCAGCGGTCCACCGCCAGCATGGCCCGCTT
>JAGRHI010000311.1:0-1300 GCA_020445045.1 Candidatus Competibacteraceae bacterium
CCGGATGCCGTGTTCATCTCGGGTAATCCCGAAGACGCGGTGCCCACGGTACAACAGTTGCGAAACGCCGGAATCCAACTGCCCATCTTGAGCGGAGATGGCTTTGATATCGACCTGTTGACCCTGCTTCCCAAACAGGAAGACGGCAACGGCGTCTACTTCGCCACGCACGCCTATCTCCAGTCCAAGAGGCCCGAAGTGGTTAGCTTCGTGAAAGCCTATCGGGAAGAATACGGGAAAGCCCCGGAAAACTCCTTTGCCGCGCTGGGATACGACGCCGTGAACCTGCTGGCCAATGCCATCGAACGCGCCGGCGGTACCGACAGCCAAGCGATTGCCAAGGCGCTGGCGGAAACCCGTGAATTCAAGGCGGTCACTGGCGACATCTCATTCACGCGACCAAGCCGCGTCCCAATCGTGCCCGTGGGTATCGTTGCCATCCAGAACCAGAAATACCAACTGATGACAAGCTGGACTCCCTAACAAAGCCTTGTGAACAAAACCAAACGATGTCGCGGTCAGAAATCGATACTCGGCAAATACTGTCTCCTTCACGGGAACGTCCGATGGCTGTGTCGTGCCATGCCGCCTAATGGGGAAAGTCGAACTCAAAAAGGAGCACTACGCAGTTTCGATAAAAAGAACGCTCTGGCAATGAAATAATGAATATCTTGCTGCTCCACGAAGATGAAGTTCGCCATTAGGTTATCCGCCGCCTGCTCGACAAAGGATTTCGCGGGCTTGGTGGAAGGCTTGGCTTTGGGAGAGGGCCGGGTCATGAGGTCATCGACGACGGAATCGATGTAGCTACCGACCTTGACCGTCTGTCCATGCGACGAATAGGTCTCGTAGTGGCCGATGGTCACATGCAGGTTGTTGAGGGGTGCCCTGGGCGGATCGGCCTTATTGCCCTGTGATGTCGCTTTGCCGCGTCCCATCAAGTAGAGCTTGACCGATTGCGGGAGGGTGCTCGGACCGTAAATGATGTGAAGGGGACGGCCGCCCTGACCCGATACCCACTGGTACCAAAAAGTGGCGTCGTCGGGAACGATCTTCTTGCCATACAAGCAATCGAATCCCCAACACTCCTTCAATCGCGACTGGTATTTTCCCAGAGTCCCAACCAGCTTGCGCATGCCCCCTCCGCCCCCCGAATGACACGCAATCACCAGATTCTTGATATCGAGGGCTGGTGGGGCCGACGGATTCTGGAACCGGGCCAGGGCCGCCAGCACTTCGTCCAGGTAACGTTCGCCCCATTTCTCGCCTTCCAGGGCGGCAACACTGTAATCCCCCTCAA
>JAGRHI010000311.1:1361-2866 GCA_020445045.1 Candidatus Competibacteraceae bacterium
TGAGCACGACATCCTTGCCGGACCCGAGCACTTGTTCCCGCACCCGCGCCGCATCACCGTGAAACAGGTACCGATGGTTTTTTACATAAAACCCGTGCAGCCACAGAACGACGTTCAGGGCATGGTTGGTATCCAAATGTTTCGGCGGTAGGTAGACCGCCGTGGGTTTCAAGCAGGCGCGGCCCTGCTTCGAAAACAGGGTCAACCCCGGAAAGGTCTTGACGGAATCCTGCTCAAGTTCACAAGGCATGAGAACTCCCTCCGGCACTTCAGGTTGAGAAGAGGGCCACACACGGGACGGCCAATATCCCCGCCGGCTCGGCAACAAAAACCGTTGAAGGTTGAAGGACTTGACCGCTCAATTCGCCGATGGCGATGTATTACACCGCCGAATTTCGGAATATCGGGAGCAGATCCAATCTCTTGCCCCTCCGATATCACCATCCTAACTCAGAACATTGTTGCCATGAGAGCAATCCCATAATAGACCAGGCTTGCCCTCGACAGCTTCCTTGTTCCCCGAAATCGGTTGGTCATCAAAAACAGGCATCTTTCTTGCTAATTTCATGCATGGACCCTCCTCCCGGATTCCACTGAATTTCTCTCTGGCGGGTCTCAAACCGGTTACGCTTAATTGCATCCATCCCATGAGTCGTAAAGCCGCATGCATGACCTTATTCCCCTAACGATCGCCGTCATCCTGCTGATCGGGGTCGGCGCGCAATGGCTGGCCTGGTGGCTGCGCCTGCCCGCCATCCTGCCGCTGCTGGCCGTCGGCATCATCGTCGGCCCGGTCACCGGCTGGCTCGACCCCGACCATCTGTTCGGCGAGCTACTGTTCCCCATGGTCTCGCTCGGCGTCGCCGTCATCCTGTTCGAGGGCGCGCTGACCCTGCGCTTCGCGGAAATTCGTGGCCGAGCCCGTGTGGTCCGTAACCTGGTCTCGTTCGGCGCGCTGATCAACTGGCTGATCATCGCGCTCGCCACTCGCGTGTGCATGGATCTGCCCTGGTCCATGGCGCTGCTGTTCGGCGCGCTGGTCACCGTCACCGGCCCCACCGTGGTGGCGCCGCTGCTGCGCAGCGTTCGCCCTCAGCGCGAAATCGCCAGCATCCTGCGCTGGGAAGGCATCCTGATCGACCCCATCGGCGCCTTGCTGGCGGTGCTGGTATTCGAGTTCACCGTTGCCGAGCAGGATCAGGTCCAGAACACCCTATTGCTGTTCGGCACCACCGTCGTCGCCGGCACTCTGCTCGGCCTGGCCGGCGCCTGGTTGCTCGCCAATTTGATGCGCCGGCAACTGCTGCCCGAATACCTGCATCGCATCGGTAGTCTGGCGCTGGTGCTGGGCGTGTTCGCCTTTGCCAACGCCCTCGCCGCCGAATCCGGCCTGCTGGCGGTGACGGTCATGGGCATGCGGCTGGCCAACACCCAAAATCTGATCATCGAGGACATCCTCAACTTCAAGGAAACCCTCACCTTATTGTTGATCTCGATCTTGTTCA
>JAGRHI010000311.1:2895-3158 GCA_020445045.1 Candidatus Competibacteraceae bacterium
CGACTCGATCCTCACGCTTTTGCCGGCATGGGCTGGGGCGCGTTCGGCGTAATGCTGGCGATTCTCTTCGTTGCTCGCCCCGTCACGGTATGGCTATCCGCCATCGGTTCCAAACTCGATTGGCGACAAAAAACGGTACTGGCTTGGATCGCCCCGCGCGGCATCGTCGCGGCGGCGGTCTCCGCGTTGTTCGCCCTGCAACTGGAGCGGCTGGGCCATGCCGAGGCCCGCACTCTGGTGGCGCTGACCTTCCTGGTCATCCT
>JAGRHI010000312.1 GCA_020445045.1 Candidatus Competibacteraceae bacterium
CGCTATGCGGGTGGCGCGTGACTGAAATAGAAAACATGGGTTGGCTATTGTGATGGAATACGGTTTTTCGCCTATCCAGCATCTGATCCGCTGGTTGTACCGGCGCATGCCACTGGCTCGCACCAGTAAGATCGAGCTGGCGCATCGTGCCTTCGAGCGATATCCCCAGATGTTCCAGAATACGGCGGCCTATCAGCGCTGGCGGGAGACCCGGGAACTGGCTGCTCCAGTTTTCCATGCCGCCTTGGCCACGCCTGTGCCGGAGGAATCGATCGAGGCCGCTCAGGCCCTCGTTTTCCCTGAGTTTGGGTCTCCACGCGTTTCGATCATTATTCCGGTTTACGGCAAGATTGCGTATACCCTGCATTGCCTGGGGTCAATCCAACGGAGTCAGCCGCATACACCCTATGAAGTGATTGTCCTAGACGATTGCTCCCCGGATCGCACACCCGAGTTGCTCGAACAGGCGCGCGGAGTTCGAATCATCCGCAACGAGAGCAATCTCGGGTTTCTGCACAGTTGCAACAAGGCAGCCGGTCATGCTCGCGGTGATTATCTGCTGTTCCTTAACAACGATACCGAGGTGTTGCCGGGTTGGCTGGATGAATTGTTGGAAACCTTTGCCGATCATGCCGATGCGGGTCTGGTTGGGTCGAAGTTGATTTATCCGGATGGGCGTCTACAGGAAGCGGGAGGGTTGATCTGGTGCGACGGTACGGGCACGAACTACGGCCGCGACGATGACGCCAACCAACCGGAATATAACTTTTTACGAGAGGTCGATTATTGCTCTGGAGCTAGTGTGATGATCCCTCGAATCTTGTTCGAGCGGTTGGGCGGGTTCGACCAACGCTTCGCGCCGGCCTATTACGAGGACACGGATCTCGCCTTTGCCGTGCGTCAGGCGGGTTATCGGGTGGTTTTGCAGCCTTTTTCCAGGGTGATCCATTTCGAGGGCGTCACCTCCGGGACCGATGTCAGCCAAGGGGTCAAAGCCTATCAGCGTGTGAATCAAGACAAATTTCTGGACAAATGGCGGGATGTCCTAGCCAGTCATGGAACCCGCGATGACGATCCTTGGCTCGCCTGTGAACGTGGTGTTCAGCGCCGCGCGCTGATTGTGGACGTGACGACACCGATGCCGGACAAGGATTCCGGTTCGATCGATACCCTGCAATATATCCGCATGATGCAGGATCTTGGTTTCAAGGTGGTGTTCTGTCCACACGATTTGCGCCATGCGGGGCGCTACACGGAAGCGCTCCAGCGCCGAGGAGTCGAATGTCTGTATCAACCTTATACCGCCTCCTTGAGCGCCCACCTGGAAAAGCGTGGAGTTCATTACGATCTGGTCATGTTGGAGCGCGCGCATCATGCGGCTCAGCATATCGAGGCGGTGCGTCGGTATTGCCGAAAGGCCCGGGTGATCTTCAACACGGTCGATCTGCACTTCATCCGCGAGGAACGGCAGGCACAAATCGAGCGGTCGTCCGAACTCGCCAAGCAGGCCCGTCGGACTAGGGAGTTGGAATACGGGGTGATGCGGCAATCCGATGCGACGATCGTGATCAGCGAATCCGAAGGGGAAATCGTCCGCAAGGAATGGCCGGATATTCGGGTGGCGGCGATTCCTTATATACGGGAAACTCAGGGCTCGGCCGCGCCTTTCCATCTGCGTCAAGGCTTGGTCTTCATCGGAGGGTTTCTGTTTGACCCGAACATCGACGCCGTCCATTATTTCGTGGGCCAAATCTGGCCTCGGATTCGACAGGCGGTTCCCGACATGCGGTTCATGATCGTCGGCAGCAACATGCCGGCCGAAGTCGTGGCGCTAGGGAAAGAGCCGGGCGTGGACATCGTCGGTTATGTCGAACATCTGGCCCCGCTGTTCGCGCGCTGTCGGTTGTCAGTGGCGCCGTTGCGTTACGGGGCGGGCATCAAAGGTAAGATCGGCACCAGCCTGAGCTATGGCGTGCCCTGTGTGGCGACCCCGATCGCCGCCGAAGGCATGGGGCTGACGGACCGATCGAACGTGATGATCGGCGCCGATGCCGAGCATTTTGCCGATGCGGTGATCGAGGCCCACCAGGATGAGGCCCTCTGGAACCGATTGTCCGAGAACGGCCTGGAATTCATGGAGCGGAATTTCTCCTATGCTCGGGGGCTGCAACGCCTGGGTACCTTGATCGATGAAGTTTTCGCCGCTCCACAGTCGATTTCCAGCGGCGCGAACAGGTGATGATCAATGCCGTAGGGCGTTGCGGGTTGCTTCCAGGTAACGATGACCAAAGGTCCGATCCGGCTCCAGATAATTGCCTTCCGCCCATTCGTTCCAGGCGTTGATGAAGACCAGCCGTTCGGGTTCGGGATGGTGTTGGCGGCTGAGCGCCACCAGTTGCCGCAGCCAGCGCTCATAGACTTCCGGTGTGGCGTTCAGGAAGATTTCGCCGGTATCCTGGCGGCGGGGGGTGTTATCCCAGGACGGCATGGCGGTGCGGAACATGGGATAAGGGACCGCGGGCCGGTTCATGAAGACCTCGGCGGTGGCGGTATAATCGTAAAACATGCCTTTGAAATTCGGGTTGAGCATCCGCCGTGGTTTTTCGGTCAGCACCGCCAAGGCGTGAGGCGGAAACTCGACGGCGGCGTCGAAGTTGAAATCGCGCGGATCCTCGGTGGCGCCAAAGCTTTGTACCGCCGCGAGATAGGGGTCGCCAAGCCCTGCCTCTTGGCAATATCGACGCCAGATCCCGGCGGTACGACCTGGGTCCGGCAGCAGGCCGATCCGGTAAACGAGCAAAAGCGGCCGATCGTTGATTCGGATATAGCGGCGGTCGCGCAGGGCGGGTTCCAGGGATTGGATGAAATTCAGGTCGTCCGCATCGGAATGTTGTTGGGCGATCAGGATCTCGGAGTGAAGACCGTCCCAGCGCCGGCTCCAGTTCTCGTTGGCCCAGCAGATGCAAAATGGAAAATCGGGATGTCCCGATTGCACCACCTCGTCCAGCGGTCGATTCAGCAACCGTTTGCCGGCAAACCAGTAGTGGTAGTAACAAAAGCCATGAATCCCGTATTGTCGCGCCAAGGTGGCCTGTTCATCGCGGACTTCAGGTACCCGTAAGTCATAAAATCCCAGATCGGTTGGTAAGCGTGGTTGGTTATGGCCAGTGAAATTGGGTACGGCTTTGGTGACGTTGGTCCATTCAGTGAAACCTTTGCCCCACCAACGGTCGTTCTCCGGAATCGGGTGGTATTGAGGCAGGTAGAAGGCGATCAGGCGCGTCAGGTCGGTGGTTGGCGTGGGCAAGTCCTTGGATGGAACCAGATTTCCAAAGCCAATTTCCAGTCTCGATTGGGATGGGGTCGCCGCCGAACCAGGGGTATTCGCTGAACTCGGTCGAATGGTTCCAGTTTGGATCAACCACTGCTGGTAGTTGGCGCTGTTTTTGAGGAGCAGGCCAAGATGCCGGTAGAGAAAAGATTTAATTCGCCACTTGACCGGTAGCGACAAGGGTAGTCGGCGGTAGAGGAAACGCGCGCATTGACTAACCAGGATGCGGATTCTTCTGGGCATGAAAATCGGTGGTGGTTTGGCTGGCCGCCAGCGGCTTGCGTGGTGATTGATTACAGTCTTGGGTGTAATACCATTTCCGAATAGGTATTGGATTTTATTGGAAGTTATTTGTCTACGATTTCAATTTGTTATAACTTGCAAGTGAGTTTCCACTGATCGGGATTTGGTATAACGGTTGTGGCAAGCGCATGGCATTGCATGATCGGCAAACGGGTGGAGGTGGATCGCCAAGCGCCATCAAGCCGACATTCTAGGTCATTGCCGCCCACCGTGAAATCAATGGGCCAACGCACTGGATGGATGGGAGTGTAAGGAGACCGAAAATGGTCGAAGGAGTGGCGGTGATCATCGTCAATTTCAACAGCGGAACCCTGCTCGGAGAAAGTCTGCGTCACTTGCGTGCCCAGACTCGGCGCCCGGAACGGGTGATCGTGGTGGACAACGCCAGCAGCGACGGTTCCGCCGATCGGCTGGAGTCAGAATACCCCGAAGTGGAGTGCATCCGTGCGGATCGCAACCTAGGTTTCGCCGCCGCCAACAACTTGGCGGCGCGACGGGCGGGCGAAGTGGAGTGGTTGGCGCTGCTCAATCCCGACGCTTTTCCGCAACCGGACTGGCTGGAACGATTGCTGGCGGCGGCGGATGAGCATCCCGAGTACGCCAGTTTCGGCGCTCGGTTGGTGGATGCCAACGATCCTGGCCGGCTCGATGGCACCGGCGATGTCTATCATGTCAGCGGCTTGGCCTGGCGGCGCGATCACGGGCGGCTCACGACTGCTGGCGCAAGTGTCGGTGGAGACATCTTTGCGCCCTGCGCGGCGGCGGCCCTGTACCGTCGTAGCGCTTTTCTCGAAGCGGGCGGTTTCGACGAGGATTTTTTCTGTTATTTCGAGGATATCGATTTGGGGTTTCGATTGCGCTTGCTCGGCTATCGCAGTCGCTACGTCCCGGATGCCGTGGTTCGGCATGTCGGTTCGGCGGTGACCGGCCGGCGCAGCCCGTTTTCGCTCTATCACGGTCATCGTAATCTGGTCTGGACCTATGTGAAGAACATGCCCGGTCCCCTGTTCTGGTGCTATCTACCACAGCATCTGCTGCTGAATCTGGGCGCCGTGCTCTGGTACGCGTTGCGCGGTCAGGCCGGCCCTTTGCTACGAGCCAAGCGGGATGCCTTGGGTGGGCTTTCGCGCTGCTGGCGGCAACGGCGTGTCATCCAGTCCCGCCGCCGGGTCTCGGCTTGGCGCTTGCGTCAGACCATGAGCCGTGGTCTGCTGGCGCTCTACCGGCGTGGCGGCGGCTGAAGCAGGATCGAAACCCATGTCCAGCGTTTCCACCGCACACGTTTATCATCGTACCCTGGACCCCAACAGCCAGGATTCGCTGGCCAGACTCGCGCGCCAGATCCGACCCGGCAGCCGGGTGCTGGATCTGGGCGCCGGTCCGGGCGTGCTGGGCCGCTATCTGGCCGAAACGCTCGGGTGCATGGTGGACGGGGTCGAATACAACCCGGTGGCGGTGGCCGAAGCCGCGTCCTGGTACCGCCAGTTGGAATGCGCCGACCTGGAAAGTATCGCGTTGACCGAGCATTTCGCCGGCCAGCGCTACGATTTCATCCTCTGCGCCGATATCTTGGAGCATCTGCGCCAGCCCGGCGCGCTTCTCGCGCAACTGCCCGACCTGCTGACTTCGAACGGACGGGTGCTGCTGTCGGTGCCGAACGCGGCCTACGCCGGCCTGATCGCCGAACTGCTGGCCGGCGATTTCCGCTACCGGCCCGAGGGATTGCTCGACGAAACCCATCTGCGCTTCTTCACCCACGATTCCCTGCGCCGCCTGCTGGAGTCGCGGGGCCTGCGACCGATCGCCTTGGAAACGACGATCATGGATCTGAACCGGTCCGAATTCGCCGACCAGTGGATCGATGGCGGCTGGGCCGAGACGCTGCCGGTCGAGGTGATCCGCGCCTTGCTGGATCGGCCCGAAGCGCTGGTCTATCAGTTCATCGTGACCGCCGTTCCAGCGAACGACGTGGGCGAGACGGTGGTTTCCGTTCCCGCCGAGGCGGCGGCGGCGGCCCAGGCAACGCTGACGGCGCGATTGGCCGCGCGAATGCCGGCCGTGACCACCGCGCTGACCGTGGCCATCGTCACCCATGCGCCCGATCTGTCCGTGCTGACCATGGTGCTGGAAAGCTTGGGGCGGGCGTTGCGGCATGCGAGCGAACGGAAGTTGCTGGATCGAGCGCAATTGATCCTGGTCGATAACGGCCCCGGTTCCGGTTGGCGCGAATCTTTGCGACAGTTGCTGGACACGACGGATTTACTGGCAGCGGTCGAATTGCTCAGCGGGCAGGGCAATGTCGGTTATGGCGCCGCACACAACCTGGCGTTTCATCAAGGCGTCGGCGCATTTCACCTGATTCTCAATCCAGACGTGCTGCTGGAAGAAGATGCCTTGAGCGAGGGCTTGACGTTTCTGGCCGCCCATCCCGAGGCGGGGTTGGTGGCGCCGGCGGCCTGGGACGGAGACGGCCGGCGGCAGTATCTGTGCAAGCGTTATCCGACCGTGCTGGATCTGGCGTTGCGGGGATTTGCCCCGGCTTGGTTGCGGCGGGGTTTTCGGAATCGCTTGGATCGTTACGAACTGCGCGATCGGATCGGCGATACCGTGTTGTGGGACCCGCCCATCGCCAGCGGTTGTTTCATGCTGTGCCGACGGGCGGCGCTGGAGCAGTTGGGAGGCTTCCGCCCGGAGTATTTCCTCTATTTCGAGGATTTCGATTTGAGCCTACGCTTGGCGGCGGTGGCCCGGCTGGTGTACGTGCCGGCGGTGCGCGCCGTCCATCTCGGTGGCCATGCCGCCCGCAAGGGGGTCCGTCATGTCGGTCTGTTTCTACGGGCAGCGGCGATGTTCTTCAACCGGCACGGTTGGCACTGGTGGTAGCGGCGGATTTTTTCCAGGGCAGGGCCGTGCTGGTGACCGGTGGAACCGGGTTCATTGGTGGTCGATTGGTCGCCGCGCTGCGCGAACGGGGTGCGCGAGTGCGGGTGTTGGTCAGAAGTCGGGAGGTGGGAAACAGGCGCGAGGAGTGGTATGGGGATGCCGTGGAAAAGGTGCTCGGTGATCTAGATGACGCCGCCAGTCTGGCGCGAGCCTGCGTCGGGGTGGACACCGTATTGCATGTCGCCGGTTTCGCCCATGCCGACGCGGCGGACACGCCGGATTTCGCGGCGCGGCACTGGGCGGTGAACGCCGAGGGTAGCTTCCGGCTGCTCGATGCGGCGGCGGTGGCCGGAATCAGGCGTTTCGTGTTCCTGAGTAGCTGCAAGGCGGTGGGCGATCCCGGCCCGCGTTGCGTGGACGAAAGCTGGGATGCGGCGGCGGATACGCTCTATGGTCGAGCCAAGCGCGCCGCCGAGCAGCGAGTGCTGGCGGTGGGTCGCGAACATGGCTGGCATGTGGTCAATTTGCGGCCGGTTCTGGTCTATGGCCCAGGGATGAAAGGCAATCTGGCGCGGTTGATCGCCGCCGCGCGGCGCGGCTGGTTGCCGCCGTTGCCGGAAACCGGTAACCGCCGCTCGCTGGTCCATGTGGACGATGTGGCGCAAGCCATGCTGCTGGCCGCCGCGCGGCCCGCCGCCGCCGGTCGGACCTATCTGGTCAGTGACGGACAAACCTATTCCGGCCGGGAATTGTATGCGATGGTTCGCCGGGTGTCGGGGCGATCCGTACCGGCCTGGGCGGTACCGGCCAGCGTGCTTTATGGCGCGGCCGGTCTCGCGGACGCTCTGTTGTGGCTGGGCGGTCGCCGCGACCGCTGGGCGCGGGCCACGCTGGACAAACTGCTGGGTTGGGCCTGCTACAGTTCCGCTCGAATCGAACGGGAGTTGGACTTTCGGCCGGCCTGGACGCTGGAACGGTACTTCAACAGCGAGTCACGGGAATGGACCCAATGACGGAAATCTGGAGTGGGCTGCGTGGGCTACGGCCGTATGGGTTGTGGTTGTTGGCGGTTGTCGGCGGCGCTCTGGCAAGCGTGCTGGTCCTGCTGCTGTTTTACCGTTTGGGTGGCTTGCCGGTCGTGGCGCCCCCGGTGGTGCTGGATGGTGAGCTACAGTTGGTGGCCGGTCAGGGCCAGCCCACTCCCACTGGATTGGAAATCCGCCAAGCGGGTCCGAAAGGGATGGCGGTGGTGCAAGCTCCGGTACAACGCATGGTTCGGGCGACGTTGTATAGCCGTCTGTCTTGGCGGGTGCGGGGGTTGGCGCCGGATCGGCGGCTGCATTTGGCCTGGGTGACGCTGGCCGAACCGCGAAAAAGCTGGGAATTGACCTTGCCGCCAGCCGGGCCGGATGGAATCGGCGAATTGGATTTGCGCGCGGAACCGCACTGGCAAGGCCGGATCGCCGCCCTCGGTCTGATCGTGCCTGGGCCGTTCCCGCAACCATTGCTGCTGGACCGGCTGGAGTTGCGGCCGGCGTCGCTCACCTTTGGCGATTTGCTGCGCTGGGCCTGGGAGGAGTGGACCTCGTTCGAGGACTGGAGCCAGCGATCCATCAATTACACGGCGGGCGCGCCGCTGGATGCCTTGTTTCCACCGGTGTTGATGGTGGCGCTGTGGGCCGGTTTTGGCGGCCTGTTGTACGCGCTGCTCGATCCTCCGCGCCGCTGGAAATTGACCCCCTACGCCGCGCTGTTTCTGCTCGGTTGGCTGGTGCTGGATCTGCGCTGGCAGTGGGACTTGCGCCTGCGGCTCGAACAAACCGTGGAACGCTTCGCCGGCAAGAGCGAGGAAGACCGGCGGCTGGCGGCGCTGGATGGCGGCCTGTATCGATTCCTGCGGGAAGTGCGCCAACACTTGCCGGAACGACCGGTCCGCTTGTTCATCGTCAGTGCCGAT
>JAGRHI010000313.1:0-1708 GCA_020445045.1 Candidatus Competibacteraceae bacterium
TCGAGGCCGGTCAACTCCGATTGCTACCTTCGTCGACCGATCTTCGCGGGTTGCTGCGGGAGCTGGTGGCGCTGTTCATCCAGGCCGCCGCCGACAAGGGGCTGCGATTGACTCTCGACCTGGACGCCGAGCTGCCGGACGCTGTTTGGCTCGACGCTCAGCGCCTGCGCCAGATCCTGATCAATCTGATCGGCAACGCCGTCAATTTCACCGATGCCGGGACCATCCGGCTGCATGCGCTGGCCGAGCCCTCGGGGCCTGATCGAGTCCGCCTGCGAATCAGCATTCAGGACAGCGGCCCAGGCATCGACAACGCGCTTTTGGGGTCCATCTTCGAGCCGTTCGAGCAGATCTCCAGATTGGCCCACGACCGGGGAAAGACGGGAGCCGGGCTCGGACTCGGGCTCAGTATCAGCCGGCGACTGGCCCGGTTGATGGGCGGTGAGATCGCGGTCGAGAGCCGACCCGGCCACGGGAGCTGCTTCACGCTGGAGCTGCCCGAGACGACTGTCGTGCCGCTTGCCCCGGATACGGCGCCGTCCGGGGTGGTCGTGTCGCCCACAAACTCTGCGCAGCCGGGAGCGACACACTTGACCCGCGACCCGACTCATACATCAGGCCGGGATCGGCTTCAGGCCCCACCCGCCCCACCCGCGACCGATGCGTCGGCGGAGGCGGTTGTATCGCGTCTGCCCGCCGATTTACGGGAGCCATTGCGGTCGCTCAGACCACCGCTGACGTCGATCAACGCCATCGAGGGTTTCATCGAATTGCTCTCGGCGCGTGCGCGGGAACTGGACGATGTGGATCTGCGGCGGATAGCCGAGGAGCTGCGTGAGGCCGCCGATGCCTTCGATTTACCCGCCTTGGGCGCGGGTCTTGACCGGCTTGGAAATCCCTCGGAGCGCGCCGCCCTGAACGACCGATCAGCATCGGCGCCTAACGCTGGCGGGGCACGGCGCCGCATCCTGGTGGTCGATGACGAGCAGGCCGGTCTGCGTCTCGCCGGTCGTCTGCTGCTGGAGCAGGGCTTCGAAGTGTTTGCGGCCCTGGATGGTGCCACCGCCATCGAGATTGCGCGGGCGGTTACGCCGGGCCTGGTGCTGCTCGATCTCGCGATGCCGGGTATCGACGGCCTGGCGACCTGCGCCGCCCTGAAGGAGTCACCGGCGACGCGTGCCATTCCGGTGATCTTTTTGACCGGTCGCGCCGACGAACCAAGCCTGCTCGATGCCTTCGAGGTTGGCGCGTCCGACTACGTAGTCAAACCTTTCGAGCCGCGGGTCCTGTTGGCACGGGTGCGCGCGCATTTCGAACTGGCGCGGCTGTCCCGGGATCTCGAAGGCGCGTTGTCCGAGCGCACCCACGAGCTCAAGGCCGCTAACGATCGGCTCCGTCACCTAGCAATGGCGCTCAGCCTGTCGGAAGATCGTGAGCGCTCGCGGCTCGCGGGCGCCTTGCACGACGGACCGATGCAGAAGTTTGCGCTGGCCCAGATCCAGATCGACGCCTTGCTGCATCCTCGGCGGGAGATGGCGGCATCAGAACCGCGCACCGACGAGCCGGGAGACGCCGCATTGGCATTGATGAACGAGGCGATTGCCGAGCTGCGCACTCTGCAGTTCGATCTGAGCCCCTCGGTGCTGCGTCAGCGTGGGTTGGCCGCGGCATTGGAATGGCTCGCGGAGAGCATGAGTCGTCGCTCGGG
>JAGRHI010000313.1:1797-6424 GCA_020445045.1 Candidatus Competibacteraceae bacterium
TCGTCAACCTGATCAAGCACGCCAGCGCGACCGGTGGTGATCTTCTGCTGCGGTCCCAGGGCGAGGAGTTGGTCCTCACCCTCGAAGACGACGGCCGAGGCTTCGCGCCCGGCTCAGCGACAGCACTGCCCATCGCGGCCGGCGGCTATGGGCTGGCCAGCATCCGCGACCGGCTCAAGCTCTTCGACGGTGATTTGGCGATCGCCTCCAGTGCGACAGGCTCGCGGATCACGCTCCGATTGCCACTGGCGGTGCTGTCGCGTACGACCGGCGCCCAACCAACCGATGAACGGTGGTGACTGACGATGGCCTTGCGTTTTCTGCTCTGCGACGATCACGCCCTGTTTCGGGAAGGTTTGGCCGTGCTCCTGGAGCGTCGTGAAGGCTGGCAGGTCGTGGGCCAGGCGGCTGACGGTGAGGAAGCGGTGCGTCTAGCCGCCGAGCTGCAGCCGGATCTGATCCTGCTCGATGTGGCCATGCCGGGAATGAGCGGGATCGAGGCCGCGAGCGCACTGCGTGCCGTATCGCCACACAGCGCGATTCTGGCCCTATCGATGTATGGCGACGCTCACTACCGTCGGAGCATGCTCGCCGCCGGCGCGGTCGGTTATCTGCTCAAGAACCAGGCCAGTGCCGAGCTGGAGGAGGCCATCGCCGTGGTTCAGCGCGGCCACACCTTTCTCAGCCCCGCGCTGTGCGCCGATGAGGAGCGGAGCCGCGCTCCGGAGCTGGAGCTGACCCAGCTCACCCCGCGCGAGCGGGCGGTGCTGCGCTTGCTGGCCCAGAGCCGGAAAATGCGTGAGATCGCGGAGGAGATGGGCATCAGCGTGAAGACCATCGAGACCCATCGCAGTCGCATCATGTCCAAGCTGGAGATCGATAACCTGCCTGGATTGGTGCGCTTCGCGATTCGAAGCGGGCTGATCCCGCCCGAAAACTGACACCCCGCGCGAGGCGCGGCGCGACATCGCCGCGCGGATGTACGCATAGCTCGGATTTTCGGCTTCAACCACCAAGAATCCCCATGTCGGGAAATTCCTGATCAGGATTTTCCCGATTGTTTCAGGCCGCTTGGGTCGATACTTTGAGCGCAAGGCCGAGCGGCGATTCTCCGCCCTTTCCGGCGGAACCCTAAGCTTCGCTCTCCCATGCACTGCGGCGCCGAAGGCGGACGCATCACCGGATGGACCGCAGCCCAGCGCCTATTCTCAATGGGCCGAGTGGGTTTCGCGTGACGATACAGGCTGTAGTCACACTCGAACCGGCCCACTACAAAGCCGCTTTGTGCGTTCTTCCATGCCTTGTTGGATTCTGCCTTCGAGCATCACCAAACAAACAGGAGACACCATTCCAATGAACATCAACAGCATCAAGACCACACTGGCCGCCGCGGCCATGACCTTGACTCTGGCGGCGCCAGGCGCCGCCATGGCCTACGGCAAGCACGACGCCATAAGCGATTGCGAGAAGCGGCTGAGGCACGAGTACAATCTCCACAACTTTCGCGACATGGAGGCGGAAAGACTGGGTGACGACACGTATAAGGTGACGGGAGACGCCAAAGTGGATGGGAAACGCCACCCGGTCAAATGCAAGATCAAAGATCGGCACGTCGTTACCGCGAAATACAACGGACCGGATTCCGACGACAAGGAGAAAGAGGGATTGAGCAATAAGCAGAAAGCCGCACTAGGCGTCGCGGCGGTTGTCGCCGCCGCCGCCGTCGCCTCCCAGGCGAATAAGGACGAAAAGAACGACTTCGATAACCTCGACACCCTCGTGGGCATGCGCGCCAGCAGCGGCGAACGGGAACTCGAAGACCATGGCTACAACCATCGCAAGACCCTCAAGGTTAAAGACAAGTCCATTGCCTACTGGTGGAATTCACACCGGGACAGGTGCATTGCCGTGACCACCGGCGACGGACGCTTCGAACGCGCAATGGATCAGCCGGAAGCAATGTGCAACTGACGAACGGATGGGTACGGGCGGCACCACCGCCGTGGTTCCGCCCTCGACGACCTCGTGAGCATGCGCGCCAGCAGCGGCGAACGCGAGCCTGAGGACTGCGGTCTTCAGTTCGTAAGCGGTCTGGACCAACTGAAGAAACCGGTCGGCTCGCAAGTACATCTCCGTGGTGTCCATGGAAGGGCGCCATGACTCCATCACCGATGCCCTTCCTGCCGACAGGGAACCCGTGTGCTCCCCAAGAGATCCGTACCATGAACAAGCTGTTCTCCTTCCGGTTATCAAGACTCATCTACAGCATTGCGGCGGCCTTGCTGTTGACTTTCGAATCGGCATCGGCGACGGCGGACGGCCCGGACTTCTACCGGGTGACGGGTGTTGCCGACGGCGATGTCCTGAACATCCGCGGTCATCCGAATCCGCATGCCGAGAAGATCGGCGAAATCCCGCCGGACGGGACCTGCCTGCGCAATCTCGGCTGCCAGGGCGGCCTGACGTTCCAGGAGTTCACCGAGCTGTCCAAGGCGCGGCAGGCCGCGCGACTAAAAGAGAATCCACGCTGGTGCAGGATCGAATACCAGGGTGTCACCGGCTGGGTTGCCGGGCGTTATCTTCAAGAGGGCACCTGTGATTCCATGGCCACCGGCCGGGCTCCAGACCTGCGGGAGCCGGGGTCCGACAGCTTCCAGACCGTTTGCGGGGTCATCATCGATAGAAAGACCCACAGCTACCTATGCATGGTGACCGAGATCAAAGGGAACAAGGGCGTCGAGCGCACCGCCCTGCGCTTTCCTGACCAGGAGATCCAGCTCGTCTGGGGCAAGGGCAAGCAGGTCGATGTGCTGTTCGAAGGGCTCGCCAGCGCAACTCCCGCGACCTATTCCACCCACGAGGGAGAGACCGATCTCTTCATCGAGGACAAGACCTATTTTCTACTACTCGGATCGTGGCATGGCGGCAAAGGAGGTCGAACACCTCAAGCCCTGAGTCGAAGTCCCGGTTTCCTTGAAGCTTCCACGCCCAACCCGTTGGACCTTATTGAAACACACTGAAGAAGATCGATATGAGCAATGAAGCCGAGATGAACAAAGTCAACCCGAGCAGAAACTCATTCTTGTCGGAATTGAGAATCCGTCTGGGCACCGTGATCTGGTTTGTCCTGGGCCTCGGCTTTCTGCTGAGCCTTCCAATCATCTTCGACTGGGCGAGCTGGGTATTCCTGGTCATTCTAGTGATCGCAGCGGTTCTGGCCATACCTGCGGCATGGCTCAGGCGAGCGGTTTTCGATCGCGCTCACCGGCGTCCGTTCATCAGGCACTGGCTCCATTCCGGCGTCGCACTGCTCTTTATTCTTTGCATCGTGGTGGCCGCACCGATCTACTACCTCGCGACCATCACGGAGACTCGACCGGCCGTCTTTCCACAAGCCACGCTCACCAATGGCCAGAAAACCGTCGTGTTTCAAGGTATGCAGCATTTCGGCGCGGAGAACTTTTACAAAGCGGTGATCTACGATCTCGAAAAGGCGCTGGCCGATGGCTACGTCATCTATTACGAAGACGTTCAGACATCGACACCGGAATCCAAGGCGTTCTTCGAAAAACTGTCGAGTGTCTTGACCGGCAGCTCGGACCTGTCGGGTACCTACAAGGCCATGGGCGAGGCCTGTGGGCTCAAATTCCAGTCCGACTATTTCACGTTGTTGGAAGCGGACAAGCAGGAGCATCCTGAGCGTCACGTCATTGCCGACGTGGACGCGATCGAACTGAAGCAGGAATACGAACGACTCCTTCGCACGGATCCCAAATTCGCAAAGGCCCACGCCAACGATTTCAAGGAGTCGCCCGGGGGGGATTCGTCAGGATCAATGGCGCAGGCGATTGAATGGCTCAAGTCCGGGTCCGAAGGCCAGAGAAAGCTGGCTGGCATCGTCTGTCGCGGTGTGATGACCCTCGCCCTCGCGCCGAAGGAAAACGAAGAACCCGGCCCGTTTGCTCCGCTCATCATCGACTTTCGCAACCGCGCGCTGGCCAAGCGCATCATCGAAGATTCGCACGACAAGATTTTCATCACTTATGGCGCAAGGCACCTCTCGGGTGTGCTCGATCTCCTGAAACAACAGGACCCCACCTGGAAGGTTGCCACAGTGAAATGGATGCGGACCATCGAGGCGCCGAAGAGAAGCCTTGAGGGCAAGCTTACCGTGCATGACAGCCACTGAGCTGCTACAACCCAATCAGGCGCCGCAGGTCACCGTCTATCAACGCTCGTGCTTTGGTACACAGTAACCGGCTACCGGTACCGGGGCGACCGCAAGCGTGGGTCCAGCGCTCTGATTCAGATCGCCACCTGCCACATTGCGCGTCAAAACGCCCAGCAACCAAGAGTGGCATGAACGCCGTCCCTGAAAACCATTTCCTGGTAGATCCTTTCCAAGACAAGGAAATCCCATGAAGATGCGCATTCCTTTTCATACCCTTCTCAGCGCCACCCTGGCCCTCGGCTTTACCCTGACGTGCAGTCAGTCGTCGGCGGAAAACGCGGCATCGGACACCGAACCGGTTGCGGTCGCCACACCACAACCCGGCGCCTGGGGTGTCGACCTCGGCAACATGGATACCTCGGTCAAGCCGGGCGATGACTTCTACCGCTACGTCAA
>JAGRHI010000314.1 GCA_020445045.1 Candidatus Competibacteraceae bacterium
GCTGAAGTATCTTGCTAATCAGGTTTTTCGTTGAGCACGCGGTGTCTCTATATCGTTTCGGCGCTTTTGCGGACTTCGCATCCCTGAAAATTTAGCAGTCGTGGCCGGCGGCGGATCGCCAGCGGTCGGACATCCTCCACGGAGTTTTCCATGCTCGTACATCCCGATTTCGATCCGGTGGCGTTCAGTCTAGGGCCGCTGCATGTGCGCTGGTATGGCCTCATGTATCTGCTGGGCTTCCTCGCCGGCTGGGCACTGGGCCGTTACCGCGCCCGCCAACCCGGCTCCGGCTGGACCGCCGCCCAGATGGACGATCTGGTGTTCTACATCGCCTTGGGTGTCATTCTCGGCGGTCGGATCGGCTACATCCTGTTCTATGGCTTCAGTTCCTTCCTCGACAATCCGCTGGTGCTGTTCCGGGTCTGGGAGGGCGGCATGTCGTTTCACGGCGGTTTTATCGGCGTGTTGCTGGCCATGGTGCTGTTTGCCCGCAAGTACCAAAAAGGATTCTGGCCGACCATCGACTTCATCGCGCCGCTGATCGCGCCGGGTATCCTGTTCGGCCGACTTGGCAATTTCATCAATGGGGAATTGTGGGGTCGGGTCACCGATCTGCCGTGGGGGATGGTGTTCCGCCAGACCGGCGACAATTTGCCACGCCATCCGTCGCAGTTGTACGAGGCGACGCTGGAAGGCTTGGTGCTGTTCCTCATCGTCTGGCTGTTTTCGGCCAAGCCGCGCCCGACCATGGCGGTGTCGGGGGTGTTCGCGCTGAGCTACGGTATTTTCCGCTTTCTGGTGGAGTTCGTCCGCCAGCCGGACGCGCAGCTCGGCTATCTGGCTTTCGGTTGGGTGACCATGGGACAGGTGCTGTCGCTGCCGTTGATCGTGGTGGGCGTGGTGCTGCTGGCGCTGGCCTACGGTCGAACGGCCGGCCGGACATGAGCGCGTTTCGCACCGCCGCTTTGCTGGTTTCCGAGGCGCTTTTTCGTGTGGGGTATGAATCCATGGAAGGCCATGGTGGGGAATCGATCAGCTTCGGCAACCAAACCGATTGCAGGCAGTCTTTAGAGTGATCGGTCAAGGTTCCGTCAGTTCAACCGGGGAGGATGATTTCCATGTTTTTGTGCATCTGCAAGTCGATTTCCGATACGCAAATCCGCGAGGCGGTCGATCAAGGCGCTCGCACCATCGGCGACATCAGCGCTCGTTTTGGGGTGGGCGTCGAATGCGGCAAATGCTTGGATGACATACGACAGCTTCTCGATGCTTGTTTGCTGGCCCCGCCAGCGACCCCGCCAGCAACTCCGCCAGCGACCCCGACGGTGGTTGAGGTTGAGCCACCGCGGGCCACGAACGAGCCCGCCCCCCAGCGGGCGGCCTGGTTTGCCGTGGATTTATGAATTCTGGGAGAGAATCCGATGAAAGGCGACGCCAAGGTCATTGAATATCTGAACAAAGCCCTTCGAAATGAGTTGACCGCCATCAACCAGTATTTCCTGCATGCTCGCATATTCGATGACTGGGGCTTTGGCAAACTGGGCAAGCACGAATACGACGAGTCGATTGACGAGATGAAGCACGCCGATCGCTTGGTGCGGCGAATTTTGGATTTGGAGGGGCTGCCCAACTTGCAGGATCTCGGCAAGCTTTATATCGGTGAAAACGTCGAAGAAGTCTTTCGAGGGGATCTGAAGCTCGAACATGACGCTCACCCGCTGTATCGGGAAGCCATTGGCTATTGCGAGAGCTGCGCCGATTACGTGACCCGCGATTTGCTGAGCGCTATCCTCGCCAGCGAGGAAGAGCATATCGGTTGGTTGGAGACCCAATTGGCCCTGATCGGACGTCTGGGCTTGCCCAATTACCTCCAAGCTCAGATGTGAGGCGACTCCGGCGGTTACTCGTGGATCGGACTGCTGTAGCCGGTGGTTTCGTGCTACGATTCCACCGAATGGCCTGTCGTGCCAAACCAACCTAATCCGCCGGAGCGCGCCGCCGTGTCCCGGCCATCAGAATGAAGAATTTTGGGGAGTCGCCGATGCTGATCTATAACCTTTTTCCTTTGTTGGCCGGGCCGTTCGGGGACTGGGAACCGCACTTCAAACGGGCCGCCGACATGGGGTTCGACTGGATTTTCGTCAATCCAGTCCAGAAACCTGGTTCCTCGGGCAGCCTCTATTCCATCGCCGATTACTTCAAGCTCAATCCCCTGATGGTGGACCCGGCGTCCAAGCTTTCCCCCGAGGAGCAGATCAAGCGCGCGCTGGCCACCGCCGACCAGCTGGGTCTCAAGGTGATGGTGGACTTGGTGATCAACCATTGTGCCTTCGATTCCGAACTGACGCGCCAGCACCGCGAGTGGTTTATGGAGGAAAACGGCGAGATTGCCCATCCGTTCTGCATGGAAGATGGCCGCAAGGTGGTATGGGGCGACCTGGTCCGCTTCAACCACCAGCATACCTCCGATCCGGAAGGGCTGTACCGCTACTTTTACCAGATTGTCGAATTCTTGCTGAAACTGGGGTTCAAGGGCTTTCGCTGCGATGCGGCCTATCAGATTCCCGGTCATATCTGGGGGCGGCTGATCCGCGAGATCCGGCAGAAATATCCGGATACGGTATTTACCGCCGAGACCCTGGGTTGCACCGCCGATCAGACCAAGCAGACCGCCCAGGCTGGTTTCGATTATGTATTCAACAGCTCCAAGTGGTGGGATTTCCACGGCGCTTGGTTGCTGGAGCAGTATCAACTGGTCCGTGACATCGCCCCGTCCATCAGTTTCGCCGAGAGCCACGATACCGATCGGCTGTTCCAGGAGGTCGACGGCAACGTGGCGGCGATGAAGCAGCGCTATCTGTTCTCCGCCCTGTTTTCCGCCGGCGTCATGATGCCGATCGGGTTCGAGTACGGGTTCCGTCGCCGGCTGCACGTGGTCAACACCCGCTCCAGCGATTGGGAACAACCCAACATCGATTTGTGCGAGTTCATCACCGCCGTCAATGCGATCAAGCGTCAGTACGCCATTTTCCGGGAGGAGGCCCCGACCACGATCCTGCCCTACCAGAATCCCAATATCTTGCTCATGTGGAAAGCGTCGGTCCGCACTCATGAGGAAGCGCTGATCATTCTCAACAAGGATCCCTGGAACCATCAGTACTTCCACGCCGAGAATCTGGGTACCTACATCCAGGCCGGTGCGCCGTTGCTGGATGTGTCGCCGGAATATACCCTGGAATATATTCCCCGACCCTTTGGCTACGATTTGCGACCGGGTCAGGCTTTCGTGATGGTCGCCAGCCGTGATCATCTGCCGGTTTGACGGGAAGAGGCGCGCGGGCGCGGCTCGAGTCTTCATTCTGGAATAGGGGGTGGCCCGGGCTGCCGCGTCCGCCCCAGGAACCCGAGATAACAAAGGACGGCAGTTTATGTATATCGTTCAAATTGCTACTGAATGCGCCCCCGTAGCCAAAGTTGGCGGGTTGGCGGATGTGATTTTCGGCCTGAGCCGAGAGCTGGAAATTCGCGGCAACGAGGTCCAGATCATCCTGCCAAAGTACGACTGCATGCGCTACGACCAAATCTGGGGCTTGCAAGTCACCATGAAGGATCTATGGGCCCCCTGGTACAACGGCGCCGTGCATTGCTCGGTCTGGTTCGGCTTCGTCCATGGTCGAAAATGTTTCTTCATCGAGCCGCATTCCCCGGACAATTTTTTCAACCGCGGACACTTCTACGGTTTCTCGGACGATGTCAGCCGCTTTGCGTTCTTCAGTAAGGCGGCTTTGGAATTCCTGCTCAAGGACAACCGTCGTCCCGATATCATCCATTGCCACGATTGGCAGACCGGATTGGTGCCGGTGCTGTTGTTCGAGCAGTACGCCCACGCCGGCATGCACTGGCAGCGGGTCTGCTACACCATCCACAATTTCAAACATCAGGGCCTGACCGGCGAGTACGTGCTGTGGGCGACCGGCCTGACCAATATTGCTCATTATTTCAACTTCGATCGGCTGCGCGATAACTTCAACCATACCGCCGTCAGCTTGATGAAGGGGGGTATCGTCTACTCGAATTTCGTGACCACGGTGTCGCCGACCCACTCGCACGAGGCGCGCTTCACCGATCAGGGCGGGGGATTGAATCATACGCTGAACGTGCATCACGGCAAGTTCGGCGGGGTGTTGAACGGCATCGATTACGACGTCTGGAACCCGGAAATCGACTCGCATATTCCCAGCCGTTACAATATCGAAACCCTGGATGACAAATACGCCAACAAGGAAGCGTTGCGTGATCGGCTATGGCTGAGCAAGGACTTCAAACCGATCATCGCCTATGTGGGCCGGCTCGATAGTCAGAAAGGCGTCCATCTGATCCATCACGCCATTTTTTACGCTCTGCGCAACAACGCCCAGTTCGTGTTGCTCGGCTCCAGTCCGGACCCGCACATCAACCATCATTTCTGGAATTTGAAGCGGCATCTCAACGACAGCCCGGATTGTCACTTGGAACTGGGCTTCGACGAGGAGTTGTCGCACCTGATCTATGCCGGGGCGGACATGGTGGTCATGCCCAGCCTGTTCGAGCCCTGCGGGTTGACTCAGATGATTGCGTTGAAATACGGCACGGTGCCGATCGTGCGCGAAGTCGGTGGCCTCAAGGATACGGTGTTCGACAAGGATTACTCCCACAAACCGTTCGAGGAGCGCAACGGCTATGTCTTCCAAGGGGCCGATCACGCCGGCATCGAGTCGGCCATGCACCGCGCCATTGCCTTGTGGCACAACTATCCGGACGATTTCCGCCGCATGATGATCCACGGCATGAGCTACGATTATTCGTGGGCTCGGCCCGGCCAGGATTACCTGAACATCTACGAGCACATCCGTTGCAAGTAAACGATCGGGTGCATCGCCGTCGCCGGAGGTCGCGCCCGAGATTGCATGGGGTCCAGGCGCTGGGCCAGTCGCCAATCCCCGATTCATCCAGCCATTGTCCAGGAGAACGCCACGCATGAGCCAGCTTCCAGAATACGTTGACGGTTTGCCGAATATCTGCGGTTCGGAGCCGCTCGTGGAAGAGACTTTGCGCGCCGGTCGCGCCCACCCGGTGTTTCTGCCGGAAAGCCGCATCGATTTCGGCCACATCCGCGCCGCCTGCGCCATCGCCTTGCACATGCATCAGCCACTGATTCCGGCGGGTGGCGGCGACTTGCACACCGCGGCCATCATCAGCAATCTCCAGTACATGATGGAGAACCAGGGCATTGGTGATAATTACAATGCGCCAGTGTTTCATTGGTGCTACAAGCGTATGGGCGAGTTTGTCCCTCAGCTGATCGACGAGGGCAAGGAGCCGCGGGTGATGCTGGAGTATTCCGGTACGCTGTTCCACGGTTTGCGCGCCATGGGTCTGCACGACGCGCTCGACGCGCTCAAGAACGTCACCTGCAATCCGGCCTATCGGCGCGGGGTGGAATGGTTGGGTTGTCCGTGGGGCCACGCGGTGGCGCCTTCGACGCCGGCGCAGGATTTCCGTCTCCACGTCAAGGCTTGGCAGCACCATTTTGCCGCCATCTTCGGGTTGGAAGCGCTGGAGCGGGTGCGCGGGTTTTCGCCCTCGGAAATGGCCCTGCCCAACCATCCCGATACGGCCTACGAGTACATCAAGACCTTGG
>JAGRHI010000315.1 GCA_020445045.1 Candidatus Competibacteraceae bacterium
TGCAGTACGACCGCGATGCCAGCGGTGTGTTGACGCCGCTGCCGAAACCATCGGTCGATACCGGCATGGGGCTGGAACGGCTGGCGGCGGTCATGCAGGGCGTGCACAGCAACTACGAAATCGACCTGTTTCAACACTTGATCCAGGCCGCCGCCGCCGCGACCGGCGCGACGGATTTACAGTCCAATTCGCTGCGGGTGATCGCCGACCACATCCGCGCCACCGCTTTCCTGATCGCCGATGGCGTGTTGCCCTCCAACGAGGGGCGTGGCTACGTGCTGCGCCGGATCATGCGACGCGCCATTCGCCATGGCTACAAGCTGGGAGCCGAAGGCACGTTTTTCCACCGACTGGTCAGACCGCTGATCGTGGAAATGGGCGCGGCCTACCCGGAACTGGTCCACGCCGAGGCGCAGGTCGCCCGAGCCATCCAACAGGAGGAAGAGCGCTTCGCCGAAACCCTGTCGCACGGCATGAAGCTGCTGGAAGAGGATATCGCCCGCTTGTCGGGCGAGACCCTGCCCGGCGAGACCGTGTTCCGGCTGTACGACACCTACGGCTTCCCGGTGGATTTGACCGCCGATATCGCCCGCGAACGTGGTCTGCTGTTGGATATGGCCGGTTTCGAGCGGGAAATGGCGGCGCAGCGGGAACGCGCCCGTGCCCACAGTCAGTTCGGCCAACGCCAGACCGCCGATCTCGGTATCGCCAGCGGTTGCACCGAGTTTCATGGTTACGATCGGCTGGAAGAGGAAGCGACCGTGCTGGCGCTGTTCCGCGACGGCAAGGCCGTTGACCCGTTGAACCCCGGCGACGAAGGCGTGGTGGTGCTGGACCATACCCCGTTCTACGCCGAATCCGGCGGTCAGGTCGGCGATAGCGGTTGGCTGCGCGCCGATGGCTTGGAGTTCGCGGTCCACGACACGCGGAAACAGGGTGAAGGCGTTTTCATCCACATCGGCACGTTGCAACAAGGTCAATTGCGAGTCGGCGTCACCGTAGTGGCGCAAGTGGATGCCGTTCAGCGTCAAGCGACCGCGCTTCATCATTCCGCTACCCACTTGCTGCACGCGGCGTTGCGCCGGGTGTTGGGTCCGCATGTGACCCAGAAAGGCTCGTTGGTGGACCCGCAACGACTGCGCTTCGACTTCTCCCATGCCGAGCCGGTGACCCCAGAGCAGTTGGAAACCATCGAGCGGCTGGTCAATGCCCAGATTCGCGGCAACGTGGCGGTGGAAACCACCATCATGGCGCCGGAAGAGGCCATCGCCGCCGGCGCGATGGCGCTGTTCGGCGAAAAATACGGCGACCGGGTGCGGGTGCTGCGGATGGGCGATTTTTCCACCGAACTGTGCGGCGGCACCCATGTCCGCCGGGTCGGCGACATCGGTCTGTTCAAGATCACCGCCGAAAGCGGCGTGGCCGCTGGGGTGCGACGCATTGAAGCCGTTACCGGCGAGCGGGCGCTGGATCTCGTCTCCACGCTTCAGGATCGCGCCCGGCAAGTGGCGCAACTGGTCAAGGGCGACCGCGACAACTTTCCCGACAAGGTCCGGCAACTGGTCGAGCGTGCCCGGCAACTGGAAAAGGAAGTCGAGCAGGCCAAGGCCCGGCTGGCCAGTGGGCGGGGCGCCGATTTGCTCGGCCAGACGGTTCAGGTGGATGGCGTCAAGGTGCTGGCTGCCCGGCTGGATGGCGTGGACGCCAAGACCCTGCGTGAAGCGGTGGATCGCTACAAGGACCAGCTCAAGACGGCGGCGGTGGTGCTGGCCACGGTCGAGGATGGCAAGGTGCGACTGGTGGCTGGCGTCACCTCGGCGGAAACCCGCCGCCTCAAGGCCGGCGATCTGGTCAACATGGTCGCCCAGCAAGTGGGTGGCAAGGGTGGTGGCCGTCCCGACCTGGCTCAAGCGGGTGGCACCGACCCCTCGAAACTGGATAGCGCCCTGCAATCCGTGCCCGACTGGATCCGCGGCCAACTCGCTTGAAATCCACCCTTCGGGGCTGACCAGCACAATCAGCCCTCTATATGTTTATTGATTGCCCCATGAACGTTGCAATTTTTGCCCATGTACATGGTGCGCTGTTGATGCGTTGCGACACGGGAATTATTTGGAGATGGCCAGCCTTTCGTTATAATCGGCGGCCTTACGACGACCCCGGCAGCCGCTACCGCCGTGGGCCAGCTTCGCTTCTGAAAGGACTGAGGATACATGGGGCTTATCGTACAGAAATACGGCGGCACCTCGGTGGGTAGCACCGAGCGGATCGAAAACGTCGCGGACAAGGTCATCGACTGGCGTGGACGTGGCCATCAGGTCGTGGTCGTCGTGTCCGCCATGAGCGGCGAAACGGACCGGCTGATCGGTTTGGCCAAGGGTATCTCTGCTCGTCCCACCCCGCGTGAGTTGGACGTGCTGTTGGCCACCGGCGAGCAGGTCACGATTGCCCTGCTCTGCATCGCCCTGGAAAAACGTGGTTGCCCGGCCCGCTCCTACACCGGTGGTCAGGCCCGCATTCTCACCGACAACGCTCACAACAAGGCACGCATTCAGGACATCAAGGCCGATTCCATCCGCGCCGATCTCGATGCTGGCCGGGTGGTGGTGGTGGCGGGCTTTCAGGGCGTGGACGAGGACGGCAACATCACCACCCTGGGCCGAGGCGGCTCCGATACCACCGGTGTCGCGCTGGCCGCCGCGCTGAAAGCCGATGAGTGTCAGATTTATACCGATGTGGACGGCGTTTACACCACCGATCCCCGGGTGGTTCCCGAAGCGCGACGGCTGGATCGCATCACCTTCGAGGAGATGCTGGAGATGGCCAGCCTGGGCTCCAAGGTGCTGCA
>JAGRHI010000316.1 GCA_020445045.1 Candidatus Competibacteraceae bacterium
CAGCCTGGGACTGACCCAGGCCGATGCCTTGAAGTATTACCTCAAGGATCATCCCGAATTCGCCGACAAGTTCATCAGCCTGGGCGAGATCGGCAAGGAATGCGTGTTCATCGTCACCGGCAAGAACAGCGGCATCCGCGACGATGGCGACTTGCAGAAAGCCGGCAACCGGCAGATCGCGGTGCAGTCGCCCAACAGCGGCGTGGCGGTGACCTGGGAGTACATGACGATCCTGGAACCCAAGTTCAAGAACACCACGCCGGCCTTCGTGGACGGGGCCGAGGCACTGCTGCAAATCAAGAGCGGTGGCAAGGCCAGCCCGATTCAGGCGGCGATGGTGGTGCAGCGGCCGATGGCCAAGTCCACCGAGATGCAGGTGGTGTTGGAAAATCCCAAGGATTTCCGGCTGGTGCCGGTCAAGGATTGGGATCTGAACGATAAATTACCCGACGGTAGCGCCGTGTATACCTTCGAGGACGTGACCGTGGCCGAAAAGAAATGGGGTTTCGACACCACGGTGGATACCATCTGCACCCGTGGGCTGATGCTGGCCAACAAAACCAAGCTGACCGCCGACCAGCGTACCCGCTTGTCCAAGGTGATGCTGCTGGCCGCCAGCCGGGTGCTGGGCGACGGCGCCAAGTAAATCCTCTCGGGATGGAAGGGCTTGGACGCCGCCCTAACCTTTCATCCCCCCCAGCATGATGCCGGCGATGTAGTACTTTTGCAGGGCCACGAACAGCAGCAACACCGGCAGCACGGTCAGCACCGAGCCGGCCATCATCAATTCGGTATCCTGCACATGCTCGCCCAGCAGGTTGGCCAGCGCCACCGGCAGGGTGTACATCGAACTGTCGGTCAGCACGATCAGCGGCCACATGAAATCGTTCCAGGCGCCCATGAAGGTGAAGATGGCCAGCGTCACCAGGATCGGCCGGCACAGCGGCAGCACCAGTGCCCAGTAGATGCGGAATTCGCCGGCGCCGTCCATGCGGGCGGCGTCCAGCAAGCTGTCGGGGATGGCCAGCAGATATTGACGAATCAGGAAGATGCCGAAAATGTTGGCCATGCCGGGGATAATGACGCCCCAATAGGTGTTGATCAGACCGAACTGCTTGAGCAGCAGGAACAATGGCAGCATCGCAACCTGGGCTGGAATCACCATGGCCGCCAGCAGGATTCGAAACAGCCGGTCCCGATAGCGAAACCGGAACTTGGCGAAGGCGTAGCCCGCCATGGAGTTGACGAACAGCGAGATCACGGTCACGGCGCCGGCCAGCAGGGTGCTGTTGAGCAGGTAGCGGCCCAGGTCGAGGCGGGTGAACAGCGCCGCGTAGTGCTCGAAGGTTACCGTGCTGGGCCACAATCGCGGTGGGTAATCGGTGGCTTCGCCGGGCGGCATCAGCGACGCCGCCAGCATCCACAGCAGTGGCGCCAGGGCCAACACCGTGCCGAGCATCAGCAGGCCGTACACCAGCAAGGCGGAGAGGATGCGATGGAGGAAGTTGTTCATTCCGGATCTCTCCGCCGCAGCCGCAATTGCAGCGCGGTCCCGGCCAGAATCAGCACGAACAGCACGAACGCCGCCGCCGAGGCGTAACCCATGTTCCACCAGCGGAAGCCTTCCTCGTACATCAGCAGCACCACGCTGAGCGTGCGGTTGGCCGGTCCGCCCCGCGTCATCACGTAGGGCTCCGCGAAGACCTGGAAATAGCCGATCATGGTCATCAGGGTCACGAACAGGAAGGTCGGCCCCAGCAAGGGCAGGGTGATGTGGCGGAACTGTCGCCAGCCGCTGGCCCCATCGATCCGCGCCGCCTCGTAGAGTGGAGTCGGAATGTTCTGTAGGCCGGCGATGAAGATGATCATGTTGAAACCGAAATTCTTCCATACCGCCATGAGGATGATCGCCGGCATGGCCCAGACCGGATCGCCCAGCCAATCGATGGGATCGATGCCGAGCAGGCCGAGGCCGTAATTCAGCAAGCCGTAGTGGGGATGGTAGAGATAGCGCCACACCACCGCCACCGCCACCAGGGTGGTCACCACCGGCAGGAAGAAGGCGGCGCGGAAGAAACCGGGAAAGCGGGTCAGCGGCGCGTTCACCAGCAGCGCCGCGCCCAGGGAAACCGCCACCGACAGCGGCCCTCCCACCACCACGAAATAAAAGGTATTGCCGAGCGCCGTCCAGAACAGCGGGCTTTGCAGCAGATCCAAGTAGTTGCGCAAGCCGACGAAACGCAGCCGCTCCAGATCGCCCAGCGCGTAGATGTCGAAATCGGTGAAGCTCAGCAGCAGCGCCGCCAGTACCGGTAGGAAAAAGAACACCGCGATCAGCAGCAACGCCGGCGCCAGAAAGGCCCTGGCGCCGCGGGTGGCGTGGCGTTCCTGACCAGTAGTCATGGCACCAGCCCCCGGCGCAACAGCCAGCGCCGTTTCTCCAGAATCCGATCCACGTCCCGATCCAACGCCGCCAGCGCCTCATCCGCGCTCAATTCCTGGCGAATCGCCAGTTCGGCGTAGTAGGCGATGCGGCTGGCGATGCGTTCCCATTCAGGGATCGGTGGCGTCGCCCGCAGGTGTCGCAATTGCTCCCGGAACGCCTGGGCATGACGATTGCCGATCAGTGCCGGGTCGTTCCAGGCCAACTGCCGCGCCGGCAGATCGCCGGTCAGTTGATAGAACCGCGCCTGCTGTTCAGGTTCGGCCAGGAACTCCAGCAGCAACCAAGCTGCTTCCCGCCGGGGCGAGTCGCGGCTGAGCGCCAGACTGGCGCCGCCAGCCAGCGATACACCCACCGTACTCGTCTCCACCCTCTTTCCCGCGGGGGAAGAGAGGGAATCGGTAAAATTCGGCAGCGGCGCGGTGTTCCAGTGCGGTTGCAACGCCGCCGGCAGCCGCCGGCCGAACTCGCCGATGTTCCATGGGCCGCTGACGTAGATGGCAAAAGCGCCGCTGGCGAATTCCCGATAAAGGTTGGCCATTTGGGTATTGCCCACCGGTGGGGCCAGCCCTCGCGCGAACAGGTGCAGATAGAAGGTAAAAGCGTCGCGAAAGCGCGGGTCCCGAAAGTTGCCGTATTGATCCCGGTCGCGCAGCAGGGTGGCGCCGCGTTGCAGAGCGAGAATGACCGGCAACTGCCATTCGTCGATCGGTAGCAGGATGGCGTAACGCTCCCCGCCACCTTGGGCCTTGAGCGCGGCCATCGCCCGCAACCAGCCGTCCCAGGTGACCGGCGGTTCGGGAAACCCAGCGGCGGCCAGCAGATCGCCGCGGTAGAAAAACAACCGGGTGTCCACGTACCAGGGTAGGGCGAAGGTCTGTCCGGCCAGGCGGTTGGTGGCGAGAATGCCGGGGAAGTAGTCGGCCAACGCCGCTTCCGACCAGCCGCGCAACCGTTGGTCCAGCGGCTCGATGGCGCGCAGGGCCACGAATTCGGGAATCCAGGTATTGCCGAGCTGGAACGCATCCGGCATGGCGTCGCCGGCATGGGCGGTCAGCAGTTTTTCGTGTGCCGCGCTCCAGGGAATTTGCTGCACCCGCACTCGAATGCCGGGATGACGACGCTCGAATTCCGGCAGCAACGCCTTGACCTGCTCGCCCTCCTGACCCATGGCCCAGAATTCCACCGTGACCGCGTGGCCAGCGCCGGAATCGCAGCCGGTCAGCCATAGCGCGAGCCAAGCGGCAATGAAGAGTAGACGCGGCGAGGACAACATGAGCATAGTGTAGCGAGATTGGCCTTGTTCTGGACGAACACCTTGAAATCGTTCAAAGTGATCCCCATAAGGTCAGTACTGAGTTTCCCACCCTATTGTCAGTCCACGAGGTGTGCCATGCCGATTTACGAATACCGTTGCCAGTCCTGCAATCACGAACTGGAAGTGATGCAAAAACTCAGCGACCCCGAGTTGAGCGACTGTCCGGCCTGCGGTCAGCCCGAACTGAAGAAGCTGATCTCGGTGGTTGGGTTCCGGCTCAAGGGCAGCGGTTGGTACGAGACCGATTTCAAGGGTGGAGACAAGAAGAAAAATGTGCTCAAGGACGACAGTCCTCCCGCCAGTGAAAGTAAGTCAGCGCCCGCCTGCGACGGTGCTGGTGGGTGCGGAACTTGCGCCACACCGGCATCCGCAACCTGAGGTTGGTCCACATCCCCGCCGATTGGGGGAAGCTTGATGCTGTGCAACGCTTCCCCACGAATTCGCTAGCCGGCACCGAAAGCGCTGATTTTTAGAATCATATATCACTTATAGATTGCAATACTCGTTCTAGTCGACCCCTCTCCAACCAAATTAAGCGACGTAATGGTCGCTTTTTTTTCGAAAATAGAAACAAAAACGCGACTTTTATTGACTTGGACCCGACCAAATTGGCCCGCCTGATGGTTTGGCATGCGGCTGCGCAAGGATCTGAAAAGTCAAGAAATTAATTTTTTAACTAACTAATTGAAATTAAATTATTTTTCTATGGCTCTTCGAGAATTCCGCGCCAATCTGAAAAAATTACGAATAAATGTAACTATGGAATGATAGTTGTATGTTTGGTATTGCAATGATTGGCGGTCCGTCGTGGTCGTGGCTGTTTCTGTTGGGTGGTCTGGTAATTCATTACCCATCATCTGTGCCACGGTGGGTCAGATGACCGGAAAGATGATTCGTGAGTATTTGGAACATCACTTTGAGCCAAATCCTGATGATCAGTTTCGGATGGAGCTCGACTAGACGCGTCGTTCGGTCGACGCGTAGCCGGATTTTCAGTCCGTTACTTGATTGGTCGTTTCGCTCAATAATCCATAAGCATATTTTTTAAGGAGTTTTCTCATGTTTTCCAGATGGAGCATCCAGCTCAAGTATTCCCTAATCTTTATCCTAACACTGGCCTTGATCATAGCAGGGCTTTTCATCGGGATTTACACACTGAAAACCAACCAGTTACGCAATGAGGCCATGGCTTCGGCCGAACAAGTGCTGGCTTTCCGGGCGTGGGTGGCTAATACCGGTGTGGTTTGGGTCGATCATTTGGCGCCCAATTTTCCCGACTATCTCGGTAAACGGATCAGCAGTAACAGCAGCATGGAGTTTTTCTCCAAGAATCCGGCGCTTGCCACAAGAGAATTATCCGAGATCGTTAGTAAAACCGCTACTCGCGCCACTTTTCGGGTGACCAGTGACGAATACCGTAACCCAGCCAACGCTCCAGATCCCTTCGAAAGCACTTCCATACAGGCTTTCAAAGCCGATTCGAATCTCAAGTATAAAGATACGTTCGAAAATGATTTTTATCGGTACAGCCAGCCGATTTTCGTCAAGCAGTCCTGCTTGAAGTGCCATGGCGATCCCAAGGATGCGCCGGCGGATGTCATCGCCAAATACGGTGATAAGCGAGCGTTCGGTTATAAGGTTGGAGACGTACGTGGCATCATCAGTGTCAAGTTACCGGATGTGACCCTGGCCGATGTATTGCTAACTTTCCTCAATCCTTACACCATCGGTTTGATCGCGCTGGCGTTCCTGCTGAATTTCCTGTTCACCCAAGGAGCGATTATCAAACGCCTGAAAGCCCTCGCCTTGACTACCGAGCGCATTGCCAAAGGCGAGTTGGATTTACTGCTGCGGGATAATCCAGGCAGCCGCGACGAAGTGGATACCGTGCGGCATGCGATCGATCTGCTACGCAACAGTGTCGTGGTCGCCATGAAGCGGCTGCAGAAAAATCTGTCATAGTTAAAGTAATGATAGCGGAGCGTGAGAAACTGAAACATTTCGCGCTCCGCAAATTTTTATGAGACACGATCATGTTCCAAAAATCCTTATCGTTGCCAGCTATCGCTGCCCAATTGCGCAAGTTATGCCAAGAAAAACAAACGGGCATACTACACATCATCGACAAGGGGCACTTACTGGGTCAAATCAGTCTGGAAAAAGGTGATATTGTTTCCCTTCTGGCTAGAAAACAGCATGGCATCGATGCGCTTCCAATCCTTCTCGAAGTTGAAACCGGTGATATTGCTTTTGCCTCCAGTCCGTTATCCACACCTCGGATGTCCTTGCCGTCCACTGTTGACATCTTGGCTATTCTTGAGCAGGTCAAACCCGCCACCACGCTTTCTCAGTCCAATGTACAGGCATCTCAACTTTCATTGACGGCTGCCTCCAAAACCATCTTGGAACAAACGCTCAAAGAATTTATCGGCCCGATCGCCAATATGATCTGCGCTGATCATTTTCGCGTCGCCACCACCTTGGCCGCCACTATCGATGCTCTAGCCAACGACATTCCCAATCCTCAGGCGGCAACCCAGTTTCGGGAACGGGTCCGGCAGCGGCTGAACTCATGATCTTCTTCTAAATGCTTCCATGCGTATTCCGGATAATTCGTCATGCTACTGTCGTGCCGCCAGGAGTTCCAAGAGGGTTGTTCCAACCTCTTCAAACGCATTCGATCACTCTGTGTGTCCATTCCGCGCGATCAAAAGATGAGTTCAATATTGATATGCCGACACCGCTGAGAACTGCTGATCATTGCCATGTTCCTGGTTACACATGGGGGAATTTCACGGGCTCCTTTTGGATCTGCTGGTTGTTGCCTAAGACAACGAATTGACTGGAATCCATATTGAACCTTTGACTTTATTACTAGAAAATTGGAGAGCAATTATGAATACAGAGCTAAAATCCACAAAACTGGTTATCACGAATAGCCTCATCAAGCGTTTTCGGAAATCGATTATTTGGCTATATGTTATAACTGTCGCGACTAGTGTTCCGATTGTTTATTTCACCACGCGGTATCAAGTTTATTCTGAAGCAAATAAGGAGCTATCATTACTGGTGGATATGGTGTCCTCATTGCGAAAGTATATTTCCAAGGATATTCGCCCAAGCTTGTTGCAGGCGAATATGTTTGAGTCACCCGCAATTTCTAGCACAGTGACTACAAGTGTAATTGCTAGCTATTTCAAGGAAAAGCAACCTGATTACTATATTAAAGTTGCTTCCGATAATCCTCTGAACCCAAAAAACCTGCCAGAACCTCTTGAAATTAAGTTGCTAAATGAGTTTCGGAATAATAACGACTTGAAAGAAATCACAGAAACTGGGTTGATCAACGGTCATCAGTTTCTGGTTTCCGCTCGTCCCAGCACAGCCCAGAAGGGATGCATGCTATGTCATGGCGATCCAGTCAAGGCTCCCTTGCCAGTCACCATAAAATATGGCACGACAAGTGGATATAATTACAAGCTCGATAGTGTCGTAGGTGTAATGGGAGTGGGTGTGCCTTTGGCGGATATCAATGTCTTGGTGATGCAGCGCGGATTGGTGGCGGTGGGAATAATTACCGTGATTTTTAGTTTGATATTTATAACAATTAACACGTTGGTGAAAAGGAATATCCTATTGCCGATTAACGACATTACCAAGGCTTCGATAGTTTTGAGCAAAGGAGATCTGGATTATGAGATTAACATCAAGCGAGATGGTAGTGAAATTGGCGAACTGGCGAATTCATTCGAGTTGTTGAGGCGTAGCTTAAAGTGGGCCATGGAGCAATCAAAATAGTAATCCATGTTTCAAGGTGCTGGTTTATTTACAGAGGCATCGCATGGCCGCCGCAAGTTGATAAACTAGCATCACTGGTTGCTCGGTATCGATCGCTCAAATTCTCACGAGAGGTTTATTGATATGCGCAATCCGTCATCAATATTGCTGGCTACTATAATTACCGAACTCCGGCGAGTTTGTCAGGAGAAGCTTTCCGGCACGATGAATATTTTGACGGAGAAGCGTCAATTGGCACGGATTGGGCTTCTAGATGGTAATATCGTGGCGCTGTCCTGTATGGGTAAACGGGGATCGGAGGCATTACCACTGATTCGACAACTCAATCCTAACTGGTTTCAGTTTGTCAAGGGTAGTAGTGTTGTCGCCGATTCCGATTTGCCTGCAACCCCCGATGTTTTTGATTTTCTTGACAGTGTCACTTCTTCTTTCGCAAGCTCGGAATCGGCGGAAGAAAATACACTACTTGAAATGCTTCCCCAGCAGATTGTTACGGTGTTGAAAGAAATGCTGAATGAATTTATGGGTCCAGTGGCGCCAATGATTTGTAACAAGATTCTAAGACAGGCTTTGAGTTTGGAGTCGGCAATCGACTTGCTGGCCAGAGAAATTCCTGACCAACAACAGGCGGCTAAATTTCAAGAACAGGTCAGACAGAAAATTATATCCTTATAAATCATCTACATATGACAAAGAGACCGGGAATGGCCGCTGAGGTGGCGGTAACCGCCAGGGCTTTCGATGATATCCAATCGCTAGGTCCGCTCTTCCCCCGCCAGCAGGAGAGCGAAGCGAGAAGGTCGATTGAGATGAGGGGATAAGCCCTTGCAACTGTGTCCCTCGCCCCATGACCCCACAACCCCTCTATCGCTTTTGAGAGAGGAGGGGTGAACGTTTACGCTGGATAAAAGTGTAACGTAACCCGGTATTCGGAACATCAGCCCCAAGAATCATCTCGATATGGGTCTACAAGGTTTCGGGATTTCGGCCACACACGACCGAATCGCCGTGGCCACAGTTGCGGCTATCGCCCTGAATCCGTACCATTTCCGCCCTTGTCAGCGGCTATCCCGCCTTCCCTGCCTTGCACGACGGAAATCAGACACCATGCGCAGCCACTATTGCGGCCAAGTTACCGAAACCCTGCTCGATCAGGATGTCACCCTTTGCGGTTGGGCGCACCGCCGCCGCGATCACGGCGGCGTGATCTTCGTCGACCTGCGCGATCGCGAGGGTCTGGTGCAGGTGGTGATCGACCCCGACGTGCCGGACGCCTTCGCCAGCGCCGAGCGGGTCCGCAACGAATACGTGCTGCGGGTGGTCGGGCGGGTGCGCCGCCGGCCCGAGGGCACCGAAAATCCCAATCTGACCACTGGCGCGATCGAGGTGTTGGCTCGGGAACTGGAAATCGTCAACCGCTCCGAGCCGTTGCCGTTCCAGTTGGACGACGACGATACTTCCGAGGAGGTACGACTGCGCTATCGCTACCTCGACCTGCGCCGACCGGCGATGCAGGAGCGATTGCGGCTGCGCGCCCAGGTAATCGGCGCCCTGCGCCGGCTCCTGGAAGAACGCGGTTTCCTGGACATCGAAACCCCGATGCTGACCAAGGCCACCCCGGAAGGCGCCCGCGATTACCTGGTGCCCAGTCGCACCCATCCCGGCAGCTTCTTCGCCCTGCCGCAATCGCCGCAATTGTTCAAGCAACTGCTGATGATGGCCGGCTTCGACCGCTACTATCAGGTGGTGCGCTGCTTCCGCGACGAGGATCTGCGCGCCGACCGCCAGCCGGAATTCACCCAGCTCGACATTGAAACCTCGTTTCTGGACGAGCAGGGGATCACCGATCTGATGGAAGACGTGATCCGCCGGATGTTCGCGGACGTGCTGGCGGTGGAACTGCCCGATCCTTTCCCGCGCATGCCCTACGAAACGGCGATACAACGCTACGGCTCCGACAAGCCGGATTTGCGCATCCCGCTGGAACTGACCGAACTGTCGGATCTGATGACCGGTGTGGAATTCAAGGTCTTCGCCAAGCCCGCTAACGATCCGAATGGCCGGGTGGCGGCGCTCCGGGTCCCGGACGGTGGCAAGTTGGCCCGCCGCGAGATCGACATCTACACTGAATTCGTCGGTCGCCATGGCGCGAAGGGACTGGCCTACATCAAGGTCAACGATGTCGCCGCTGGCCGCGATGGGCTGCAAGCACCGATCGTGAAATTCCTGCCCGACGAGGTGTTGGCCAAGATCCTGAGCCGTACCGGCGCGGAGAACGGCGATTTGCTGTTCTTCGGCGCGGATTCGGCCAAGGTGGTCAACGATGCATTGGGCGCCTTGCGGATCAGGCTCGGTCACGATCTGGGATTGGTCAAAGGCGAATGGGCGCCCTTGTGGGTGGTCAATTTTCCGATGTTCGAGTGGGACGAGCACGACCAACGCTGGAATGCCTTGCACCATCCCTTCACCGCGCCGCGCACCGATGATCCCGCCGAAGTCCAAGCCAATCCCGGACGCTGCTTGTCACGGGCTTATGACATGGTGCTGAACGGTAGCGAAATCGGTGGCGGTTCGGTGCGTATTCATCGTCAGGAGATGCAGAACACCGTGTTCGAGCTGCTTGGCATCGACGCCGAGGAAGCGCGCGCCAAGTTCGGTTTTCTGCTGGACGCATTGAAATTCGGCTGCCCGCCGCACGGCGGTATTGCCTTCGGCCTGGATCGGCTGGTGATGTTGATGGCCGGGGTCGTTTCCATCCGCGACGTGATGGCTTTTCCCAAGACCCAGAGTGCCGCCTGTCTGCTGACCCAGGCGCCGGCGCCGGTCACCGAGACGCAGTTGCGCGACCTCAACATCCGTCTGCGCCGCACGCCTTGAGAAAACCACTTGCATCCCCGGCGACCGCTCTCCCGCCGGGAGAGCGGCGGCTGAAGCGCCCGGAATCGGTGCTGGTGGTGATCTACACCACGGCGGACGAGGTATTGGTGCTGCGCCGGCGCCAACCAGCGGATTTCTGGCAGTCGGTGACCGGCAGCCTGCGCTGGGAGGAAACCGACCCGCTGGTGGCGGCCCGGCGGGAGCTGCGCGAGGAAACCGGACTGGGCGATGGCGTGGAAGTCGTGACCTGCGGCACGGTCAACCGCTTTCCGATCTTACCGCCCTGGCGACATCGCTACGCCCCGGATGCCGTCGAGAACGTCGAGCATGTCTTCCGGGTCTGCCTGGCCGAACGTCCGCCCATTACCTTGAATCCCGCCGAACACAGCGA
>JAGRHI010000039.1 GCA_020445045.1 Candidatus Competibacteraceae bacterium
ATGTGCTGTTCTACCTGCAAAAGGAACCGGTGCATCGTCGCTACCACCACGACAAGCTGACTTTCGGCATCGTCTACGCCTTCAACGAGAACTTCATCCTGTCGCTGTCGCACGACGAAGTGGTGCATCTGAAAAAATCGCTGCTGGGCAAGATGCCCGGCACCGAGCGGGAGCAGTTCGCCAACCTGCGTCTGTTGTATGCCTTCATGTACGGTCATCCCGGCAAGAAGTTGCTGTTCATGGGCGGGGAGTTTGGCCAGCCCAGCGAATGGAACCACGACGCCGAACTGAAGTGGGAGTTGCTGCGCAAGTCGCCGCATCAATGCCTGCAACGCTTCGTGGTCGATCTCAATGGGCTGTACCGCCGGGAGCCGGCCTGCCATCAGGTCGATTTTCGTGGCGCCGGTTTCGAATGGCTGGATGCCGGTGGCGCCGAGACCAACGTGCTGGCCTTTCTGCGCAAGGCCCGCGATCCGCGCGATACCGTGGCGTTCGTGCTGAACTTTTCCGACCGATCGCACCCGCACTATCGGATTGGGGTGCCGTTCCCGGTCGAGTATCGGGAGTTGTTGAACAGCGATGCCAGCGAGTACGGCGGCTCCGGCGAGACGCTGGCCGACAAGCGCATCATGGCCGAGGAGGTCTCCAGCCACGGTTATGCCTTCTCGCTGGTTTTGAACCTGCCGTCGCTCAGCGCGGTGGTGTTGAAGCCGGCGCCGTTGGTGCTGGAGTAAGATCGGCGCCCGGCAAGTTCGCGGGTCGGCATGCGGTCGGATGCGGCGGCCCTTGGTGTGAAGGATTGCCACCCGAGTTCCGCTCGGGGCTGGCCGAAATTCAGTCCCGCCGTGGAAACTAATGGCGGTCGGTCACGGTCATAACTTTGCATTTCGAGTTTCTCCCTCGATCCTCTTGAGCCGGCGTCCTAGCCGGCTTTTTTTTGGTCGATCACGGGACCGTGGGGACAGTACGCACCCTCAGGAGTGAACGATGGATTTCGACGCAAAAGCCAAAGAGTGGGACAACGATCCAGTCAAGCTGGAGCGAGCGGCCGCGGTGGCGGCGGCGATACGGAATCGGGTTCGGTTGTCGCCGGATCTGAGTGCCCTGGAGTACGGTTGCGGGACGGGGTTGTTGAGCTTTGCCCTGTCCCGCGAGTTAGGTTCCATCACGCTGGCGGATAGTTCGGCGGGGATGTTGGCGGTGTTGCGGGAGAAGATCGCGGCTAGCGGCGCGGATCGCTTGCGGCCGATGCGTCTGGATCTGGCGGTCGACCCCTTGCCGGCCGAACGCTACGACCTGATCTACACCCTGATGACCTTGCACCATGTGTCCGATGTGGATCGAATCCTGCGGGATTTCCACGCGCTGTTGCGGCCGGATGGGGTGCTGTGCATCGCCGATCTGGATCGCGAGGACGGTTCCTTCCATGGCGCCGGTTTCGACGGCCACCATGGCTTCGAGCGGGAGGCATTGCGGGACCGGTTGGCGCGGGCCGGATTTGGCGGGATCCAGTTCGATACCTGCTACATGATGCGCAAGCCACAAGGCGAGGGTGCGCGGGAGTATCCGGTGTTCCTGGCGGTGGCCCGCAAGGCTTAGCCGGCCTGTCCTCCCAGTTCCGGGTGACGAAAGCAGTCGGTGGTGTGATCGTTGACCATGCCGGTGGCCTGCATGAAGGCATGGCAAATCGTCGGTCCCACGAACCCGAATCCCAGCCGCTTCAGGTCTCGACTCATCGCCTCCGCTTCCGGCGTGCGCGCCGGTACCTCGGCCAGCGAACGCCAGCCGTTTTGCTTGGGGACGGAACCGACATAGCGCCACAGGAAGGTTCCGAACCCGCCGTGCCGCTCCTGAATCGTCAGAAACCCCTGGGCGTTGCGGACCGCCGCCGCGATCTTGAGGCGGTTGCGCACGATGCCGGGATCGGCCAGCAGCCGGGCGATGTCCCGGTCGTCGTAGCGGGCGATCCGCTCCGGGTCGAAGCCGTCGAAGGCCCGGCGGTAGCCCTCGCGCTTGCGCAGGATGGTCAGCCAGTTGAGGCCGGCCTGCGCGCCTTCGAGCACCAGCATCTCGAACAGCCGGCGGTCGTCGTGGAGTGGCACGCCCCATTCGTGGTCATGATAGGCCAGGTACAACGAATCGGTGCCGCACCAGGCACAGCGTTCGCGAGCTTGGAACTCGGTCGGAT
>JAGRHI010000040.1:0-406 GCA_020445045.1 Candidatus Competibacteraceae bacterium
GGCCGCCCCGGCGGCTGAGCATTATTTGACGATCAACAACATCGAGGTCATTTATGACCATGTGATCCTGGTGTTGAAGGGGGTGTCCCTCGATGTGCCCAAGGGCAAAATCGTTGCCCTGCTGGGAGCCAACGGGGCGGGAAAAACGACGACCCTGAAGGCCATTTCCAATCTATTGCACGCCGAACGCGGCGATGTCACCAAAGGGTCGGTCGAATTCAAGGGGAGCCGGGTCGACCAACTGACCCCGAACGAACTGGTCAAGCGTGGCGTCATCCAGGTCATGGAAGGACGCCACTGTTTCGGTCATCTGACCATCGAGGAAAATCTGTTGACCGGCGCCTATACCCGCTCGATTTCCCGGAGTGCATTGAAGGAAAGTCTGGAAAAGGTTTACCACTATTTC
>JAGRHI010000040.1:485-701 GCA_020445045.1 Candidatus Competibacteraceae bacterium
TCATTGGCCGCGCGCTGATGGCCAAACCGGAGATGATCCTGCTCGACGAACCGTCCATGGGGCTGGCGCCGCAGATCGTCGAGGAAATCTTCGAGATCGTGAAGGATTTGAACGGCCAGGAAAACGTCAGCTTCCTGCTGGCCGAGCAGAACACCATGATGGCGCTACGCTACGCCGATTTCGGCTACATTCTGGAAAACGGCCGAGTGGTGATGG
>JAGRHI010000040.1:736-8177 GCA_020445045.1 Candidatus Competibacteraceae bacterium
GCAATGAGGATGTCAAGGAGTTCTACCTGGGCATTTCTTCCTCTGGGCGTAAATCCTTCAAGGACATCAAGCACTACCGTCGTCGTAAACGCTGGCTTTCCTGAGGCCGCCGTCGCGCATTGCAGGTTAAAACGAGGTCGTTGCGGATCAGTTGTAATCGTCCGCCCAAGGCCGTTTGGACAGCTTGAACGGGCAGGCTGAGACTGCGGCGAGCGGATGTGTAGGGTGTGCTCAAACGTTGAAGCGCCCGCCACGCGTCCCGCGGACCTGCTGGTCAGGGCCGCGGCTCGATTTCCCCCGGCCGCCAAGAGTGGTCAAACCAGGGCTCGAGCGCTCCGTACATCCGCAGCACGACATTCCATCCACGGTCGGGAACGGTCTGGACCCAGTTGCTTTCCTTTCCGGCGGGTGCCTTCGGTCCAAAATAAACGTCGATCGACCCGTCCGCGTTCTTCCGCAGCCCCTTCGTCTGGCTGCTCATGCTTGGGAAGCGCTGGTCGGTCTGGATCTGGGAGCGTGTTTGGTCGCTGTAGAGGATCAGCGACCAAAAGTCCTTGACCGGGACATTGGGAGGCAGGTGGAGGCGGTAGCTCTTGCCGCCGTCAAGCGGATCGCCGTTCGCGTCCCGGGCAGTCCAGGCGTACTGGGACCCCTTGCCGATCATCTTCTCCTCCATCGCCGGTGTGACGAGGATCGCCAGGTAGTAGTAGAAGGTCGCCGCGTCGAAATCCGCAACGCCGGGCGCGGCTTGGAACTGGTAACCGCCGATGAAGCCCAGTTGCCAGTTGCTGTCCTTGTAGTAGTAGGCCGCCCGGTCGCGTGTATGGAAGAGGATGGCGCGCGCCGTGGCGTCGCCGACCGCCGCGGCCTCCGTCAGGATCTTCTTCATCCGGGCGTCGGGTGCGAAGGGCTTGCCCTTTTGGATGCCGATCGACTGGAAGAAGCCGAGGGTGACCGGGTCGAGGGAATCGGTCGGTTCCTGCTGCACTACCTCGTTCAGCATTTCCCAGAACCGGTAATCGGTGGGAAATACGGTGTTGAAGGGCTTCCCCGACATGTCGATGAACATCGGCGGGGCCACTGCCTTGCCGGCCTCGGACAGGGGGTAGATCTTCGTGAACTTCTTGACCAGTTCCACACCGGGCGCCGGATCGCCGTCGACCAGGAAGCTGCGCCACGGGACCCACAGTCCGAAAGTGGGCGAGTGCACCACGTAATAGCCTGAGGGCGCTTCATCTTTATAGCCAGGCGGCAAGAACAGATACTTCCCGCCCTTGCCCTTGTCCGGGCCGGTAATGCCGACATCGACGATCCAGTGCTGCCACATGTCGTTGGCCGTCCCGAGCACTTTTGGCGGCACCTCAAGCACCAGCGGCCCATCGATCAGGTCAAGCCAGGTCCAACTGTAGACCGTGTTGTCGTTCCCGGTGAGGACGATGCCGCGCGAGTCCAGCAGATGCTCGAAGATCGGCACCACCGTGTTGGGCGGACCCAGGGTGCTGAACGCCGCGCGGTTGGCGACCTGGCTGACGGCGGGCATCCCCAGGAGGAAGGACTGCACCGCACGCTCGAAGTCGAGGTTGTCGTAGAGCTTCTCCGCGCTAGCCTTGTCCGGGAAGCCGTCGAAGAAACGCAAGGTTCCGAGACGAGTCTCAATGCTGTCGGGGGCCGCGACGCCGGGCGGCAGCGAAGTCGAGTACTTGTACCGCGGGTCCGCGGGGGTACCCGTCAGTGCCCCGATCCCGGCCATCATGCCCTGCGGGGTCGGGCCGGGCGCTGGAGTCCCAGTCGCCGCGCCAGGGATGGTCAGGTGCTGGCCGACGTCGATCACCGTCGAACTCAGGTTGTTCGCGTTGGTCAGCGCTTGCGGCGTGACGCCGAAGCGCTCGGCGATGGCGTCGAGGTCGTCTCCCGCAACCACCTGATAGGTGGCATTGGCGGCGTCGTATCGACCCTCGGCATGATGGCGGGAACCCATATCATCGGCCTGAGCCGTACCGAGGCCAAGACCAAAAAGCAGGGCCAGCGTTGTCAGCCCCAAACCTTTTCCAAGTCGGTATTCAGTTAAGCGATGCATGTTGTCTTTCCTTTTCTCTTGTGCCCTGGTTCAGGGCGAGAAACACCCCCGCTCCGCCTCGGTGCCGGGGCGAGGGAGGACCAAATGAAAATCACGGTTGCAATTCGGGATCACCCGGCCGCCAGCTCTGGTCGAACCAGGGCTCCAACGGACCGTAAAGGCGCAGCGCGACGTTATAGCCCTTGCCCGGCATGGTCTGGACCCAGTTCTTCTCGTGGTCCGCCGGTGCCTGCGGTCCGAACCAGACCGTGACGCCACCATCCGGGTCCATCTGGACGCCCGGGAGTGTGCTGTCCAATCCAGCCAGCTTTTGATCCGTCGGAAGGAGCGATCGCGTTTGGTTGTCGTAGACGGTGAAGGACCAGAAGTTCTTTGCCGGAATCGGCCCCGGCAGGGCCACCTTGTAGGTCTTGCCGCCATCCAGATAGGCCCCGGTCGAGTCGCGCACGCTGATCGCATAGGCGGAGCCGGTTCCCGGCTTCGATTCGGTCATGGCGGGCGTGATGCCGGTGGCGTAATAGAAGAACATCGCCCGCGCGTCGAGCAGGCGCTCCGCACCGTCCAGGAACAGGTAGCTGCCGCCGACGAAAGGCGTGAACCATTGGCGGTCGGAGTAGATCCGGGTTCTCGGGTCCCGTGAGGCAAACAGGTTCGATCGGGCGATCGCATTCGCCACGGCCACCGCGTCCGTCAGGATTCCCTTCAACCGTGCGTCGGGCGCGAACGGCCGTCCCTTGCGAATGCCAATCGCGGCGTACAGGCCGACCTTGTCCGGATCGACCCAATCCGCGGGCTCATTCTGAACCACGTCGTTCAGCTCCTCGTAGAAGCTGAAGTCGTTGGCGCTGATGGTGTTGAACTTCAGGCCGGAGATGTCGACGACGCCGGTCGCCGGAGGATGGATCGCCTCGGCAAGGGGGAAGATCGCCGCGTTCGCCTTGACGCCCGCCACCGCGGCCGGGATGTCGCCCTTCTCCACGAAGGCGCGATAGAACATCAGGAGCCGGTTGGTGCGGGGCCTTGCGACGTAATAGCCCTTCTCGGGCAGTGTCCCCTGGTAGCCGGGCGGGACGAACAGATAGTCGCCTCCTACCCCTTTGTCCGGACCGGTCAGCCCGACATCGGTCACCCAGCGGAAATCGGCGTCGTCCACCGGACCTAGCACCCGCGGCGGCACCCTGACGACCATCGGCCCGTCCTTCAGGTCGATGCAGAGGGTGACATAGACGGTGGTGGTATTGGCGGTCAGAAACAGCGAGCGGGCATCCAACAGATCCGCGCTGATACCAATGCCCTGGTTGAGCTTGATACCCGCCTCATCGAAGCCTCGGCACAGAGCATGGACCGATGTTGCCGACATACCGGTCAGGAAGGCATCGATGCCTCGGCCGAAGTCGAGCTGATCGTATGCCAGCCGCGTCGTTGCGGGGTCCGGCGTGCCGTCCTTGAAGCGCAAGGTGCCGATTCGGGTCTTGATCGTGTCGGGGGTGGTGATCTTCGCCGGCACGTCCGGGGCATATTTTGGCGGAGCGGCTGTTGCTCCACCCGCGACCACCAGTTGCTGGCCCACATCGATGGTGTCCGAGGTGAGCTTGTTCGTGGATCGTAGTTCGCCGACGCTGACACCGAGGCGCTCGGCGATGGCATCGAGGTCATCCCCAGGGGCCACTGTGTAAGCCTCGGAGGCGGCGTCATATCGGCCTTCAGCGTGATGGCGGGAGCCGATGTCGGCGGCTTGGACAGCCCCTACCCAGAGGCAGGCCGCAACCGCAAGTGCGCCAGAGCAGCACCGAGGCGGAAGCAATGGGGATCTCCCCAGTCTTGGCGTCGTCACTGATGGTTCTCCTTCGGGTTGCGGAGACGAACGTTCGGTGCGTGGCCGGGCATTGGTAGCACCAGTAGGGGGCGAAAATGCGCTCCATAAGGCAGGCGCTGGCAGCTCCAACTCGGCGGGAATCTACTAAAAATCGCGGGAGCACTCTTGATCCTTTGCGCCACGTATTTGATACTTCGCGCAAGCCGAGTGACTTTGCCGTGCCCGATATAGCGCTCCTAGCTGATTTTTGAGTCATCCTTTCGAATCATCCCGGCGCTTCGCGCCATCCCTCCTCCGAGGAGGAAAATGCCACAACTGGAATAGGGGCACTATAGATGCCGAAATGCCGTTGCGACAGTGATAAGCAAGTTGGTCGCCTGATCGTCGAGGCCGGAATGGTGCGTGCCGGCCCGCTTCTGGCACTGCCTGCCGTGCTTCGCTCTCTCGGTGTCGATCCTCCCGAGTTGCTGGCAGAGCTTGGTCTGACCGAGTCCTTTTTCGAGGACCCGGAGAACACTTTGTCAATGGCGATGGGCGGTCGGCTCCTCGGTCTCTGTGTCGGGCGCACCGGCTGCGAGCACTTCGGATTGCTGGTTGGGCAGCATGCCGGCGCTTCGTCCCTCGGTGCCCTCGGTTACCTGATTCGAAGCTCCGCAACCGTCGGGGACGCACTCGCCGCGTTTTCCCGCCACCTCGACGTGCAGGATCAGGGAGGAACGGTGTGGGTCGACAGCGAGGGCAGCCACTCGATCCTGGGGTATACCCTCTTCGACGCGGAGGTCGAGTCGCTGGACCAGATCATGGCGTGCGCCATCGCGATCGGAACCAACATCCTGCGTAGCCTGTTTGGTCCGCCGTGGCGCCCGGACGACGTGCTGTTTGCGTTCTCCCGCCCGAGGCGCGTAGGTCCTTACGAGCGTTTTTTCGGTGTGCAACCGCGCTTCGACGCCGATCGGTCCGGTATCGTCTTCCGATCCAGCCTGCTGAACGCGCCCGTACCGAGTGCGGATTTCCTCCTGCGCAAGCTTATGGAGGAGCGTGTGCGGGAGCTCAAGCGAATCTCCGAGGATGACGTTGTCGCGCGGATTCGCCGACTGCTGCGAATCATGGTCACTTCGCCGGATTGCTCGATGAGTGCGGCAGCAGAACGAATCGGCATTCCCCGTCGTACGCTCAATCGGAAATTGGCGGTTGCGGGAACCACCTTTCATCAGCAGCGCGAGGAAGCGCGCCGGGAACTCGCCTGTCAGCTGCTCGAGAACACGCGGACGGCGGCAACCGATATTGCCGAGATACTTGGATACGCTGACTCGGCCAGCTTCACCCGGGCATTCCAGCGGTGGACTGGATCGACCCCTGTCCGGTGGCGTGTAAGCCGGCGGCATTCGCAGCCGATGGACCCATGAGCCTTGAGCCTGGATCCTGCGGTTGGACCAGGAAGGACACGAAGATCACGAAAGTTCTCAAGAAGATGGCAACGCTCTCATGGGCACCTTCCAGGTGAGGATGATGTTTGCGGAAGGCATTGCTTCATAAAATTGTTTTTCTTCGTGCCCCTTCGTGATCTTCGTGGTGAGATGCGCTTTTTAGGATAACTGACTAACTGCTGCCCTCTATCTCGGTGGCCCGGGGGCGATCTTCTGGATGTGGATGGGATGACGACAGTAAGCGCCACCCACGATCAGTTCGCCTCAATGGGCGAGGGCGGGGGAGCAATGGCCACCGGCTCCCGAGCCGTTGGCGGGATCGAATAGGTGCAGGTCACATGCGCCACGGGCTCCGGGTCGCCGTCCGAGTACAGCAACACTTCGCCCACCGCCAAGCGCTTCCCCAATTTGAGAATTTGACCCCGGCCGATCAAATCGACCGGCTTGGGGCGGCGCAGGAAATTGCAGGTCAGATTGGTCGTGACGGCCAGTTCCACTCGCCCGATCAGACTGAGCAGCACCGCATACATCACGATGTCCGCTAGCGCCATCTGCACCGGACCCGACACCGTGCCGCCGGGTCGGATGAAATCTTCGCGAAAAGGTATGCGGATGCTTGCCCTGCCGGCTTCCAGGCTTTCCACCTGAATGCCCAACATCCCCACGAAGGGGACGTGTTCATGGGCCAGTTGTTCGAATTCCGCCTGGGAAATGCGCGCCATAAGGATTCACCCTGATTGATGATCGATCGCCGATGAAGAGCTTCGAATCAGTCGCGGAATTTCGGCTTGCGCTTTTCCTGAAACGCCTGCACCCCTTCCTGGGATTCCTCGGTGCCGTAGAACAGACTGACGGCCTTCAAACCCAATGAGGAGATTCCGGCGATGTGGGCGGTATCGGCATTGAACGAGCGCTTCGCCAATTCCAGCGCCGTCGGGCTTTTCTCCAGAATTTCCGCGCACCAGTGCTCGACTTCGGCATCCAGTTCATCATCGGGAACGGCCTTGTTCGCCAAGCCCATTTGCACCGCTTCGGCGGCGGTGTACTGGCGGCACAGGTACCACACTTCCCGCGCCCGCTTCTCGCCGATCACTCGCGCCATGTAGGCGGTGCCGAAGCCGGGGTCCACCGAACCGACCTTGGGACCGACCTGACCGAACTTGGCCGATTCGGCGGCCAGGGTCAGATCGCACAGCAGCGCCAACACATGGCCGCCACCGATGGCGTAGCCGCGCACCTTGGCGATCACCGGCTTGGGCACATCGCGAATCACGCTCTGCAATTCCTCCAGCGGCAGGCCGATCACGCCCCGCCCGTCGTAGTGTCCGGCGTGGGACGACTGGTCGCCGCCGGTGCAAAATGCCCTGTTGCCGGCGCCAGTCAGGACGATGACGCCGATCGAATGATCCCAGCCGGCCTTTAGAAAGGCGTGGATCATCTCCTCGCAGGTTTGGCCGCGAAAGGCGTTGAACTTGTCGGGACGGTTGATGGTGATGGTGGCGACGCCATTTTTGACTTCGTACAGGATGTCTTCGTAATCAGCGGTCATGATGGCTCCTGGGTCGGTTGCAAATTTCAGGGAACGGTTTTCTTAATTTTTCTTTCCAGCCTGCATGATCATCGTGGCGGTCAGGGTCGCAACGAGCGTCGGAACCCCGTCGTCGGCACGGGCAAACACGTCGGCGCGCGAAACCGTGATCGTCTTGCCGGGCTTGATGACGCGGCCTTCCGCGACAAAATGCGTTCCGGCGGCCGGCCGGAGCAAGTTGACTTTCAATTCGATGGTGAGAACCTCGCTGCCGGCCGGCATCAGCGACAGCGCCGCGTATCCGCTCGCGGTATCGGCAATGGCGGTGATGGCGGCCGCGTGCATGAAGCTATGTTGCTGGGTGAGGTTTTCGCTGTAGGGCATCGAAATATCGACCACTCCGGGTTCGACACGATCCAAAGTCGCCCCCATCATCCGCATCAGACCTTGCCGCGCGAAACTCGCTTGCACCACGGTGGCGAAATCGGGGTTGGACGGAGTGAAATTCATGGCGGATGGGGGCCTTCAGATGGCTCCGGTGGAGGCGAATCGAGCAATCTCGGTTTCGGAAAATCCCCATTCCGTCAGCCAGT
>JAGRHI010000040.1:8395-9564 GCA_020445045.1 Candidatus Competibacteraceae bacterium
TGGTTCGCAGCGCCGCGCGCAGACGTTCCTTCATGGTCGGCCAGGATTTCGGATGCCATTGCTGCCGGGGGTCGGGGTCGGTAACGCCGCAGCCTTCGAGCAAGATCCGGTAAAAATGCGGCTCGATGGGACCCACCGCCAGCCACTTGCCGTCGGCGCACTGGTAGGTGTCGTAGAAATGGGCGCCGCCATCGAGAAAGTTGCTTTCCCGCCGATCGTTCCAGTATCCCATCGCCTTCAGGCTGTAGATGGCGGCCATCAGCAGGGCGGAACCGTCGCTCATGGCCGCGTCCACCACCTGTCCTTGCCCGGATTTCCCGGCTTCGAGCAGGGCGGCCAGCAGGCCGACCAGCAGCAGCATGGCCCCGCCGCCATAGTCGGCGATCAGATTCAGCGGTGGCGTCGGTCCGCCGTCCGCGCGGCCGATGGCGTGCAGCGCGCCGGACAAGGCCAGATAATTGATGTCGTGACCGGCGGTTTGCGCCAGTGGCCCGGTTTGGCCCCAACCGGTCATGCGACCGTAGACCAGTCGCGGGTTCCGGGCCAGGCAGAGCTCCGGTCCCAGGCCCAGCCGCTCCATGACGCCGGGCCGAAAACCCTCGATCAGCATGTCGGCGCGCTCGATCAGGCGTAACGCCGTTGCGATGCCGGCGGCGGTTTTCAGGTCGAGCCGGACGATTTGCCGTCCCCGGTCGGGAATGTTCTTTTCCGGCGCGAACAGGTTGCTTTCCGGGGCGTTGACCTCACGGTTGATTTGCACGACCTCCGCCCCCAGGTCGGACAGCACCATGCCGGAAAAGGGCACCGGACCGAGTCCGGCGAATTCGACGACCTTGATACCTTGTAATGGACCCATCGAAAATCTCCAAACGGTCAGCCGCCGAGCACGGCCCGACCGATCACCAAGCGCTGAATGTCGGAAGCACCTTCGTAGATTTGGGTCACTCGGACGTCTCGATAGATGCGTTCCACGGGAAAGTCGGTACTGTAACCGTAACCACCGTGGATTTGGATGGCGTCCGAGCAGACCCGCTCGGCCATTTCGGAGGCGAACAGCTTGGCCATGGAAGCTTCCTTCAGGCAGGGCCGGTTGGTGTCCCGCAGGCTGGCGGCGTGCCAGATCATCTGCCGAGCGGCTTCGATGTGGGTCGCCATGTCGGCCAGCCGGA
>JAGRHI010000317.1:0-542 GCA_020445045.1 Candidatus Competibacteraceae bacterium
TTTGCCGATCCGGTTGTTACGCCAGGAACGCAACATCGGTCAGTCTGCTGCCCGCAATCTGGCGGCGACCATGGCGAGCGGCACGGTGCTGGCATTCATCGACAACGACTGCGTGGCCGAACCCGATTGGCTGCGCGGCTTGCTGCCCTATCTGGACGACCCGTCGGTCGCCATGATCGGCGGCCGAGTCACTGCCCCACCGGCGCGAGGCACGGTGGCCGCCTTCGAAGCGGTGCGCTCGCCGCTGGACCTGGGAGCAATGGAAACGGAAGTCACTCCGAATGCCGCCGTGTCCTATCTGCCGACCTGCAACCTGCTGGTGCGGCGCGACGTACTGCTGGCGCATGGCGGCTTCGACGCAACGCTACGGGTCGGCGAAGACGTGGATTTCATCTGGCGCACCTTGCGAAACGGGCATCGTGCTTGGTATGTCCCCACCGGCCGAGTCGTGCACGACCATCGCGTGCGCTGGGGTGACTGGTTGCGCCGCCGCGCCGACTACGGCTCCTCCGAAGCGGATTTGCAGCAACGCTATCCCGAAG
>JAGRHI010000317.1:635-925 GCA_020445045.1 Candidatus Competibacteraceae bacterium
GGACCAGCGGCGGTTGCCCTGAGCCTGTTCAGCGCGGAACTGACGAAAAAACAGCGGGAGCTGCGGCGCGTCGGGGTCACGCTGTCCATCGGTCGAGTCGCCGTCGCGCTGGGCCGCGAACATGCGGCGGCGCTATATCATCTGAGCACCAATGCCGTCCGTTATTACAGCCTGCCGCTACTCGTTATCGGCGGGATACAGCCGTCTGGGCTGCCCGCCATCCTCCTGCTGCTCATCGTCGCACCGCTGGCCGATCACCGGCGGTTGCGACCCCAATTGTCCCTACCGGT
>JAGRHI010000317.1:1087-1472 GCA_020445045.1 Candidatus Competibacteraceae bacterium
GTCAACCTGAAGGAGATCATCCCGATGTTCATTCCTGTCGAGCAACGCCCCGAAACGTCCACTCTCCACGCGGCGCCCGTCGCGGAAATCACGCCGATTGCCGAGGCGTTGGCGCGGCATCCCGAACCTCCGGTGGAACTGCCGGAGGTTACGGAAGAATTGCTGATCGAAGAGGTCAGCATCGACGGCATGTGCGGCGTTTATTGAGATCGGCGCTGACCGATACCTGCAAGGGCCGGTCAGCCAACTGATTGTCGTGGTTCATTAAACCGGGAAAGGCGGGGCAAATGGGCAAACTGGAAGGCAAAGTCGCTTTCATTACCGGCGCGGCGCGCGGCCAAGGCCGGGCGCACGCCGTGCTGATGGCCCGCGAGGGGGCCGATAT
>JAGRHI010000317.1:1613-1947 GCA_020445045.1 Candidatus Competibacteraceae bacterium
GCGCGGCGATGGCCGCCGCCGTCGAGAAGACGATAGCGACTTTTGGCCACATCGACATCCTGGTCTGCAATGCCGGCATCGCCGACATGGCCCTGACCTGGGACATCACCGAGGAATGGTGGGACATGATGCTCGACGTCAATCTCAAGGGCTATTGGTTGGCGGTGAAATACGTCGTCCCACGGATGCTGGCTCAGGGAACGGGCGGCAGCATCGTCATGACCTCGTCGGTCGCCGGTCTGCGCGGCGAACCGGGCATGGCCCACTATTGCGCGTCGAAATGGGGCGTCGTCGGACTGGCCAATTCGCTGGCGCATGAACTCGCGCCGCACCA
>JAGRHI010000318.1:0-2840 GCA_020445045.1 Candidatus Competibacteraceae bacterium
AAATCCGTAGATCATGGGCTCTGGTTTCGCGCGGTCGACGGAAAACAAAAAAGCGGCACTAGGCCGCTTGAATCGAATTGGTGGAGCGGAAGGGGATCGAACCCTCGACCTTCGCATTGCGAACGCGACGCTCTCCCAGCTGAGCTACCGCCCCAAAACTAAAGTAGGCTGTGAATCATACAAACTTCAACCGGCATTGGCTAGATCTCGAATTCGAAAAATCATGTCCCACATCGCCATCGTTTTGCCCGTTCTGAACGAGGAAGCCCAGATCGTCGGCTGCCTGCGTGCCTTGCAACCCTTGCGCGAACAAAGTTGCGAGCTGATCGTGGCGGACGGCGGCAGCCGGGACCGGACCCTGGCATGGGCCGAACCGCTGGCGGATCGGCTGGTGAGCGGTCCCCGAGGCCGGGCCGCGCAGATGAACGCCGGCGCGCGGCAGGCCGGCGGCGAGATATTGTGGTTCCTGCACGCCGACAGCCTGCCGCCGCCGGACGCCGCGAGTCTGATCCGCGCCGCCCTGGCCGACCCAGGCCAGCACTGGGGTCGCTTCGACGTGCGCCTATCCGGTCGCCAGCCCCTGTTGCGGGTGGTGGAGACGCTGATGAACCGCCGTTCCCGGCTCACCGGCATCGCCACCGGCGATCAGGGGATTTTCGTGCGACGTGCGCTGTTCGAACAAATCGGCGGCTATCCGTCCATTGCCCTGATGGAGGACATCGCCTTGTGCCGACGGCTGAAGCCACACGGCCGGCCGGTTTGCCTGCGACAGCGACTCCAGACCTCCAGCCGGCGTTGGGAGCGCGACGGTATCTCGCGCACCATTTTGCTGATGTGGCGATTGCGGCTGGCCTACTTTCTCGGCGCCGATCCGGCGCGGTTGGCCCGGATTTATGATCGATGAACCTGTCCCACGACTACGAGTTTCCCACCGCCCGCTTGCTGATTTTCGCCAAGGCGCCGGTTCCCGGACGAGTCAAGACTCGGCTGGCCGGGCAGTTGGGGAGTCGTGGCGCGGCGGCGCTCTATAAGAAGCTGCTGCGCCGGACCCTGAGCATCGCCCGCGCGGCGCGGCTGTGTTCGGTCGAGCTGTGGTGCGCGCCGGATGGGCGGCATGGTTTTTTCATCGCCTGCCGGCGGGAGTACGGCGTGCGGCTGCGCCGGCAATGCGGTGGCGATCTGGGCCGGCGCATGAACCAGGCGCTGAACCGGACGCTGGCCGCGCATCGATTTGCGGTATTGATCGGCGGTGATTGCGTGTCGCTGGGCGCGGCGGAGTTGCGCGCGGCCTTGACTCGGCTGGCCACCGGGCGGGATGCGGTACTGGGACCGGCGCGGGACGGCGGCTATCTGCTGGTCGGCCTGCGCCAGCCACGACCGGCGCTGTTTCGCGGCATCGCCTGGGGCACGCCGGCCGTGCTGGCGGCGACCCGCCGCCGGCTGCGTCGGTCGGGGACGGACTGGGCCGAATTGTCGCCGGGTTGGGATGTGGACACGCCGGCCGATCTGCGCTGGTTGCGTCGGATTCAGGCCGGGGAGCCGCTGACATCGGCATCGCCGAAATACTCGGCGGTGTAACGCTCGGCGCTCAATTCCGGCGACCAGAAATCCAGTGGCAGGCCGGCCTTTTGCTTGAGCTGGGCCAGGAAGACGTAGGGGTCGGGTAGTTGTTCCCACACCGCCGGCAGGAAAGTGGCGCGGTAATGGCGGAATTGGATGATCAGGCCGTCCACGCCTGGCCGCAGTTGCGCCAGTAACTCGTCCTCGGAACTGAATGACAAGGGTTTTGGCGGCGACAGCACCGAGATGTGGATATCCAGCTTCGGGAACTCGTCCTCCCGCAGCTCCGAAAAGCGCGGGTCCTCAAAAGCGGCGGCGAAGGCGTGCGCGGCGACGTCTTGCACCAGCGGTTGACGGGCCACCAGCGCGCCGATGCAGCCGCGCAACTGACCGCCGATTTCCAGGGTCACGAAGGTCGCTCGCGGCGGGCGCAGGGTTTCCGGGTAGGCGACCGGGTCCACCGCCAGCGCCTGGCCGTGCCGCAAGCCGTGCCGGATCGAAGTCCGCGCCACGTCGAGCAAGGCGGCGCGGTCCGGCTTCGACAGCGTTTCAATGGAAGACATAGGCGCCGTATCCCACCACCTGGTCGCGCGAGCCGGCGGTGTCGCCGGAATTGCGCAGATCGATGGTTTCGCCGTGCAGACCCTTGCGCCGGGCCACCCACAACAGACCGTTGACCGGATTGCGCCCGCAAGCTTGTTCGTAGCCGATGTCTTCGAAGCGCAGCGCCTCGATGGCCTTGGAGGTGGTGTCGTCCAGCAGGCGGGCGGTGGCGTAATCGTGATAGTGGCTGAGGTCGGAGCTGATGACGATCAAGGTTTCCGGCCCGCCCCACAGCGCTTCCAGCACCGCGCCGACTTCCGTCGGCCGGGCCTCGCCGACCACCAGTGGCACCAGTTTGAAGCTGCCCAACACTTCCTGCAGGAAGGGCAGATGCACCTCCAGGCTGTGTTCTTGCGCGTGAGCCTGCTCCAGGTAGCCGACTTCGGGTAGTTTCCGCAACTGTTCGACCGCCGCCTGATCGACGGCGATCCGGCCGAGCGGCGTGGCGAACGCTTCCATGCCGCTCACCGCAATGCCTCGGAAACCGACCCGATGGCTGGGTCCCAGCAACACGACCCGGTGGATCATGTCGCGCGCCGCTCGCAGGCGGGCGTAGGCCGAGGCCGCGATCGGGCCGGAATAGATGTAACCGGCGTGCGGAACGATGATCGCCTTGGGCGGCGGCTCGGCCGGTGGTTCGACCTGATCCAGAAATCCCCGAACCTGGGTCTGTAACT
>JAGRHI010000318.1:2886-3465 GCA_020445045.1 Candidatus Competibacteraceae bacterium
GTTTGCATGACGACGCCCTCCCGATCAGTTTGCCAACATCGACATATTTAGAGTATAGAACCTGGAATTAGTCACAAAATGGTAAAATTCAATAATGGTTGTATGGCTATCGGCGACAACGCCGACCCGATAACGACGAGAGCCTTTGCATAAGGAGGCCACCATGAGCATCACCGCCACCAACGAGTTTTTCCCTACCCAGTACTGGCACGTCCTCGACGACGGCCGCGTGCAATGCGATGTCTGCCCACGTTTCTGCAAGCTGCATGAAAACCAGCAGGGGTTGTGCTTCGTGCGCGGTTGTCACGACGGACGGATCGTGCTGACCAGTTACGGCCGCTCCAGCGGTTTCTGCATCGACCCGATCGAGAAGAAACCGCTCAATCACTTCCTGCCGGGCACGCCGGTGCTGTCGTTCGGCACCGCCGGTTGCAACCTGGCCTGCAAGTTCTGCCAGAACTGGGACATGAGCAAGTCGCGCGAGATGGATACCCTGGCCGATGAAGCGTCGCCGCTGAAACTGGCTCGGGTCGCCCACGAACTGGGTTGCCGCAGCATGGCGTACACCTACAACGACCC
>JAGRHI010000319.1 GCA_020445045.1 Candidatus Competibacteraceae bacterium
CTGCGGCAGATCGAGGCGTTGATCGGCGCCAGCTCGCTCAAGGACAGTGTGCGGGCACGGGCGGTGGCGGTGTTCCGCCGTCTGGCCCAGGCTGAGGCGCGCATCCACGACACGTCGCCGGACCAGATTCATTTTCACGAGGTGGGTGCCCTGGATGCCATCGTCGATATCGTCGGTGGCACCATCGCCCTGGAGCGATTGAAGGTGGATCGGATCTTATGCTCGCCGATCGAACTGGGTAGCGGCGTGGCGCACTGCGCCCATGGGATGTTGCCGGTGCCGGCGCCAGCCACGCTGGAACTGCTCAAGGGGGCGCCGGTCAAGTTGGGCGCGGTGCCGTTCGAGGCGACCACGCCGACCGGCGCGGCGCTGCTGGCGGCCTTCGTGGATGAATTTGTGGCCCGTCCCACGCTGCGGGTCCAGCGGGTCGGCTACGGTATCGGCCATCGCGACGGCCCGATTCCCAACGTGCTGCGGGTCTTGCTGGGCGAAGCCTCCGACGGGGAGGGCGAACAGGATGAATTATGCGTACTGGAATGTAATATCGACGACATGAACCCGGAATGCTACGACTATGTACTGGAACGGCTATTCACGGCCGGCGCCCACGATGTCTGGCTGGTGCCGGTGCTGATGAAGAAGAACCGGCCGGGTATGCTGATCGGTGTGTTGTGCGCCCCATTGCTGGCGCCGGCGCTGACCGACGTCTTGCTGATCGAGACCACCACGCTGGGCGTACGCCGCCATGCGGTGGCACGGCCTGTCCTGAAGCGGGAGATCCAGCGGATCGCCACCCGTTACGGCGAAGTGGCGGTCAAGATCGCCTACCATCATGGCCGGCCATTGCGCGGCAAGCCGGAATACGAAGACTGCAAGCGGCTGGCGCTGGATAACGGCGTGCCGATTCACCGGATTTACGAAGCGGCGCGGCAGGCATTGGCGGCGCGGGATCTGTCGCCGGAACCGGTGGAGTGGTTGTCGTGACCGCCGAATCACCCTCTCCCCTGGATGAGCCCGGCTACCGGGATTTGGTGGAGTTGCTGCGCGGCCTGGGGTCGATCGCGGTGGCTTGTTCCGGTGGGCTCGACAGCAGCCTGTTGCTGGCGGTCGCCCACGCGGCGTTGGGCGAACGGGCGTTGGCGCTGACCGCGGCGACGCCCTACATGGCGTCCTGGGAAATCGCCGAGGCTCGGACATTGGCCGCGACGCTCGGCGCGCGCCATCGGGTGCTGGAATTACCGCTCGCGGCGGAAATCGCCCACAATCCCCCAGACCGTTGCTATCGCTGCAAGCTGAAGTTGTTTGCCGAATTGCAAGCCGTCGCCACCGCCGAGGGTTGCGCCTGGCTGGCCGATGGCACCAACCGGGACGATCTGCACGACTACCGGCCCGGTATTCGCGCTTTGCGGGAGTTGAACGTGCGCAGCCCGCTACTGGAAGCCGGGCTGGGCAAGGCCGAGATCCGCCGTTATGCCCGGGCCTTGCATCTGCCGGTCTGGAACAAGCCGGCCTACGCCTGCTTGTTGACTCGCCTGCCGCACGACGCCGAAGTCCGGCCCGAACTGCTGTGGCGGGTGGAAGCAGCCGAACGGGCGTTGCTGGCGTTCGGTTTCAGTACGGTGCGGGTGCGTTGCCACGACGATCTGGCGCGGATCGAAGTGGATCGCGCCGATCAAGCACGCCTGCTGGACGAGACGGTGGCTGATCAGGTCGTGGCGGCGCTGACCGATTGCGGTTTCCGCCACGTCACCCTGGATTTGCGGGGCTATCGCCGGGGAAGCTTCAACGTCGTGACCTGAACGGAACGACCAGACACTCTTTCAATCACCATCGAGGATCGATGGGGGTGGGGGCGCCGGCGCCGGGATGCAGGATTTGCTGTCGTAATGCTCCTGATCGCTGCAATCGTTGCTGACATAGGAAGGTTCGGCCTCGGGAGATGGCGAACCAGGGTTGTTGGCGCAGCCTGACACGACAGCTAGCGTCAGGCCGAGAAAAGCGAGAGATAGAGCTGGCTTGCGCATGGAATAGTATCGGACGGGGTGGCTTTGATGGAATTGGACGCGGGCGTCCAGCGAGATGGTTCGGAATGTATATGAAATGTCGTCAGCAACACAATGGGGCTACATTGACCCATCGAGGGTGGTGGTGAACGAAGCCTCCTTGCGCCTGCTGCTGGAACAGGTTCGCTCCGGTGAATTGGCGGTGGATGGCGCAATCGACCGATTGCGGGATCTGCCGTTTCGCGATCTGGGCGAAGCGGTGCTCGACAATCACCGCGAACTGCGGCGTGGCCAGCCCGAGGTGATCTACTGCGCGGGCAAGACCGTCGCGCAGATCAAGACCATCGTGGCCGCCATGCTGGAGGGAGACAGCACCATTTTGGCCACGCGCGCCACGGCGGAGATGGCCGACGCGATCACGGAATTGTGTCCCGACGCCCGTTATAACGCCTTGGGGCGTATCGTCGTCGTGCAGCGTTTCCCCCGATCCTTGACCGACGGCCATATCGCGATCGTCACCGCCGGCACCTCCGATTTGGCGGTGGCGGAGGAGGCGGCCGAAACCGCGTTATCGTTCGGCAACCGTATCGAGCGCCTCAACGATGTGGGCGTGGCCGGCTTGCATCGCCTGCTGGCGCGATTGGAGTCGATTCGAGCCGCGCGGGTCGTGATCGTGGTCGCTGGCATGGAAGGGGCCTTGGCCAGCGTGGTGGCGGGCTTGGTGGCTCGTCCGGTCATCGCGGTGCCGACCAGCGTCGGCTACGGCGCTAGTTTCGACGGCTTGGCGGCATTGTTGGGCATGTTGACGTCGTGCGCCGGCGGCGTGGGGGTGGTCAATATCGACAACGGTTTCGGCGCCGCTTGTCTGGCCAGCATGATCAATCAGCCATGATGATGGCGGCATCGGGTGGAATGAGGGCGGTATGGCGATCAAGGTGCATGTGGATATCGTCAGCGCGGAGAAAGAACTGTTTTCCGGGCTGGCCGAGATGGTGGTGGCGACGGCGGAGCTGGGCGAGGTCGGCATTCTGCCGGGGCACAGTCCGTTCTTGGCGCGCTTGAAACCTGGGCAGGTGCGGGTACGGCTGTCATCGGAGGAAACGCAAGTGTTCTACATCTCCAGCGGACTGCTGGAAGTCCAGCCGCAGGTGGTCACGGTGTTGGCCGATTATGCCGAAAATGCCGCCAATCTCGACGAAGCCGCCGCCGTTCGCGCCCGCGAAGCGGCTCGCTGCTCGTTGCTGCAATGTTTGAGCAATATGGAGTGCGCGAGGACGTTGGCGGAGGCCACGGCGCAATTGCACGCGATCGACCACTTACGGCGCCAAGGCCGGCGGTCGAGCAAATAACGGAGAACGAGTATCGATGACTGCGTCCAATCCTTGTGTGCTGGTGGATGGTTCGTCCTGGTTGCACCGGGCTTTCAACGCCCTGCCGGCGTTGAGCACCAAGACGGGCGAACCGACCGGCGCCTTGTACGGGGTGTTGAACATGCTGCGCCGCTTGTTGGCCGACTACCGCCCGGACTATCTGGCCGTGGTGTTCGACGCGCCCGGCAAGACGTTCCGTCACGAGCAATTCGCCGATTACAAGGCGCATCGGCCACCCATGGACCCGCTGCTGGTCCAACAGATCGAACCTTTGCACGCCTGCATTCGCGCCTTGGGATTACCGCTGTTGCAGGTGGCGGGGGTCGAGGCCGACGACGTGATCGGCACCTTGACCAAGCAGGCGACCGCCAAGGGCTTGCCGGTGTTGATCGTCAGCGGCGACAAGGATCTGACGCAGTTGGTGAGCGAACAGGTGCGCATGCTGGATACCATGAAAAATCTGCTGACCGACGTGGCCGGCGTGGAACAAAAGTTCGGCGTACCGCCGGCGCTGATCGTCGATTGGCTGGCCTTGGTCGGCGATACGTCCGACAACATTCCCGGTGTTGCGGGTGTTGGACCGGTGACCGCCGCCAAGTGGTTGCGTCGATACGGTTCGCTGGATGCGCTGGTCGCCGATGCCGCCGCCATCACCGGCAAGATCGGCGACAAACTGCGCGCCGGTTTGGAACAATTGCCACTGTCGCGGCAACTGGCGACCCTGGATTGTCAGGTCGCGCTGCCCATTACGTTTGAGGAGCTGCGGCCCGCGCCGCCCGATACCGCCACGCTGCGGGCGTTGTACGAGCGCCTTGAATTCCGCGCCTGGTTACGAGACTTGTCGTCCAACCCGCACGCCAATCCGGTGCCGGCGCCGACTCAGCCGGCCCTCGATTTTCAGGAAACCCCCGCTGAACCGGTGACCTATCAACTCGTCCTGGAGCGGCCAACGTTCGAGGAGTGGCTGACGCGCTTGCGGGCGGCGGATTTGTTCGCCTTCGATACCGAAACCACCAGCCTGAATTATCTGGACGCGCGGATCGTCGGCGTGTCCTTCGCGGTGAATCCGCGCGAAGCCGCCTATGTGCCCTTGGCGCACGATTATCCCGGTGCCCCGGAACAGTTGAATCGCGAATGGGTGTTGGAACGATTGAGCCCGCTGCTGGAGGACCCGGCGCGGCCCAAGTTGGGCCAGCATCTCAAGTACGATTCGCATGTGCTCGCCAATCACGGTATCGCGCTGCGCGGCATCCGGCACGACACCCTGCTGGAGTCCTACGTGCTGGATTCCACCGCCCGCCACGACATGGATTCGCTGGCGGAGCGGCATCTGAAGCTGCGCACCATCCACTTTGAGGATGTGGCGGGGAAGGGCGCCAAACAGTTGACTTTCAATCAGGTGGCGCTGGAACAGGCCGGACCCTACGCGGCCGAGGATGCCGACGTGACCTTACGGTTGCATCGCTGTCTGTGGCCGCGGCTGGAACGGGAACCGGGCTTGCGGCGGCTGTATGAGGAACTGGAGATTCCGCTGATCGACGTGCTGGCGCGGATGGAGCGGATTGGGGTGCGAGTGGACGCGGCGGCGTTGCGCCAGCAGAGCGGCGAACTCGCCAAACGCTTGTGGGAATTGGAACAGCAAGCCCACGATTTGGCTGGCGAGCGGTTCAATCTGGGGTCGCCCAAGCAATTGCAGGCGATTCTGTTCGAGCGGATGGGATTGCCGGTGGGCAAAAAGACCGCGACCGGCCAGGCATCCACCGCCGAGGACGTGTTGCAGGAACTGGCGCTGAACTATCCGTTGCCAAAGGTGATTCTGGAATATCGGGCGCTGAGCAAACTGAAATCGACCTATACCGACCGGTTGCCCGAGCAGATGAATCCGCATACCGGCCGGGTCCACACCTCCTATCATCAGGCCGTGGCCAGCACCGGCCGCTTGTCGTCTTCCGATCCCAATTTGCAGAACATCCCGATCCGCACCGCGGAAGGGCGGCGCATCCGGCAAGCCTTCGTGCCGGAACCGGGTTGGGTGATGCTGGCGGCGGATTATTCGCAAATCGAACTGCGGATCATGGCCCACCTGTCCGGTGACGACGGCTTGCTGCGCGCGTTCGCCGCTGGCGTCGACGTGCATCGCGCCACCGCCGCCGAAGTGTTCGGCGTGGCGGTGGAAGGCGTCAGCGCCGAGCAGCGGCGTAGCGCCAAGGCCATCAATTTCGGGCTGATCTACGGCATGTCGGCGTTCGGATTGGCCCAGCAACTCGGCATCGAACGCGGCGCGGCGAAGGATTACGTGGATCGTTATTTCGCCCGCTATCCCGGCGTCAAGGCCTACATGGAAAACACCCGGCGCTTGGCCGCCGAGCGGGGTTACGTGGAGACGGTGTTCGGCCGCCGGCTGTATTTATCGGACATCCGAGCCCGCAACCCACAGCTCCGGCAAGCAGCGGAACGGGCCGCCATCAACGCGCCGATGCAGGGTACCGCCGCCGACATCATCAAGCGGGCCATGCTGGCGGTGGA
>JAGRHI010000041.1:0-1415 GCA_020445045.1 Candidatus Competibacteraceae bacterium
CTCGTTCCCGGTCATGTCGGTAGACACCAAGTTCTACTGCCTGTCACTGCAAACCGCCGCCTAACATCAAACCACATGGTTGCTTGGCGCTCCGCGCCGCACAACCACGCGGATCAAGCCGACATCGGCCGTCAAAGCCTTCGGCTTTTCCGTCCTCGCAGCTTATCCGTCACCCCGTTAGTTCCGCAGCAAACCCGACTATCCACGCCTCCACCGGCTGGCGGAAGCGCTGGCCTCAACCGGCGCGACGGCCAGTTCCGCGTGAATGTCCGCTAGCGATGGCGCCCGCCGCGCGCACCCTGCGCCCGCTCTTCGTTGACCTTCAGGCGCTGGCCGCGTAGTTCCTGGCCATTGAGCGCGCTGATCGCGGCGCGGGCCTCGTGGCCTTCCATCTTGACGAAGCCGAAGCCACGGCACAGGCCGGAAAAGACATCCCGCGTCAGCCGGAGTCCGTGAACCCGCCCGTAGGCTGTAAACATATCAGTGACTTCTTGATCGGTGGTATCCGAGGGTAGATTACCGATGAAGACGGTTTTCATGCACGGTCTCCTGTGGTTGCGACCCGCCGGGTCTGATGATGAGCTTTATTATTGCGCCGCCGGGACGCATCGTGCGCCGTCGTTTCCGGGCGGGTGGGTCGGTGAGCGGTCGGTCGTTCCCCGGTCGGCGCGGCCCCAGCGGCACGATGAGCGTGGTGGTGGCGCGCGCCGGTCCGAGAGGCCGCAACCGGTGCCCGCGCCCGTTTCGCGGGGCTGGGCTCGAAGCCTTCGACCACCGACGATGGCAATTTGCGCCCCAGCAGCCGCTGGATGGCGTGCAGACGCGGCATCTCGTCCTCGCTGACCAGCGAAATCGCCAAGCCGGCGTGGCCAGCGCGGCCAGTGCGGCCGATGCGATGGACATAATCCTCGGGCACGTGCGGCAGTTCGTAATTCACCACTCGCGGCAATTGGACGATGTCCAGACCGCGAGCGGCGATATCGGTGGCGACCAGCACCTGAATCCGGCCTTGCTTGAAATCGTCCAGGGCGCGGGTACGGGCCGACTGACTCTTATTGCCGTGCAGGGCGGCGGTACGGATACCTTGCCGTTCGAGCTGGCGGCTCAACCGGTCGGCGCCGTGCTTGGTGCGAGTGAACACCAGGGTCGCATCCCGCCCGCCGGCGCTCAGCAGGCGCCCGAGCAACGCGGCTTTGTCGGTCTGCTCCACCGGATGCACCTGCTGCTCCACCAGGTCGGCGGGCGCGTTGCGCGGGGCCACGTCGATCACCGCCGGCTGGCGCAGGAAATCGCCGGCCAACTGGCGGATCGGATCGGCGAAGGTGGCCGAAAACAGCAGGGTTTGCCGCCGCCGGGGCAGCAGCGCCAGCAGGCGGCGGATCGCCGGCAGGAAGCCCAGATCCAACATGCGGTCG
>JAGRHI010000041.1:1529-3531 GCA_020445045.1 Candidatus Competibacteraceae bacterium
CCGCGCCGCAGCGCGTCGCACTGAGGCTTCATGCTGACGCCGCCGACCACCAGCGCGGTGCGCGGCGCGACATGCCGGCCGTAGACGCGCACGCTGTCGGCGACCTGGGCGGCCAATTCGCGGGTTGGGGCCAGCACCAGGGCGCGCGGCCGGCCGGCCGGCACCCGCGTTTCGGGGCGGGTTTGCAGGCGCTGCAACAACGGCAGGGTGAACGCGGCGGTCTTGCCGGTACCGGTCTGAGCGGCGGCGAGTAGGTCGCGCCCCGCCAGGATGGCGGGAATCGCTTGGGCTTGAATAGGGGTTGGCGTGGTGTAACCCCGGGCGGCAACGGCGCGCGCCAGGTCATCGACCAGGCCAAGAGAAGCAAACGGCATTGAATACTCCTGAATCCGCCTGCCCACGCACGGCGCATGGAACCGGTCCAGGCAGAATGATAATGAGATTGAGGGTGATCGAGGCGCGCCCAGCCAAGGGGTGGACCACGACAGGTTTGCGGGAGGAACGGGAATCGGAAAACCCGCGGGCGACAATTCCGAGAGGAACGGCTGGAACCTCGGGGCGCGCACCGGACCGCGCCGCGACAAACTTGGCGATGACTTTAACACGATCCACGCGGTTTGACTAATTCACGCCTCGGCCGGCATTCCCGCCCGCCCCGTGGCGCCGTTCAGCCACCCACCAGCACCACATGCAGCCGGAGCGGACCATGCGCGCCCATCTGCACGGTTTGCTCGATGTCGGCGCTGCGCGAAGGACCCGTGATGAAATTGACCGTGCGCGGCATCCCCTGGCCACGCGCGCGCAGCAGGTCCCAGGCGTCCTCGTAGGCGCCGACGATGCGGTCGGCGCGCAACACCACGATGTGCGTGTCCGGCAGGAAATTCAGCGTGGTCGGACTGTGCGGTCCGGACAACAGCACCAGCGTGCCGGTCTCGGCGATGCCGGCGAAGGCGAGCGACACGCTGGTCTTGTCACCATCCACCGCCGCGCGGCGTTCGATATGGAGAGTCCACGGCAGCGCCGCTAGTTCCGGGTCCGGCGCCATGATCACCCGTTCAGCGGGCAACCCTTCGCAATCCAGGAACGCCGACACCGCCACCGGCACATCCGCTGGATGAGTCACCGGGTCCACGGTCGCCGCCGCGTTCCGAGCCATCCGCATGAACAAATCCACCTGTTCGAAGTGCGGACACAACGCGCGCGCCGGAATCACATTGCGCGGCGGATGCGCCAGCCGCGCTTCCAGCTCCGCCCGCCGCTCGCCCGCCACGGGACCGCGTTGCAAACCCCGCCGGAGCGTATTCAGAATCTGTTCGCGCGCGTCGCTCATGGCCGTGCTCCCTGGCGGGTCGCCCATTGCTGTTGGAAGGTTCGGCCCTGGGGAACGGGTAGATCGCGCCAGGCGGTCCAGCCGCCCGCCAGCGGCAGGCGTTTGATCCGTCCCTTCCGGCCGCCCAGCCGCCGCAGCAGCCAGGCACCGAAACCGGCGGCGATTCGGTACAACTGCGGCCGTTTGGCGAAAAAGACCCATGCGCCCAAACCAAAACGGACCGCCGCTGGCGACAAATGGCGTTCGAACTCCCGTTCGCGCCAGTGGCGCATCATCTTCGGCAGCGGGATATGCATCGGGCACACTTCCTCGCAGCGACCGCAGAACGTGGAGGCGTTCGGCAACTGGCCGGCGGCGTCGATGCCGATCAGTTGCGGGGTCAGCACCGACCCCATCGGTCCCGGATAGACCCAGCCGTAGGCGTGGCCGCCGATGGCGCCATACACCGGGCAATGATTCATGCAGGCCGAACAACGGATGCAGCGCAGCATGTCCTGGAACTCGCCGCCCAACATGCCGCTACGGCCATTGTCCAGCAGCACCACGTGAAACTGTTCCGGGCCGTCCAGATCGTCCGGGCGGCGCGGTCCGCTGGAAAAGGTGGTGTAGACGGTGATCTCCTGGCCGGTGGCGGAACGGGTCAGCAGCCGGGTCAAGGTGCTGACGTCTTCC
>JAGRHI010000041.1:3692-4201 GCA_020445045.1 Candidatus Competibacteraceae bacterium
GGAATTGCTGGCGCAACACCTGGCGAGCCTCGTTCATCAACGCCCGCGGTTCCTCGTTGCGTTCGGTGAAGCCGTAGGGGCCGTGATGGGCATGAAAAGCGTCGGCCACCTGATCGCGATTGAGGTGGATGGCCGGAGCGATGATGTGGCTGGGATGCTCGNNNGAATGATGTACTCGCCCAGATCGGTTTCCACCGGCTGGATGCCGTGGGCTTCGAGGAATTCGTTCAGGCCGATTTCCTCGCTGATCATGCTCTTGCCCTTGGTCACCCGCCGGGCGGCGACCGAACGGCAAATGTCGAGCACGATCTGTCGGGCCTCGGCGGCGTCGCGCGCCCAGTGGACCTGGCCGCCCTGCTCGATCACCTTGGCTTCGAACCGTTCCAGGTAGAAATCCAGATGCTCCAGCACGTGGTTCTTCAGATCGCGGCCGGCGGCGCGCAGTTGATCGAACTCCGGCAGTTTGGCGATGGCGGCGGCCCGCTTGCCGGGAAAACCGGCCTTGAGGT
>JAGRHI010000320.1 GCA_020445045.1 Candidatus Competibacteraceae bacterium
GGTGACGGGAACTCGATCATTTCACCCTGCATCGCGTTGTCGAGGCCATAAATCCGGGCAATGCCGTCGGCCAAGCTGACGATGGTGCCTTCCGTGCGGGCTTCGGCGGTCGCCTGGTAACCTTGCAGGCGCTGCCGAATCAGATCGCTGATTTCGGATGGTTTGAGTTGCATAAAACGGTTTTCCCCCTACTGGCTTAAGGCCGTGGCGAGTTTGTCCAGCCGGCCGCGCGCCGAACCGTCGATCACTAGATCGCCGATTCGAATCACCGCGCCCGCGATCAGCGACTCATCTTGCTTGCAGTTCAGCACAATATCGCGCTTGAACCTCGCCTTAAGCGCCTTGATCACGATCTTGCGCTGGGCGGCGGTCACGGCGGCGGCACTGACAAGCTCGGCGTGAACGGTGCTTTCCGCCTCCGCGCGCAACCGCTCGAACAGAACGGCAATACTGGGAAGTTGGTGCAGGCGATGATTCTCGGCCAACACCTTAAGGAAGGTGATGAATGCGTCCGGCGCTTCCACGCCGCCGCGGACGTCGCGGCATAACCCCCCGACCAAATCAGCTTTCTGCTCGCCACGCAGCACGGGGTTCCAAGGCCCCAGCAAGCGGTGCAGGGTGGGATCGGCCGTGATGGCGGCGGCCACCCGCAAAAGCTCGGACCAAAGCGGCAATTCCTGCGCGGCTTGTGCGTCCTCGAACGCGGCGCGGGCGTAAGGCCGAGCGGCGGCGGTGGGTCGGACGACGGTTGTCGTTTCAGCCATTGGCGTGGTCCGTGTGGTTAGAGCTGCGCGACCAGGTCATCCAGCATGGCAGCGTTGGCTGCCTCGTCAACCTCGCGCTTGAGAATCTTGCCAGCGCCGGCGACGGCGAGATTGACCACTTGGCCGCGGAGTTGCTCGCGGGCACGGTTGATCTCCTGTTCGATCTCCGCTTGTGCCGCGGCGAGCTGGCGGCTGCCCTCGGTGCGAGCATCCAGTTTCGATTGCTCGATGATTTCGTTGGCGCGCTTGTTGGCTTGGGCAACGATGTCAGCGGCTTGCTGTTTGGCTTCCTTGAGCATCTGCGCGGCCTTGGCCTGAGCCAGTTCCTGCTCGTGGACACCGCGCTCGGCGGAGGCCAAGCCGTCGGCGATACGCTTCTGGCGATCCTGCATGGCCTGGATGATCGGCGGCCACACATACTTCATGGTAAACAGCACCAGAAGGCCGAACGTGATCATCTGCCCAATAAGCGTGGCATTGAAGTTCACGCGGTTACCTCCTCAGCTATACGGATTGGCGTATTGTTGAAAGCCCTGAAGATCAATGGCTCAGAGCCTGCTGCACTGGGCCGAGGAACGGGTTGGCGAAGGTGAAGAACAGCGCGATACCGACGCCGATCATGGTCACCGCGTCGAGCAAACCGGCGACGATGAACATCTTGACCTGCAACGCGGGGATCATTTCCGGCTGACGCGCGGCGCCTTCCAGAAACTTGCCGCCCAGCAGGGCAAAACCGATGGCGGTTCCCAGCGCGCCCAGACCCAGAATCAGCGCCACGGCGATAACGGTCATACCCTGCACGTTGGCAATCAGGCTTGCAGCTTCCATTATTGTCTCCCGTTTAGAGGTTGGGGTGTGGTAAAAAACCGGTTTTGGTTGGCGAAACCGCCCCTGTCGCGGGAAGGGGTCGGCTCCGAAACGATCCGCTTAGTGATCCTCATGCGCCATGCTGAGATAGACGATGGTCAGCACCATGAAGATGAATGCTTGCAGGGTGATGACGAGGATGTGGAACACCGCCCACGGCCAACCCAACGTAAACTGAATCCACCAGGGCAACAGTGCGATCAGAATGAAAATCAGCTCGCCGGCGTAGAGGTTACCGAACAAACGCAGGCCGAGCGAAATGGGCTTGGCCAAATCCTCGACAATCCGCAACAACAGATTGAAGGGCATGAGCCACTTACCGAAGGGATGGGTCAATACCTCCATCGTGAAATGCACTGGACCCTTGACCTTGATGCTGTAGTAATACACCAGCAGCAACACCGAGATCGACATGCCGAACGTCGAATTCAGATCGGTGGACGGCACCGTGCGCAGATAATGGATGCCGAATAGACTGGCGATGGAGGGCAAGAGATCCACCGGCACCAAATCCATGGCGTTCCACAGGAATACCCAGACAAAGATGGTCAGCGCCAGCGGGGCGATCACTGGATTACGACCGTGAAACGAATCCTTAACCTGAGTATCGACAAAATCGACCATGATTTCGCAGAAATTCTGTAACGGCCCTGGCACGTCACTGGTAGCCGATTTCGCGGCTTTCATGAACAGCCACAGGAATAGTGCCCCTAGACTGGCCGAAAAAAACAGGGTGTCGATATGAACCGCCCAAAACCCTTCACCAATCTTGAGATTGGTCAAATGGTGGACGATGTACCCTGTTGCGGAATGACCACTTTCGCTCATAGCGTCCTCACCGAAGCGTCGTATGTGAAGGGTAATGCCAGCCAGTACGCCATCAGCGCCGCCATATACGCCAGCAAGAGCGGAAGGGGTGAAACATCGAACCAGAGCAAGGCGATGCTCAACAGAACAACCGTCAGCAGCATCTTGACGACTTCGCCCACATAGAACGCGCGGGCGATTTTAGCGGCGGGTGCGCCAATACGGACCGCAAAGACCTTACTGGCAAAATACAGGGTGGCAACAGTGCTGATACCGCCTCCGACCAATGCGGAGTAAGCGGCCTGAAGGCTGTTGAAGGCAAATGAAACAATAGCGGCCAACAGCGTGACGAGCAGTTGGATGATAATAATTTTTCGGGTGACCTGTTTTGCGCCCATGGTTCGCATTGGTTCTAATTGTCTAGATACCGCAGTGCGCCGGGCATCTTTAAAGTGATTCAATTATTAGTCTGTTCTGATTATGAAATTCTTTTCTCCACGCGGCGCCGACGCCTTCTCGGCATCCGCCGCCCCGGCCTTTCCCCAACAGCGCGGAGTGGCACGAATTATAGGGAATTTACCGTATCGGGGTCAACGAAAATTACCACATTATTTAACGCGGGTAATGATGCCATCCAACTCGTCCAGCGAGTTGTAGTGGATCACCACTCGCCCCTTGCCAGAAGCATTGTGCCGTACCTGTACCCGTGCGCACAGCCGCTCCGACAAATTGTCTTGCAGCCGGCGCAGGTCGGGATCGGGCGGCTTCGTCGGCGGGGACGGCGCGATGACGGACTGCCGTAAGCGGCGCGCCAGACTCTCGGTCTCCCGCGCCGACAGCCCGCGCAGCAACACTTGATGGGCGGCCTCTCGCTGCAGGGGAGGCGACAACGGCAGCAGCGCGCGCGCGTGCCCCATGTCCAGCTTGCGTTCCCTGACCAACTGCTGCACTTCCTCGGTCAATTCCAACAGCCGTAACAAGTTGCTGACCGCCGCCCGCGACCTCCCCACCGCTTCGGCGGCCTGCTGGTGGGTCAGCGCGAATTCCGCGGCCAACCGCTGGAGGGCAGCGGCCTCCTCCAGGGGATTGAGATCCTCGCGCTGGATGTTCTCGATCAGGGCCACGGCGATGGCCGCCTGATCCGGCACCTCGCGGATCACGGCCGGTACTTCGCGCAAACCGGCGAGCCGCGCCGCCCGCCAGCGCCGCTCGCCGGCGATCAGTTCGTAACAATCCTCTCCCAGCGGCCGCACCAACAACGGCTGCACCACCCCTTGGGCACGGATGGATTCGGCCAAGTCCCGCAGGGTATCCTCGCGCAGGTCCAGTCGCGGCTGGTAACGCCCCCGGCGGATTCGTTCGACTGGTAACTGTCGCAGGGTTTCGGCCGGCGGCGGATCGGGCGGCGCCTCACCGCGTGCCGCGCCCAGTAGGACGTCCAGACCCCGACCCAGACCACCTTTCCTCTTGATCATGCGCCCGCCTCCTTCATTGCGGGAGCGACGGATCGCCGCAACCGTTTCCTCAATTCCCGCGCCAGGTCCCGGTAGCTTTGCGCGCCGCGCGAGCTGTCGTCGTAATGGATGATCGGCAGACCGTAGCTGGGAGCTTCGGCCAAACGCACGTTGCGAGGAACCAGCGTCTCGAACACCACCTGGCCGAAGTGCTCGACGATCTGGGCGGACACATCATTGGCCAGCCGGTTGCGCGGGTCGAACATGGTCCGCACCACTCCCTCGATGCGCAAACCAGGGTTGGTGGAGCGGCGCACTTTTTCAATGGTATCGAGCAACGCCGACAAGCCTTCCAGCGCGTAGTATTCGCATTGAACGGGGACGATGACCGATTGAGCGGCGGTCAGCGCATTGACGGTCAGCATGTTCAGCGACGGCGGGCAATCGATCAAAATCACATCGAAGTTCCATGCCACCGGGGCGAGAGCGTCGCGCAAGCGGTTCGGGGCATTATCCGTTTTCAGCAGGTTGACCTCGGCGGCGGTCAGGTCACCGTTGGCCGGCAATAGTTGTATCTGCGCTTTTTCGATCCACCGCAGGGCTTCGGTCAGGGTGGCTTCGCCCAACAGCACGTCATAGCTGGTGGCGGTGACGGCGTGCTTATCCACTCCACAGCCCATGGTGGCGTTACCCTGAGGATCGAGATCGACCAGCAGCACGTTTTGCCGCAGCGCGGCCAGACAAGCGGCCAGATTGACGGCGGTGGTCGTTTTGCCGACTCCGCCCTTTTGATTGGCAATAGCAATAATGGTGGCCATGGATGTAGCGAATTCAATCTCGGCAGGCGGGGGTCAAATGAACCAGATGGCGTTCGGCATCCAGATCCGGGACTCGCAGCGGGTAAACGCCGACCACACTATAGCCAGGCGGCAAGCAGGCCAACTCGTCATCGGGGAAAACACCTTTCATCGCCAACAACCGGCCCTCAGGCACGCACAACCGCCCGGCTTCCGCCACCATCTCCGCCAGGGTAGCGAAAGCGCGCGACACTACACTGTTCATTAATATCGCCGGTCGATAGTCCTCGATCCGGCTGCGTACCACGCTCACGTTCGCCAGTTTCAGTTCGACGACGACCTGATTCATGAAGCGGGTACGTTTGCCGTTGCTATCCAACAGGACAAATTCGTAATCCGGCCGGACGATCGCCAGCGGGATACCTGGCAAGCCGGCGCCACTGCCTACATCCAGCACCCGCCTGCCTTCCAGCCAGGGCAAAATCGACAGGCTGTCCAGCACATGCCGGACCACCATCGCCTTTGGATCACGCACGGCGGTAAGGTTATAGGCGTGGTTCCAGCGCTCCAGCAAGCTTAGAAAAACCGCCAGTCGCGCGCCAGTGCCCGCCAGTAACCGTACATCCAACCGCTCGCACCCCTTGATGATGGATTGTTCGATGTTCATCAATCGCTATTGCCGCCGTCCGCGTGCCTGCCCATTTTAAAGTTGTTCATTGTAACATGCCGGTTGGCCATTACAGGGATAAACATGCAGGCCAGCCCTATCCTGCAATCTTCATCCTCGCCGCCACGCCTATCCTCCCCGACATCGCTTCTAACGGTTTATCCAATCAGGCCTTTGAGCATCCGACTTTGACTCCCTCCGCAAAGGCCGGAAACCGGATCTCTTATGGTAGACAAGGATTTCGTCGTTCTCGATTCAAGACGATTATCACTCGCTCGACCTGTCTTATCGTTTCTACTTGATCAGATCCGCTTCGTTTTATCAATTCAATGAAACTCAACCATGAAGTCTCGTTAATTTATCGCAATCTTTCTCATGCATTCAATGCAACCGATAAATCGATTTCTATATAAGGAGTAACTTAATACAGAATAATCGCATCAATATTAATGCGACCCACGAAAGAAGAACAAGGAGCTCGTCAAACTCCATTTTGGTAATGGACCGAATTATAATAACCGTTCTCAATTATAATGATATGAGAGAAGAAACGAATGACAATTTCGTGGATTTCTAGAAAATAAAAGCGTTTTACGGACTAGCCGTCCGAGGCACTGACGTAGAGCGCTGTCGAACCGTCCAATGCGGTTGGTGCCGCCACGCCTCGAATAAGCGACTTGCCGCTGGACAAGGGCCAACACATTGGCACTCGGTATAAAAGGGCTCTTGGCCATGAGCAAGAAGGATGCGGGTCAAAAAAGACGGGCGGTGGCATCGTCGCGCGGTTCCAGGGCGTGGGCCACGATCTGGCGGGCACACCGATACAAGGCCAGTCACGGCCAAACCATCCCATGTCGGGGATGGATCACCAAAGTCCACATTTCGCCCAGTTCCAAGGACCCAAACAAAAAGCCCAGGCAAGATTGCCTGGGCTTTGGCTGATTTGGCGCGCCCGGAGAGATTCGAACTCCCGACCACCTGGTTCGTAGCCAGGTACTCTATCCAACTGAGCTACGGGCGCGTAAGCAGGGACGCGGATTATGCGGACTGA
>JAGRHI010000321.1:0-7870 GCA_020445045.1 Candidatus Competibacteraceae bacterium
AGTAGTCCGCATCGTCCGGCGGCAAAGTCCACAGGCAATGCAGATGATCAGGGAGGACGACGATAGCGCCGATGTGAAACGGTCGCTGCCGCCGCACAGAAACAAAGGCGGCGCGCAAGGCGTCAACGTGTTCCGTGAGCAGGCAACGGTGGCGTTCCAAGAGGGCGACCGTGAAAAAGTAGGATCCACCGGGGACATAGGCGCGGACGTAGTGAGGCATGGCAGAGAGTTTGCCGCATTCGCCGCCCAAGTAAAAGGCAAACCGTAGGGCGGGTTAGGGCGTCAGCCCGTAACCCGCCTTTGGGGAAGTCCCACGGAATCGGCGGGTTACACTTCGCTAACCCGCCCTACGCGCTAACCCGTCGTACCGGGGTACCCAGATCAAAATCTCTCTGCTCCTTGCTGAAAGAGAACCCTAAAATCAAATTCGCTGGCTAAGGGGAACCAATCAGCAATCTCCCACCCAGGTATCCGCTTTCTTGGTACATACTTCAAGTCACCATCTGAAGTCCTCAAGAACTCAGTTAGTGCAAGCTTATCGGCGGTCGCCATATCAGTAGGAGAAAAACGATACTCTATGTCAAAACTTCCTGGCGGATGAGTATGAAATGAACCGGCAGGTTCACAATGAATAAGCCCCTCTCTTATTAATCCGGCGTACTTATCTTTCCCCAAAACCTTTTTATCTGTTCCACGCACAGGAGTTTGGTAGGAATAGGTTCCATCACCTTTTCGGTAGATAAATCCACCGTACTCTCTTCTGTCCTTCAAAGTAGCATTCCAAGCATCTGTAAGCGCCGCTTTCGCTGCCAATTCCAGTGTGGAATATGAATCACCAGGCGCAAAACCATAAATATCACTATACGAATTTGGGTCAGCCGCAGCATACAGGTATTTGTTAATGCCACCTGCCATTCCAATCACATCCTTACTCATCCACCTTCCACTCCCGGCCTCATAATCCCGCGCGCCAAACCGGACTAATCCGGTGTCTCGATCATAAATCCCACCCGCAAACCCGAACGGCTGGAACCCCGGATTGCTATCCGCCAGCACCTTCCCGTATTCGTCGAAATCCATCCGCTGGGCGATGGTGCCGGTCGCGATGTCCACCACGAGGCGCGGGCTGCCGAGATGATCCTTGAGGATACGATACGTCACGCCGCCCTTGATCAAATAATCAGGCACATTGACGCCGGTGGCGTAGACGAACCGGCTGACCACGTTGCCGCTGCCGTCGAGTTCGGCGGCGGGTTGCAACTGGCCTTGATACAGGAAGCCTTGCACCAATGCGTCGTTGACCTTCTTACCAATCCGCCGATTCTGACCGTCGATCAGGTATTCGATCTGCGTGCCGCCCGGTAGCGTGACTTGGCGCAGATTGCCCAGCGCGTCGTAGCTGTAGCTCGTGGTCTGGCCGCTCTGAACCTTGCTTTGCAGTTCGCCGTTAGCGGTGTAGCCGTAGGTCGCGCCGGCGTAGCTCAGCATCCGGTCTTGCGCGTCGTAGGTGCCGGTTTCGTTGATGCCGGGGCCGGTCTTGCTCAGCCGGTTGCCGTTGGCGTCGTAGCTGTAGGTCGCGATGCTGCTGCCGTTCTGCTTGACCTCAACCAATTGGCCGATGGTGTCGTAGGCATAGTCGTAGGTCGTGGTCACACCCTGGACGGTTTCGGCTTTTTGGGTGATCCGCCCCAGCTTGTCGCGGGTATAGGTGAACGCCAGCAGGTTGGTGCTGCTGTATTTACCGGTGTAGGCACTGACTTCGCCGAAGCTGTTGTAGCTGTAGCTCTCAGTCGCACTGCTCAGAGTCGTACCAGTGAGCAGGCCGTTCTGGCTGCTGCGGGTGAGATTCAGATTGACCGAGCCGAAACTGGCGCGGGTCAGCAAGCTGTCGGCGTCGTATTGGTAGCTGACCGGATTCGCGCCGTTGACGGTGATCGCATTGACCCGGAAATCCGTGTCGTAGCCGTAGCCGACGCTACCGGCCATCGGGCCGCTCCAGGTGACACCAGTCAGCAGCGCACCGCTGTAGGCGTAATCGAGTGTGCCGCCGCTGGGAGCGGTGATGCTGTCGAGCTTGCCAACGCCGTTGTAGCTGTAGCCGTACTGGCCGGCGGGAATGCTCAGGGTGCTGAGTCGTCCGGCGCTGTCGTAGCCGTAATCGAGCACGCCGCCGTCGGGTCGGGTGATTTGCGTGACCTGCTTGTCGGCGTTGTAGGCGTAGGTGGTGCTGGTCGCGCCACTGCCAGCCACGGCGGGCGGTGTGTAGGTGGTGGCGAGGTTGACGGCGTTGTAGGCGAAGCCGTGCGCCGGTTGGCCGGGCGGGGTAAGGCTGGTCAGATTGCCGTTGGCGTCGTAATCGAAGTCGATTGTTTGGCCGTTGGCGAGCGTCTGGGTCTCCACCCGACCAGCAGGATCGTAGGTCAGGCTGCCACTTTGGCCGAGAGCATCGGTGGCGCTGGCGAGATAGCCGGCGGCGTTGTAGCTAAAACTGGTGACGCGCTCGTTCGCGCCCGCGCCTTGGGCGACGCTAATCAGCCGGCCGCGCGCGTCGTAGCTCATCCGCACCGGGTCGATGCCGGTGATGCCGGTTTCGATCACTCGGCCCTTGGTGTCGAGGATCGAGTAGCTTTGCCGGCTGGCGGGGCTAGTGGTGTCATTGCGACGAGTAGATACGGTGTAAGTGCTGGTCGTGATGCGCCCGTTCAGGGTGGCAGTACGAGTCAGCGAGGTGAAGGTGAGCGGATCGGTGGGATTCGCCGGGGTCACGGTCGCGGCGCTGCTGGTGGTGGCGGTGAGGCCGCCGGCGGTGACGGTGCTGCTGGTGGTGATGGGCGACTGCATCCCGAACCGTGGATCGGGGCCGTCCAGGGTTTCGGTGACGCTGCCGTCGGGCGCGGTGATTTTGGCGCTGCCGTTTGTGCCGAGCAAAGTAAGCGTTTCGGTGCCGTCCGGGGCGCGGACTTTGCGTTGACGGTCGCCGATGGGCAGGTCTTCCACCGTGTAGGTAGTGGTGCGGTTCAGCGCGGTGCTGCGGTTGACGGTGTAGCCGTCGTCCAGTTCGGTGCGTGCCAGATTTTGGCTGCCACCGGCGGCGTTGGCGTCGCGTTGCAGGCGGCCCAAGGCGTCGTAGGTGAATTGCGAGGCGTTGCCCTTCGGGTCTGTGAAGGCGGTCAACAAACCGTCGGTGGTGTAGGCGAGTTGATGGGTTTCACCCGCCGGGTTGGCGACGCTGACGAGATAGCCGTCGCCGTTGACGGTTAGCGTGGTGCGCTGGCCGAATGGCGCGACGATGGCCGTCGGGTTACCGTTGCCGTCGCGTTCGATGGTGGTGACGTTGTTATCGGCATCGGTGATCGAAATCAGCCGCCCGGCGCTGTCGTAGCCGAAGGTGTAGAGCACCGCTTTAGTAAGCGTATCCACTGTACTGAGATGGCGACCTTCAGCGGTAAAACGATAGAGCAGACGGCCATCTTCGGAGGCAATGGCTAAATCCTTTGAGTCAAAGCCTGGCAGAATCGGGCTGATGCGGCGGATGCGTTCGTTATATCGGTCTGCGATTAAAACACTACCATCAGGTGCTATAGCCACCCCGGTAGGTTCATTCAACCTCGCTGCCGCCGCAGGGCCACCATCCCCGCTGTAACCAGCTACATTCGCGCCAGCAATCGTGTTGATGGTTCCATCCGGCCCCACGCGACGTATGCGCTGATTACCGGTATCCGCGATATAAAAGCTACCATCCGGCCCTGGTACCGCTTTGGTCGGACCAGATAGTTTTGCCTGAATGGCTGGACCGCCATCGCCGCCGAAATCGTATGACCCATCGCCCGCGACTGTCGTAATAATCCCGTCTGGCCCTACCCGACGAATTCGGCTGTCTGAAGCAATATATAGGCTACCATCCGGCCCAATCGAGATACCTCTAAGATAGCCGAGTTCAGCTTGGGTTGCGGGTCCCCCATCGCCAAGGCTACCACCCGTACCTCCACCCGCTACGGTGGTAATAATGCCGTCTAATCCAACTCGACGAACGCGATATGATTCGGCAATGTAGAGTACACCATCCGGTGTGACTGCAACATCCACCGGATAACAAAGTGATGCTTGGGTCGCTGGTCCGCCATCACCATTTTCTGGACCATAGCATTCACGATTGCCTCCTGCCACAGTGGTAATTGTACCGTCTGTTCCCACCCGACGAATACGACCACCAAAAGATGATTCACTTGGGATATTGGAATCTGCGATATAAAGGCTTCCATCTGGCCCTATGGAAATTCCTGAGGGATAAGCAAGCTCCGCTTGAATCGCCAAGCCACCATCACCACTGTAGCCATAATTTCCATTTCCAGCTATGGTGGTAATAACCCCATCCGAGTCTATTTGACGAATACGATTATTCGCTTCATCAGCAATATAAAAGCTGCCATCCGCTGCAATCGCCATGTTTACGGGATCGCCGCTATAACCAAAGCTACCGGTTACGGTATTGATAATTTCAGAGGCTACACCTATTGTGCTGCGCCGTGAGCTATTCCCCTGATAAAGAACATTGCCTATCGGATCATAAACGTGGTGCGCTGTTAAGGTCCAACCACCTAGCCCTTGACTCCGGGCATCCCAGGCACCAACACTGTATTGTTGTTCTTGCCAAAGCGTTGCTCCATTCCGAGCGAAAACATCTCCTGGAACGGGCACACCGCTGGAAATACCAAAACTCTGATCGACATCGGGTGGAAGATTGTAAAATCCATCATAAACATAACCAATTCTAATTATTGCTGGCCATTGCCCTTGTATGGTACGCCCATAAGCATCTTTACCATCCCAAGTAAAGACATAGTTCTGGTTGGTCGAGGCAGGAAAATCTTGAGTAATTTTTCTTCCTGCTACACTGATTTCTAAAACGATCTTCTTAAGAACAGATGGAACACTTGTACCGCTTAAAGGAATATTAATGGTAGCCGTATTAATGCGGCCAAGTGTTCTATCATTGCTGTAATGCAGACCATAAGAAGTGCCGACCACTGGCAAAACTTCTCCAAGAATTTGATTTTGGCAATCAATAATTGAACCACAGTTGTAATCAGGGGTATCAGTGGGAGGAGTATTAACAGTAGTGATATTTTGCTTAGGTTGTTCAGCACCTGGTACCGGGCTCACACCATAATTGGGATCGTGCGGGGTGAAATGGGTAACCGTCATCCGTGAGAGCGTCTTGCCGGCGGGGTAGAGACTGGCGATCTGCTGTCGTTCCGCTACCGTGATGCTCAAGGCCGCGCCGTTGTCGGCATTCCCGTCGCCGGTGGTATCTAGTTGAGCTACACCGCTGGTGATGCTCAGAATCTTGATCACCCGCCCATCATCAATAGGTACCCACGCGGCTTTCTCACGGTCGTAGTAAGCCAATGGCACTTGAATCCCGACCGGGAAGTTCAAGAAGTTATCGACGTAGAACGGAATCGGCTGATTGAACTGAACGGTCTTCGCCCCAGCGGCAATCGCCTCGTCCACGTTCAATTCCACCGCATAGGTGTAGGCACTCGTCGGCGGTAGTTCCGCCGGCATGGTTTGCGGTCCGTTAGTCCCCACCGTGTATTCGGTCGCCCGTACCTGCAAGGTGCTAAGCGGCTGATCCATTCCATTGGGCAGCGTCATGGTGGCCGTCGTGCCTTGGGGGAACAGCAAGGTGGCTTGCCGTGTGCCATCCGTGTCGGTCACCACACTGCCTCGCGCTACCTGGAACGGTACGCTAGCCTCCAAGTCAATGGTGGTCACTTGACTGTCCAACGCAATTAGCACCACATCTTCCATCAATACGTAGTCCTGCCACGGCACGTTCGCTTGCCGTTGCGCGGGCAGATAGCCGGCCTTCTGGTAACTCAGGGTCAGGTACCCACCGCCGTTGACCACCAAATCAAACCAGCCATCGGCCCGGCTCAGGGTCTGGCCGAACTCGGGATGATTCAGAACGGTGAGCGTCACACCGGACAGCGGATTATTCTGCTTGTCCAACACTCGCCCGCGCAGCACGGCGGCGCGTTTCGGATCGATGGTTCCCGGCGCGACACCGGTCTGGATCGGATCGGTACCGGTGTAGAGAAACTCGGTTGCGGCAAAGACGGTGGTCGCCACCGTGGCGTTGATCTTGGGCGCGACGGTCTTCGGATCGGGGGGCAACGAACCGACCGGTTCGGGGTTGACCGTGACGGTGACAGTGGCAAATTCCGTCAGTGCGCCGTCATCGGCGGTCAAGCGCAAGACGTAAACGCCCGCCGTGGAAAAACTCGCCGTGGTGTCCTGCTGCGCCGCATCGCCAAAGGTCACCGTGCCGGGGCCGCTGTCCATGGACCACGTCACTGTGGCCGCGCCGGGAGGATTAGGTAGACCATCATCGGTCACCGTGCCGTCCAGATTGGCGCTGTCCGGCAGGGTGATGGTCTGCGGATCGCCCGCGCTGACCTGCGGGGCCTGATTGCCGCCGCCACTACTGGCGGGATTGACCGTCACCTGCACCGTGTCGCTGGCCGGCAATGCGCCGTCGTTCGCGGTCAGGCGCAAGACATACACCCCGTCCGTGCTAAACGTCGCGGTGGTGCTGGCGGCATGGGCGTTGCCAAAGGTCACCGTACCGGGGCCGCTGTCCTGGGACCAGGTGACCGTGACCGTGCCGGGGGGATTGGGCAGACCGTCATCGGTGACGTTGCCACTCAGACTGGCATCGGCGGGCAAGGTAATGGTTTGATCCGTACCCGCATCGACCTGTGGCGCTTGATTGCTTCCGCCGCCACCGGCTGAATTGACGGTGACCATCACCGTATCAAAAGCGTTTTTCTCGCCATCATCGGCGGTCAGGCGCAGCACATAGCTTCCTGCGGCCGAGAAAGTAGCGGTCGTCGCCTGGGTATTGGCGCTACCGAAGGTCACAGTACCGGGACCGCTGTCCTGGGACCAAGTGACCGTGACCGTGCCGGGGGGATTGGGCAAGCCGTCATCGGTGACGTTGCCATTCAGACTGGCACCGGCGGGCAAGGTAACGGTTTGATCCGTACCCGCATCGACCTGTGGTGTTTGATTAATGGTGATGCCCGCATCAATGCGGAAGTTGACATTTCCACCGTCAACTTTTCCATACAGGGCCACCAGTTGCGCCGGACCCGTCACCGCGCTGGATTGGGTAGCCAACGGCGGAACACCGGCCCAGTCACTCGTCTGGCCATCGCGTACCAATGCGGCCCAGACCAGACCCGCCCCCGCCAACGCCACGACCAACACCAGTAACTGCGTCGCCCTCGGCCATCGCCGCCCGTAACGAAGCGCTCCACCCAACAAGGCCGCCAGTAACGCCAGTGTGAGTGGATTCAGCACCGGGATCGCGGTCGCGTCCCCACCCGCACCGTTCCCGCGCAAAAGAATCGATGGTTGGCCATTGCTCGTTACCAAAAGCGCATCGCGCGTCTGGCCCGCCGTCGAAATCACGCCAACCCGAACAGGACCCGTGCCACTCAATTGCGCCAGTGGCAGGAAAGCTTCAATGACCGCCGCGCCGTCGGTGCCATTGCCCAATCCCACCAACCAGCCACCCGGATTGGTCCAAACGGCCGCACCGAATGTCCCGTTGACGCAGTTTTGCAGTTGTATCCCGCTGACCGTCGCCGTCGTTGTGCCAAGGGTGACCGTGACCACCAAGCGCTGGTCAATACCGAGCACATCCCCCTGGCTCGTGGCGACCGTGCATCCGGTGGCCGGATTGTCATCGGTGTCCAGCAGAATCTGGTATTCCGGGGATGCCGCTTGTCCCCACGCCACGCTCGCGAGCAGCAGTCCCAGGCAGAGCCCCAACAAGGAACGAGTCGTCCTCCAAACAGCA
>JAGRHI010000321.1:7908-8082 GCA_020445045.1 Candidatus Competibacteraceae bacterium
CAAAATAGCTAACGCCCCAAGCAACCTATGGCCATGGTTCCGCATCTTGTTCCCTTTTGTCCGCATAAAAAAACCGAACGACTGGGGTGACTCTGACGCAGTCATCCCAGTCGTTCGGTAAGCACTCACGATATTTCATTTCGCCCTTGCCGGCGGCCAGATACTGTTAAAATT
>JAGRHI010000321.1:8111-11961 GCA_020445045.1 Candidatus Competibacteraceae bacterium
ATCTGAAGCAAGGACGAAAATCAATAAAATTGACAGTTGTAAGCAAATAGAGGACAAAAAGCCAAAGCGGTCTATCGATAATGCTGCAGATAATTTACATCAAACCATGACATCGGGTAGTCACCACCCGCGCGACAATCTTCGCAAGCCGGTCGGTTCCTTACAATCGCCGATCTGGGCGAAAAGTACGCTCAAGCTTGTACATCGAGAGTCCGGCACAACCAATCGCGCTGACTGGGGCGTGGCGGCCGGATCGCGGCACGGCCGTTGATCGTGAGTTCCAGCTCCCGCAATTCCGGGTGGCCGTAGACCACCGGGCTGAAACGCACCGTATCGGTGGGATAGTCGCCGGACTCGACGATGACGACCCGCAAGCGCTCGCCCTCGATTTCCGCCGTGATGCGAGCCACGCCGTAAGCGCCGTCCGCATATTGCTGCGTTTTCCGGTCGTCCAGGAAGTAATCGCATCGCGCCGGCTTGTCGCGGCAAAATAGATGCAACTCAATGGCGCTCAGATCCATGAGGCTGTTTTTTAGCGGACCGGCGTAATACGGCAGCACCGCCCCGTCGCGGGCGAACAGCGGTAGTTCGTCCAGCGTCGCCGCATAGGGCAGTGATCGGCCGCCTTTCAGCCATTCCCCTCGATTCAGGTCGAACCACCAGCCCGGCGGTAACACCACCGGCCGTTCCTGTACCGTGACGCCATGGCGAATGGATTCCAGACCCTGACCCTCGCCGTGCAAGATCGGGGCGACCAACAGGGCGTCGCCCACCAGATATTGATCGTCCAGATCGCTGAACTCGGGTCCGGGATAGTGATAGAGCAGCGGGCGGATGATCGGATCGCCGTCCCGCCAATGCGCGAAGAAGCACTGGTACAAGTACGGTAGCAATCGATAACGGGTGCGAATCGCGCCACGAATGGCCGCCAGCGGCGCCGGCCCAAACTGCCAGGGCTCCTGGCGGCGGGTGAAGTGGGCGGAGTGGTTGCGGTAGAACGGGAACAGGCAACCGGCCTGATGCCAGCGCACCAGCAGTTCCGCGCTGACATCGTCCATGAAACCGCCCACGTCCGGGCCGTTGAAAGCCACGCCCGACAGACCCAGATTCAGCGAGCAGGGTAGCGACATGCGCAGATGTCGCCAGTTGCTGGCGTTGTCGCCGGTCCACACCGCGCTGTGGCGCTGGGTGCCGGCGCAGGCGCTGCGGGTCAGCAGAAACGGCCGGCCGTCGGGATCGGCCTGTTCGCAGGCTTGCCGGCTGGCCAGCGCCATGAAATGCGCGTACTGGTTGTGATAACGGTCGTGGGGAACGGCACCATGGTCGAAGCGCATTTCCTCGGTGCGGCTGTAGCCGGTGGCGGGGTCGTTCATGTCCAGCCATACCCCATCCAGCGCGCTGTCGCGCAAAAATTCGGCCAGCCAACCGGCCCACCAGTCGCGTGTGGTTTCCAGGGTGAAATCGGGAAACACCGTATCGCCCGGCCAGACCTTGCCCACGTACTCCCGCCCGCTCGCCGTCTGGCAGAACACCGCGCGCGCTCGACCGCTGTCGTACACCGCATAGCCCGGCTCACGCTTGACGCCGGGGTCGACGATGGCGACGATGTGAATACCGGCGGCTTTCAACTCGCGGTTCAGGGCGGCGGGATCGGGGAATTCGGCGCGGTTCCAGGTGAATAGCCGGAAGCCGTCCATATAGTCGATGTCGTACCACAACGCGCTGACCGGCAGGTCGGCGGCGGCGAATTGCGCGGCCAGCTCCCGCAGTTCCGCCGCGTTGCGATAGCTCCAGCGGCACTGGTGGTAACCCAGCGCCCACGGCGGTGGCAGTGGCGCCCGGCCGGTCAGCGCCGCGTGGCGTCGCACCACCTCGGCCAGGGTTGGACCGGCGAGGAGGTAGAGATCGGTGTTGCCGCCCAATGACTGATACCAGAACTCGCCCGGCTGGGACTGACCGGCGTCCATGACCGCCCGGCCGGGATTGTCGAAGAACAGCCCCAGAAACCGCCCGCCGCTTTGCAGGATCGCCAGGGGGATGGCGACATAGGTCGGATCGTAGTCGTCGCGGGCGTAGGTATGGCGAAACACCGCCACCACGTCCACGGTGAGATATTCGGCGCTGTCGCCCAGCTTGTTGAGGTGCTTGGTGCGTTCGCCAAAGCCGTAACAGCCGTCCACGGTGCTCAGGTCGAAGTTGAGCAACAACGCCTCGCCGCAGCCGCCGATGCCCCCGGTGACGGTCGCCAGCGAAAATCCCGCCAGTTCCAGCCGCAGATGGGCCGCGCTCAGTTCGGCCCGACCCGTCGCCGTCGCGAACACCGCCGTGTCTCGCTCCAGCCGCGGCGCGACCGGTCGGCCCGGCCGGTGTTCCGGTGGCACGGCGTCCGAGTGCTGGCGTCGATCCGTCACTTGGTCATTTTCGAAGCGCAGCCGCAGACAGCCGTCGGCGATCTCGGCGCAACGGACCCACAGCCGGACGTTTGCTCCGCGCAGCTCGACCGTGTCGGCCTCGACTGTCAGCCGGTCGGGGCCGTCGAAATTGAGCGGATGGATTTTCTGGCCGAAGAACATGGCGAACCTCTTGTCTTGGTGGGCCGAACGCCAACTCGTTTCAGGGCCGAGCCGGTTTGGCGTCCTTGTTCCGCGCCAGCAATTCCGCCAGTTGGGTGGGCGGTACGTAGCCGGGGATCATCGTGCCGTCCTCCAGAATCATGCTGGGCGTGCCTCGCACTCCCAGCTTCTGACCCAGCTCATACTGCGCTTGAACGGGGTTGTCGCAGGTCTTGCGCTCGATGTTCTCGCCGCGCTTGGCCTTGGTGATCGCTTCCCGCCGATCATCGGCGCACCAGACCGAAACCGCCTTGTCGAACGAGTCGGAACCGATGCCCTCGCGCGGGAACATCAGGTAGCGCATCTTGATGCCTTCCTTGTTGTAGTCGGCGATCTGACTGTGCATCTTGCGGCAGTAGCCGCAGTCGATGTCGGTGAACACGGTCACCGTGTACTTGGCCGGCCCCTCCGGGGCGAACACCACCATGTTATTCTCGCCCACCGCCTCGATGGCCTTGCCACGCAATTCGCCGCGGCGGTTCTCGGTCAAATTGTCGTGGGTGCTCAAGTCGAGCAGGTCGCCTTGTAGCGCGAACCGGCCGTCTTCACTCAGATACAGGACCTGACCGCCGATCAGCACCTCATACAGCCCCGGAATGGCGGTCGGGTTGACGCCGTCGGGCGCCGCCCCGCCGAGGGCCGTCTGGAGGTGGCTGAGGTCCGGTCGCTTGGCGGGCTCGGCGGCGTTGGGTGGCGCGGGGTCGGCGGCCAGCGCGCTGGCGGCATACAGGACGGCGGCGATCAGCGGGGTTTTACGCATGTCAATATCCACGGTGATGACAACGGAATGAATGATTCAGAGTTTTCCAGTCGGCAGGGGTTCCACGATGACCGACTCGACCGGGAAGGACAAGCCCGGCTGGCGCCCGCGCGGCCCGGTACCTGGCGACGACAGGATTTTCGTTTCGACCTGCCGCCGGCACTGATTGCCCAGCATCCGCCGACCCGGCGCGGCGACAGCCGGTTGCTGGCCTTGGACGGCGCGACCGGCGTGCTCGCCGACCGGATGTTTCGCGAACTGCCGGAGCTGCTGCGCTCCGGTGATCTGCTGGTGTTCAACGATACTCGGGTCATCCCGGCGCGCTTGTTCGGGCGCAAGGCCAGCGGCGGCCGTTGCGAACTGTTGGTGGAGCGGGTGCTGGACCCACGGCGGGCACTGGTCCATCTGCGCGCCAGCCGGCCACCCAAACCCGGTGGCCGGTTGCTGTTCGACGCCGGTTTCGCCGCCACCGTGCTCG
>JAGRHI010000321.1:11990-12747 GCA_020445045.1 Candidatus Competibacteraceae bacterium
AATCGGCATCGAGGCCGACGAAGCGTTGCCGGCGTTGCTGGAACGGCACGGCCGGGTGCCACTGCCGCCTTATATCACTCATGAGCCGACCCCGGAAGATCGTGAGCGCTATCAGACCATCTACGCGCGCCGGCCCGGTGCGGTGGCCGCGCCCACCGCCGGCCTGCATTTCGAGCGGAGCCTGCTTGATCGACTGGCCGAACAGGGCGTGGAACAGACGTTCGTGACCCTGCATGTCGGTGCCGGCACCTTTCAGCCGCCGCGGGTCGAGCGGATCGCCGAACACGCGATGCACGCCGAACGGATCGAAGTCGGCGCGACCACTTGCGAGCGGATTCAGGCGGCGCGCGCGCGCGGCGGACGGGTGGTCGCGGTCGGCACCACGGTGGTGCGGGCGCTGGAAACCGCCGCCGGCGATCACGATCTACCTCGACCCTGGCGCGGCGACACGCGGATCTTCATCTATCCGGGCTATCGCTTTCGCTGCGTGGATGCGCTGATCACCAATTTTCATCTGCCGGAGTCCACTTTGCTAATGTTGGTGGCGGCCTTTGCCGGCCACGCCGAGATCTTGCGCGCCTACCGCCATGCGGTCGAACGAGACTACCGTTTCTTCAGCTATGGCGACGCCATGTTCCTCACTCGCCGGTTTTGCCCCTGAGCCGGTGGCGCGGCCCTTGAAATCCCCTTCACGGGACCTATAGATTCCTCGCCTTCTTGTCAGGAGAAAACCCATGAAGCGTATCGTGCTGTTCGT
>JAGRHI010000321.1:12772-13324 GCA_020445045.1 Candidatus Competibacteraceae bacterium
TGCTGCTGCTGGGCGTGATCGCCCGGCTGTTGGGCGTGGATCGATTCCTTTATCAATCCGGGCTCAACCTGACCAGTCTGCTGGTGTTCGCCACCATCTTCGGCATGGGTGGCTCCCTGATCTCGTTGTTGATGTCGAAATGGATCGCCAAGAGATCGGTCGGCGCTCAGGTCATCGAGCAACCGCGTACCCAGACCGAGCAATGGCTGGTGGAAACCGTGCGCGGCCAGGCGCAACGGGCTGGCATCGGCATGCCGGAAGTCGCCATCTACAACTCGCCGGAACCCAACGCCTTCGCCACCGGCGCCAACCGCAACGCGGCGCTGGTCGCGATCAGCACCGGCTTGCTGGAACAGATGACTGTCGAGGAGGCGGAAGCGGTATTGGGTCACGAGGTCAGCCACGTCGCCAACGGTGACATGGTGACGCTGGCGCTGATTCAGGGCGTGCTCAACACTTTCGTGATCGCGCTGTCGCGGGTGGTCGGTTACCTGGTGGATCAGGCGCTGTCTTCTCGCGACCAAGAGTATCGCGGTCCCGGCATCGGCTACT
>JAGRHI010000322.1 GCA_020445045.1 Candidatus Competibacteraceae bacterium
CGGCTGTCGGCCGAGGAAATCTGACGACATCGGCGCTCCACTTCCCCTTCACGCTTGTCCTGGCCTTATCCCCCACCCTGGGGCCATTCCCCCAGAAGGCTGGGGCATATCCCCCACCCAGCCTCATCCTCTCCCCACCACATCGTCGATGAAAAAACAGTATCTTCATTAAAAACAATCAATTATACAGATAATGTTCGCCTGATCTTATCTGGCACGCGCCTTGCCATTACCCGGTCAGATCCGATTCTTCCTCTGACCACGAGTGAAATCATCATGTACGCTCTGAAAGCCGTCGAATCCTGTATCCAATTGTTGGACTGGGCCAATCCCGCTACCGGCCATTCCGAACCCCTGACCGGAGAGCGACTGACGCGCGCCAAGAGCGCATACAGTACCCGCCGGGTGGATCTCATGTCAGCCGTCAACCTCTTGCAAGGTGACGTGGTACAACCCCACGCGGGCGACTTGGTGTTGGCGCGGGTGGAAAAAATCGGCCAGCATTCGCGAATCGAACTGCCCAGCGGGCGACGCGCCCAACTCTACCCCGGCGACGAAATCATCGTTTGTTATGGCAATCGCTACGCCCCGGACCAGTTCGAGGCCGTGGTGCCAGACCATCTTGGCGAATGTTCGCTGGTCGCCGGCGGCGGCATCGCCGCTCGGTTGCTATCCCGGCACAGTGGCATGAAGCGCCCCACCACGATCCGGTCACTGGGCCTGTTGGCGGACATCCAAGGCCATCGGCTGAACCTGATGGATTGGGCGCTGCCGCGCATTCCTTCCTCCCTGCACCGGCCTTATACCCTGGCGGTGGTCGGCACGGCCATGAACGCCGGCAAGACGACGACTGCCGCCAACCTGATCAGGGGTCTGGTTCAGACCGGCCAGCGGGTCGGCGCGGCCAAGGTCACCGGCACCGGCGCCGGTGGCGACCGCTGGACGTTGCTGGACGCCGGGGCCGAGCGCGTGCTGGATTTCACCGACGCCGGTTATGCCTCCACCTATCAGGTGACCTTGCCGCAGGTCGAAACCATCCTGCACCAGCTCACCGCCCACCTGGCGATCGAACCGCTCGACACCCTGGTGCTGGAAGTCGCCGATGGCCTGTTCCAGACCGAAACCGCGCAACTGTTAGCCTCGCCGGCCTTCGCCCGCCGAGTGGACGGTATCGTGTTCGCCGCCGGCGACGCGCTGGGCGCACTGGCCGGCGTGGAGTGGTTGCGGCGTTACCCGCTGCCGGTGTTGGCCGTCAGCGGCCTGTTGACCGCCTCGCCGCTGGCTTGCCGCGAGGCGGTGACCGCCACCGGTCTTCCGGTGCTGACCCAAGACCAGTTGGCTCGTGGTCAATGGCGACCGGAGCGTGACGCGACCGAGGATGGCTGGCCAGTCTGCCGGTTTCCGCGCCGCGACGCCATCGCCGCCAGCGCCTACTGATGAAACCGCCACAGTCCCCAACTCCCCTGGGCAGCCGGTGGCGCCGCGGGCTCTGGTTGGGCCTGGCCGCGAATGGTTTGGGTCAGGCGCTGACCGCGATCTTCGCCACGGTGCTAATCGGCCATGTCGTGGATCATTGGCTGCGCCAGTCGGCGGTGCTGACGCTGGCGCTGACCGGTCCGGCGCTGGGATTGATCTGCGCCGCCACCATCCATGCCTGGCTGCGATTGCGAGAACGAGTGGACGCCGAACAGCTTGGACAGGATTACGCCCACCGGATGCGGCTGGCTCTGTTCGACCGTCTGAGCACATTATCGCCCCGTCTAGCGCAGAGGCGCGGGCGTGGCGGATTGTTGCTGCGTTTCATCGGCGATTTGACCGCGCTGCGGCAATGGACCAGCCTGGGGTTGGCCCGGCTGAGCGTCGCGGGAACGACCGCGCTGGCCGCCTTGCTGGGATTGGCCTGGCTGGATGCGGGGCTGGCGCTGGCGATTGCCATTCCACTGATCGCCGGCATGGGTGCGGCGCTGTGGCTCAGCGGACCGCTGCGGCGGGCGGTGCGGGAAACCCGCCGCCGGCGGTCGCGGCTGGCCAGCCAGGTTCATGAGCAGATCGCGGCCCTTTCGGTGGTACAGGTTTGCAATCGAACCCAGGGCGAACGACAGCGACTGTCCCGACAGGGCCAGCGCCTGCGCGACGCCATGCTGGCGCGGGCGGCCATCAGCGGCCGATTGCGGGCGATCACCGAGGCGACCACCGCCCTGGCGACGCTTATGGTGCTGATGACCGGCGTGGTCGAAACCGCTTATGGTCTGACCACGCCGGGAACGGTCATCGGCGCCATGGCCATTGTCCACCTGCTGCTGCCGGGGATACGCGACCTGGGTCGCGCCCACGAATACTGGCACGGTTATCAAGTAGCGCTGGAAAAAATCCGGCAATTCATGGAGCTGCCCAGTCTGGCGGCGGAAAGGCCCGACGCTCGGGCACTGGTTCCGGCCAATGGCCGGCTGGAGTTCGATGCCGTCGGCGTGAATGGCGTCCTGGAGGAGTTCGGTTCGAGCGCCGGGCCAGGCCGGGTCATCGCCATCGTCGGTCCCAACGGCGCGGGCAAATCGACCTTGCTGAGCCTGGCGGCCCGTCTGTTCGATCCGGATCGGGGAACCGTGCGCCTGGATGGGCAAAACCTGGCCGACTGTACCCTGGTGTCGATCCGGCGAGCCATCGGCATGGTCAGCGACGAACTGCCATTGCTCAAGGGCAGCATTGCCCGCAACCTGCGTTACCGCTGGCGGAACGCGCCGGATAAAGAGGTGGCGCGAGTTTGCGCCCTGTGCGGGGTGGACCAGTTGCTGCAAACCCTGCCGGCGGGCGAACGGACCGTGCTGCAGGAGCGCGGCGCCAACCTGTCGCTGGGGCAGCGGCAGCGCATCGCCCTGGCGCGGGCGGTGCTCGGCGATCCAAGCGTGCTGCTGCTCGACGAGCCCGACGCTCATCTCGACACCGATTCCAGCGCCGTGCTGGATCGAGTGCTGGCGCGGTATCGCGGCACGGTATTGATGGTGACTCACCGGCGGGAACGGTTGTTTCAAGCCGATGAAATCTGGCACCTGGCGGATGGGCGGCTGGTCGAGACCGGTCCGCCGTTACGGCTGCTCAACGGCGACGGGCCAACCCGTCATTTGTTCGGGATGGAAACCCGGCCGCAGGCTGTGGCGGGCTAGGATCATGTGGTTGATATCGTTCGATGCGTCGCCTGTTCCGGCGATTGTGGAAATAGCCGTCACGACTACTCCGGCCCCGGCCATTCTCCAGACCGCCTCTCCGCCTTCGGCCCCGTCGCCCACCCACGGCGTTGTCCAGCGTT
>JAGRHI010000323.1:0-2359 GCA_020445045.1 Candidatus Competibacteraceae bacterium
CATCGGCTACTGGATCACCAGCATGGTCATGGAGGTGGTGTTCGGCTTGCTGGCTTCGCTGGTGGTCATGTGGTTCAGTCGTTGGCGCGAATTCCACGCCGATGCCGGTGGCGCCGAACTGGCCGGTCGCGGCAAGATGATTGCGGCGCTGGAACGGCTGCGGCAACTGTCCGAACCGTCGCGATTGCCCTCGCAGATGGCGGCGTTCGGGATCAACGGCGGTTTGGGCGACGGTCTGCGCAAGCTGTTCATGACCCATCCACCGCTGGAAGAACGCATCGAGGCATTACGCCGGCAAGCCTAACCGAGACCCAAACCGCGCGACGGTGGATCATCGCGCGGCGTGGGGCTCAGCCGGAGTATTGACGGAAATCGAAATCCAGCCGCGAGGTGGTTTCCGCAACCATGCTGCCCTGCACCAGCGTGACGCCGAATTGCCAGATGCTGGCCATCTGCGGCGCGGTGGACACGCCGGCGGCCACCACCCGGATTTTCAGTCCATGGGCCTGCTCGGCGAGTCCCGCCATCGACTGGCGGCTGCTTTCGTCCTTGGACTTGGCCAAGCGTTCGATCAGGCTACCATCCAGCTTAATGTAATCGGGGACCAGCTCCCGCAGCAGGCGGTCGGAATGCGGCTTGCCGCCAAAATGGGACAGCGCAAAGCCGCAACCCAACTCCCGCAGGCGGGCGCGCAGTTGCCGGGCTTCGTCGAAGCAGTCGTCGGCGTTGCTTTCCTTGATTTCCAGCACCAGATGATTGCCCGGTAACTGGCTGTCCTTGCAGCGCTTGTTGAGCCAATCGAAAAATTCCGGATCGGTCAGCGAGTTGCGGGACAAACGGATGAACAGCATCGGCGGCTTGGCCCCCGTCTTGTTCATCTCGATGAGCGCCGACAGCGCACGGATCAGCGTCCATTTGTCCAAGGCGCCCATCAGGCCGTAGCGCACCGCCACCACGCCCAGCTTGTCCAGGGGCTGCGGTTTGTCGGTTTCGTCCAGGATTTGCAGATAAACCTTGTAGCGCGCCTCGTGCGCGTTTTCGAAGCTGACGATCGGCTGGTAGAGCAGGCTCAGACGCCCCTTGGTCAGAGCATTCCGAATCAGGCGGATACTGGCTTCGTCCTGTTCGCTGATCCCGCCGCCGCCGCTCTGCCGCTCTTCCTGGGGCGGTTTGTAGGCTTCGATCTGATTGCCGCCTTTCTGGCGGGCGGCCTCGCAGGCCCGGTCGGCATGCGCCAGAATCTGGACCGCGCTCTCGTGACCGTCCTGTGCCTGGCAGACGCCGATGCAGCAGGTGGTCGTGAACAGCTTGCCGTTGATCTGAAAACTATGTTCGCTGACCGACGCACGGATCTTCTCGGCCAATGCCATGGCATTGGTGGACGACCGCGCCGGTATGTAAATCGTGAACACACCACTGGCGAAATTGGCGGCGATGTCCTCGATCGCGAGCATTTCCTTGAACAGGTTGGCGGTTTCCAGCATGAACTGGTCGATGGCCTCGAACCCCATGGCGTAACGAATGGCGGCGTAATCGGTGAACAGAACGTACAGTATGGTGCCGTCGTGGTCGATCTCCAAGATTTCGAGGAAATACCGCCGGCTATACAGACCGGTGATGTCGTCGTACTTGAGCAGATTTTCCAACTGCTGGTTGTAGGCGCTCTTCTCCGGCGTTGCGTCCCGCACGATGATCTGGGTGCAGGGCTCGTCGTTCATCCGGGTCGGGGCGCATTCCAGCAGCATGGGAAAGGTTTGGCCATTGCTGCGCACCCCGGCCAGTTCCACCGCTTCGATCGCCTTGCCCGAACGGATGCTGCGTCGCAAGACGCTCTTCAGCGCATCCCGGTAGGTCGGCGGCACCATGTGCACCAGTTGGATTTGAGCCAGCTCCTCCTTGTTCGAGTAGCCGAACAGGTGCAGGTAGGCCGGATTGGCGTAGGCGTGAACGCCTTCGTGAATATAGGCGATGGCCTCCTGAATGTTTTCCAACAGCGCTTGGCTGCGGTTCTCGCTCTCCTTGAAACGGGTTTCGAAGGACTGCTCGCGCTTGCGGTTCTGCAGATGGCGCAATTCCTTGCGCACCACTGCCACCAGATGATCGGCGTCGTCCAGATTGAAGTAGTCGTCGGCGCCTTCCTCCAGCAAGCGGGCGGGCTTGTGCTGTTGGCGGCTTTCATCGTCCATCACGACGATGATCGGAATATCCTGCTTGGCTTCGACCACCATCAGGCGCAGTTCGGCGATACTGGGTAGGTTTTCGGCCAAGCGCACCAGAATCAGGTCCAGCGGCTGGTAATCGATCGCGCCGCGGATTTTCTCGGCCTGGACGGCTTGGATCAATTCGAGTTGGTAGCCTT
>JAGRHI010000323.1:2382-23536 GCA_020445045.1 Candidatus Competibacteraceae bacterium
ATATGCTCGATATCGTCTTGAACCGGATCCGCGACGAGCAGGTTGATGACGGAAGGCTCAGACACGCGTTCCAACCTCATCTGGTGGCCAGGATGCACACTGGAAACAGAAAGGCGCCAGCGATGCCGTCATATCAGGGTCTTGGCCGGTTGTCCCGGTAGCTCCCGCACCAATCGAGGCACCAAATAGCCCGGCAATCGCTGGCGTAGTGTTTCCATGATAGCCGATGCCTCGCTTTCCTTCACCTCGAAATGGGCCGCGCCGCGCACCCGGTCGAGCAGGTGCAGGTAGTAGGGCAGCACCCCGGCGGCGAACAGCGCTTCGCTCAAGCCGGTTAGCACCGCCGCCGAATCGTTGACCCCGCGCAGCAGTACCGCCTGATTCAGCAGGGTTACGCCGGCTGTCGCCAGCCGGCGCAGCGCCGCGCGCACCGTCCCATCGATTTCGCGCGGGTGGTTGGCGTGAACGACCAGTACCCGTTGTAGACGAGTGCGGGCCAGCACCGCCAGCAGACCGTCGTCGACCCGTTCGGGCAACACGATGGGCTGCCGACTGTGAATGCGCAAGCGCTCCAGATGGGGGATGCGGTCCAGTTCCGCCAGTAGCGCGCCCAATCGCCGGTCGGACAGCGACAGCGGATCGCCGCCGCTGAGGATCGCCTCGCGCAGGCTGGGATCGTCCCGCAGATAGGCCAGCGCCGGCCGCCACCGGGCCGCGCCGGCCCCGGATTCGGCGTAGGGGAATTCGCGGCGAAAGCAGTAGCGGCAATGCACCGCGCAGGCGCCGGTGACCAGCAGCAGCGCCCGGCCATGGTATTTGTGCAACACACCCGGCGCCGCCAGCGCCACCCGGTCGCCGATCGGGTCGGTGTCGAAGCCCGGCGCCTCGGCCAGTTCCGCGCCCAGCGGCAGCACCTGCCGCAGCAGCGGATCGTCGGGGTCGCCCTTGCGCATCCGGGTGACGAAACCGCGGGGTACCCGCAGCGGAAAACAGGCCGCCGCCGCTCGCGCCGCCGGCAGCAGGGCGGGATCGAGATCCAGTTCCCGCAACAGCTCGGCCGGATCGCCGATCGCTTGGGCCAACGCGCGCCGCCAGCACGACGCCTGACGCGGGACCAGCTTTGCCGTTATCATATTTCGTTTTTGTAGCTCAATCACTCTGGCTGGAGGCAGGTTTTGCATGGCGACGTATAGTACCAATGAATTCAAGAGCGGGCTGAAGATCATGCTGGATGGCGATCCCTACGCCATCGTCGAGAACGAGTTCGTCAAACCCGGCAAGGGCCAGGCGTTCAATCGGGTCAAGGTCCGCAACCTGAAGACCGGGCGGGTGATCGAACGCACCTTCAAGTCGGGCGACAGCGTCGAAGGCGCCGACGTGACCGACGTGGAACTGCAATATCTCTACACCGATGGCGAGTATTGGCACTTCATGGACCCGCAAAGCTACGAACAGTTGACCGCGGACGCCGCCGCCGTGGGCGACGCCGCCAAGTGGCTGAAGGAAGAAGCGGTTTGTCAGGTGACGCTGTGGAACGGCGTGCCGCTGAGCGTGGCGGCGCCCAATTTCGTGGTCATGACCATCGTGGAAACCGATCCCGGCGTGCGCGGCGACACCTCGGGCGGCGGCGGCAAGCCGGCGACTCTGGATACCGGCGCGGTGGTGCGCGTCCCGTTGTTCGTGCAGAACGGCGAAGTGATCAAGGTGGATACCCGGACCGGCGAGTACGTGTCCAGGGTGAAGGAATAACCGGCGGCGCGGCCCAGCGTGGCAGCGTCCTGCTGGCGACCTGGCGCCGATCCGGCCATCCTGCGGCTGCGGGCCGAACTGCTGACGCGCGTCCGGGCCTTCTTCGCGGCGCGCGGGGTGCTGGAGGTGGAAACGCCGGCGCTGTCGGTGGCGGCGATCAGCGATCCGCATCTGGCCAGTTTCGCCACGGTCTATTCGGGACCGGGGCCGCGCCACGGCCGGACCCTGTACCTGCACACCTCGCCGGAATTCCCGATGAAACGGCTGCTGGCGGCGGGGAGTGGTTGCATCTATCAGATCGCCCGGGTGTTTCGCGACGGCGAGGCGGGCCGCCTGCACAACCCCGAGTTCACGCTGCTGGAGTGGTATCGAGTCGGCTTCGATCATCGCCGACTGATGGATGAAGTGACCGATCTGGCGACCGAATTGCTGGCCGAGCATGTGCCGCTGGCGGAACCGGAGCGCTTGAGCTATCGCGCGGCCTTCCAACGTCATCTGGGTTTGGACCCGCACCGGGCCACCGTGGCGGAGTTGGCGGCCCGCGCGGAGCGGTTCCAGGTACCCATCCCGCCGGGGATGCCGACGGATGAAACCGATTCCTGGTTGGACTTGCTGCTGACCCACCGCATCGAACCGCGTCTGGGAAGGGGACGACTTACTTTTCTCCACGACTATCCGGCCTCGCAGGCGGCGCTGGCGCGGCTGCGGCCGGGCGATCCGCCGGTCGGCGAACGCTTCGAGTTGTATTTGAACGGCATTGAGCTGGCCAACGGTTTTCACGAATTGAGCGATGCGGTCGAACAGCGCCGCCGCTTCGAGTGGGAGAACGCGGCGCGGCGGGCGCGGGGACAGCCGGAAATGCCGGTCGACGAGCGCTTGCTGGCGGCGCTGGCCGCCGGCCTGCCGGACTGCGCCGGCGTGGCGCTCGGCTTCGACCGGCTGGCGATGCTGGCGGCGGGCAAGCAGTCGCTGGCGGAGGTGCTGGCATTTCCGTTCGAGCGGGCTTGAAGCAATAGCCTCAAGCACCCGGTGCTGAGCCCGCGCCAAGCGCTTGCCCCATTCGCACCGCTACGCCTGGTTGAATGGCGGTTTCCCAGCGCACCGCGCCCGCGCCGAACAACAGGATCACGGTCGAGCCCATGTTGAAGCGTCCCATCTCCGCGCCTTTGTCGAGCCGCGCCGCGCCCGCGCCGCTCGGCGGATAGCGCCAGTGGCGAATCGTGGTGCCCAGTGGCGGTGTGATCGCGCCGGCCCAGACCGTTTCGATCGAAGCCACGTTGATCGCCCCCACCAACACCAGCGCCATCGATCCCGCCTCGGTATCGAACAGCGCCGCCACCCGTTCGTTGCGGGCGAACAGCTCGGGCACCATCCGCGCGGTCAGCGGCGATACGCTGAACAGCGCGCCCGGCACATGCACCATTTCCCGCAACCGACCGGCCAGCGGCATGTGGATACGGTGGTAATCACGCGGCGACAGGTACAGGGTGGCGAAGGCACCCTCCTGAAATGGCCGTGCTCGCTCCGCGTCGCCGCCCAGCAGCGCCGTCAGCGAAAAGGTTCGTCCCTTGGCCTGAAGCAGGCGGTCGGCCTGAGCGATGCCGATCTGGCTGACGGCGCCGTCCACCGGACAGCACACCACCCGATCGCCCGGCGCCAACGGCCGAACCCCCGGTTTGAGCGCGCGGGTGAAAAAGGCGTTGAAGTCGGGATAGACGCACGGGTCCGGGTCCAGTGCCTCGTGCAGATTGACGCCGAACCCGCCGGCGAAACCGCGGATCAGCGCGTTCTTGAACCAGGGCACGCGGACCCGGGTGACTCGATAGGTCAGGCGGGTCAGCCAGCGTTGTGGCAACAGGTACCGTGGCCAGTGGCGAAGATGGTCGCCCAAGGTCGTGGGCGCGGCGGTGTCTGGATCGGACATGGCGATGATTTCAGGGAAAAGGGCGGGTCCAGCGAGACCGATGCGGAATCTCAGGGCGCGGCGGCGCGGATCGCGAGAAAATCCGTCGCCATCCGCTCGGGGTCCTGCGGTGGCGTGAAAATGGCGCGGAGCCGGCCTTGCGGGTCGATCAAGCTGATGGTCGAAGTATGATCCATGGTGTAATGCTCGGGATCGTCCGGGTTGTCCACCCGCTGGTAAAAAGCGTGTAGCGCCTTGATCAGCGGACTCAGCGCCTCGGCCGAACCGGTCGCTCCCTGAAACTTCGGGTTGAAATAGGTGACGTATTCCCGCAGTCGTTCCGGCGTATCCCGTTGCGGGTCCACCGACACGAACAAATAAGCCGTATCGCCGTCGGCGCCGGCCGCCGCCAGTCGCCGCTGCAAACGGTTCAGATCGGTCAGCGCGAGCGGACAGACATCCGGGCAGTAGCTGTAACCGAAATACAGAAACGTCCAATGGCCCAGCAGATCGTCGTTGGTGAACGGTCGGCCACTCTGATGGATCAAGTGAAATGCGGGGAGTGGTTGGGCGTCCGGCAGATAAATCCCGGCGATGTCCGGCGGCGGGCCGAGGTGGTGGAACAGCCGTTCGCTCAGCATCCAGCCCAGCGCCAGCGCCAGGCCACTCACCAGCGCCACTCCGAGCAGCTTTCCGCGGCGGGTCATGATTTTTCACCTCGATGGTCGGTGGTAACGATAGAATTCTACCAATCCCGCTCCGCCTAAATTGAGGAATATTCCGATGACGGCTCCGATCGATCCCCAAGACCCTATTCTGCAACCCATCGGCATCCCCGCTCAGCCCTTGGCCGGTAAGAAGGCGCTGGTGGTCGGCGTTGCCAATAAGGATTCCATCGCCTATGGCTGCGCCCGCGCGTTCCGGGCCTTTGGCGCCGAGGTGGCGATGACCTATCTGAACGAAAAGACGCGCGCCTACACCCAAGTGCTGGCCGACGCCTTACAGGTTCCAGCGGAGCTTTACTTGCCTTGCGACGTGCGCGAATCCGGCCAGTTGGAGGAGGTGTTCGAGCACATCGAACGGCACTGGGGCAAGCTGAACATCCTGCTGCACTCCATCGCCTTCAGCCCGCGCGAAGACCTGCACGGCCGGGTGACCGACTGCTCACTGCCGGGGTTTCTGTCCACCCTGGAAGTTTCGGCCTGGTCGTTCATCCGCATGATGCATCTGGCCGAGCCGCTGATGGCCAAGGAAGGCGGGGCCGCGTTCACCCTCAGCTATTTCGGTGGCGAGAAAGTCGTGCCGCACTACGGCATCATGGGCACGGCCAAGGCGGCGTTGGAAACCGCCGCCCGCTACATGGCCGCCGAACTGGGTCCGAAAGGCATCCGAGTCAACATCATCTCGCCAGGTCCGGTGATGACCCGCGCCGCTTCCGGTATCGACCGTTTCGACGAACTATTAGCCCGCAGCTAAGGAACGCGCCCCGACCCAGCAACTGGTGACCCCCGAACAGGTGGGCGTGGCCACCGCCGCGCTGGCCTGCGACTTCGCCCAGATCGTCACCGGCGAGGTGCTGTACATGGATGGCGGTTACAACATCATGGGTGGCTGAATACTTTCGCCCCTCTCTCCCGTTGGAAGAGAGGATCTTCAACTCCGAACGCGATTGCCAATGAGCGACCACGACGACCTTTTATCCCACCTGCACACGATCCGTGACCTGATCCGCTGGGGCGCCAGCCGCATGAACGCGGCCGAGCTGTATTTCGGCCACGGCACCGACAACGCCATCGACGAGGCGGCGGCGCTGGTGCTGCACGCCCTGCATCTGCCGCCGGATTTGCACGCCGAATATTTTCAGTCATGCCTGACGCCGGCCGAAAAACAGGCGGTGCTCGACTTGCTGGAGCGGCGCATCGTCGAACGCAAGCCCGCCGCCTACCTGACCCGCCGCGCCTGGTTCATGGGTCTGCCCTTCTACGTGGACGAGCGCGTATTGGTGCCGCGTTCGCCATTGGCCGAATTGATCGAACGGCATTTCTCGCCGTGGCTGCCGGACAACCGCGCGGTCGGCGGCATCCTCGATCTGGGCGCCGGCAGCGGCTGCATCGGCATCGCCTGCGCCTATGCTTTTCCGGACGCGCGGGTGGATCTGGCCGACATCTCGGCCGAGGCGCTGGAAGTGGCGCGGCGCAATGTGACCGAACACGGACTGGAAGATCAGGTCGAGGTGATCCAGTCCGATCTGTTTTCGGCGCTGAAGGGCCGCCGCTACGACCTGATCATCAGCAATCCGCCCTATGTCGGCCTGGAAGAACTGGACAACCTACCGGCCGAATACCAGCACGAACCGCGCTTGGGTCTGGCGGCCGGCGCGGAGGGCTTGGATGTGGTGATGGAGATTCTGCATCAAGCCGCCGATTACCTGAACCGCGACGGCTTGCTGATCGTGGAGGTCGGCAACGCCCAATACGCCCTGTGCGAGGCGCTGCCCGATGTGCCGTTCACCTGGCTGGAATTCGAGCACGGCGGCCAGGGGGTGTTTCTGTTAAATGCCTCACGATTGCGCCTACTGTAAATTTTATGGTAAAATCTTTTAGGCGTCAGTTTCATCACCATCCTGTTCGAGTCGCGCGGACGCCGATGGCTGGGCGAAATCCTCCCGCCCCTCTCTAGACCCGGGAAGATGGGGAGATTTTCCCGCGCCTGTTGGCCACGACTCGCTTGGGAGACCCGTACCGGAAACAACACAAACAGGACGGCGCGATCCGGCATCGCCGCTGGAGGGCGTACCGTCGATTGGAGGTCAGCGTGAACAGCACGCGGTTCGGTCAACGCGAGCGTCCAAGGAGGTGGATTTGGGCGATCATCGGCCCCACCGCCTCGACCGGCGATCTCGGTGGTTTGAGCGATGATTTTTTCCGGGTGAACGCCGCTACCCTGGATAAAACGACCCGGATCGCGCGATGCCGCAAGGGAATTCAGGAACCACTCATCTTCAACCCATTCGGGAAGGTGAAGCGGAGGCTTCACATCACGGGGGTGCGCAATGACCGGTTCGTGGTGGTCGAATAAAATCATGATTTCCGCCCGTCCGCTTCGGCGGTGGCTGGCGCTGCGCATCGCGCTGGCGGGAATGGCGCCGCTGGTCATGGTCGCCGCGCTGGTCTGGGGGAAGCTGCTGCCGGAACTGCGCGCGGATCTCGAAATTCGCCATCAAGCGCTGGCCCGGACCATCACCAACCAAATCGAGGTTCACTTGCTGGGCGCCGGGCGCGAGCTGCGCGCCATCGCGGACTATTTCCGCAACCGTCCAGGCAACCTTTCGGCGGCATTCTGGTCCGGTCCGCTGGACGCCCACGCCGGAGCGGGCGATGTGTTCGCGGCGATTTACATTATCGATTCCGACGATTCGGTGTATGCCGTTGGCCTGCCCCCGACGCGGCGCGCCCAGCGAAACGACTTGTTGGGGCTCGATCTTTCCCAGTGGGCCGCTCTGCGCGAGGCGCGGCGGCGGAACGAAGCGACGTGGTCGGAGACCTTCAGGTCCGCCGTGACCGGCCGGCTTGCCGTGACCTTGTCGATCCCGATGGCCGAGCAGATGCTGGTCGGCGAAATCGCTCTCGACCGACTCTCGACCTTTCTCAGCCATTCGCCCGTCGAGTCGGGGATGTTGACGATGATTCTCGACCGCCGGGGCCAGATCGTCGCTCATTCCCAGCGGGCTTTGCGCGGCCAGCCGCTCGGTTTGAGCCACCTCCCCATCGTCCACGATGCCCTGGAGGGGCGCTTCGCCACCCGCGGGTTCAAGTTGGACGGCAAGATGTTCGTCGGCACCTCGGTCAGCGTGCCGCAACTGGGTTGGACGGTACTGGTCGCGCAGCCGCGCAACGAGGCGTTCCGGCCGTTGCTGTCCGCCTTGTGGGCGCTGTCCGCCGGGGTGCTGGCCGCTTTGTCGCTGGCAATCGTCGTCACCTGGGTGCTGGCTCGCGGCATCGCGGGGCGCATCAATCGCTATGCGAAACAAATCCACGCCATCGCCGAAGGCAACTACGAGCAATCGTGGCCGATTTCCCGGATCCAGGAATTCGACAACCTGGGAACGGATTTGGAGCGGATGGTGCTTGCCATTCGCCAGCGCGAGCGGGATCTGGCGGCCAGCGAGGCGCGCTATCGATCGGTGATCGGCAACGCCCCGGTGATCTTTTTCCAGTTCGACGAACAAGGCGTCTTCACCCTCAGCGAAGGCAAGGGCCTGGCGCGCGTCGGGCGGTCGGGCGGCGAGGCGGTCGGCCAGTCCCTGTTCGAGCTTTACCGCGATTATCCCGAAGTCCGCGGACACGCCCGCCGCGCCATCGGAGGTGAACCGCAGCAATTCAGCACCCGCATCGGGGACGCCTTTTTCGACGTTTACTTCAATCCCGCGCGGGAGGGCGACGGTCCTGTCCCGGTGATGGGCCTATCGGTGGATGTCACCGAGCGCCAGCGGGCGGAGAAAGCCTTGTCCGATAGCGAGCGGTTGTTGAGGGAAGCTCAGGAGCTTTCCCACGTGGGTAGCTGGCAATGGGATATTTCCACTAATACAAACACATGGTCGGATGAACAGTTTCGCATTTTCGGTTACGAGCCTCGCTCCTTCACCCCCAGCTACGATGCTTTCGCTGGAGCGCTCCACCCAGCGGACAAGGAGCGGGTCCTGGCCGCGGTAAAACAAGCGGTCGAGAAAAACGTTCCTTACGCGGCGGAATACCGCATCATCCGCCCCGATGGATCGGAACGCATGCTTTATGCTCAGGGAGAAGTCAAGCGGGATGAGCAAGGGCGTCCCTTGAGAATGATCGGCTCCATCATGGACATCACCGAGCGCCAGCGGGCCGAGGACTCCTTGCGCGCTTCCCATGCCCTGCTCGATGCCATCGGCCATGTTCAATCCCTGTACATCACGGGCGCCGACGCGCGCGTCGTATTCGAGGCCATGCTGTCCGCGTTGCTGGCCATGACCGAAAGCGAGTACGGGTTCATCTGCGAAGTGCTGCGCGAGGCCGACGGAACACCCTACCTGAAGAGCCAGGCCATCACCAATGTCGCTTGGGACGAGGCGACGCGGGCCCTCCATGCCGCAAACGCGCCCAAGAACATGGAATTCCGTAACCTCAATACCCTCTTCGGCGCCGTGATCACCACCGCTCAACCGGTACTTGCCAACGACCCGGCCAACGATCCGCGAAAGTACGGGGTCCCGCCCGGTCATTTCCCTCTTAACACCTTCATGGGCCTGCCCTTCTTTCATGGTCAGGAACTCGTTGGCATGGTGGGCGTCGCCAACCGCGAGGAGGGATACCACGAGGAGATGGTGGCGCGATTGCAGCCGTTTCTGAACACTTGCGCCAGCGTGGCCCAGGCGATTCGGGAAAACCAGCAACGCCGCCGCGCGGAGGAGGCGTTGCGCGAGAGCGAAGCGCGACTCCGCACCGCCATCGAAAGCATCCCTTTCGATCTATTCCTGATCGACGCCGACGGTCGCTATGTCCTACAAAACACGTTCTCCAAAAAATGTTGGGGGGACGTGGTTGGCAAACGCCCCGAAGACGTGACCGACGATCCGGCAATACTGGCGCGTTGGATTGATAACAATCGCCAAGCCTGGGCCGGCCAGATCGTCGAGGAAGAGGCATGGCTGACCATCGGCGGCCAAGAGAAATGCATCCATAACATCATTGCTCCCATCAAGAATCATGATGAGATCAGAGGCATCTTGGGGCTGAACATCGACATCACCGAACGCAAGTGGGCGGAGGAGGCCTTAAGGACCAGTGAGGAGAAATATCGACTGCTGGTCGATCATCAGACCGATCTGGTTGTCAAGCTCGATCCCGAAAAGCGCTTCCTGTTTGTCAGCCCGTCCTACTGCCAGGTCTTTGGCAAAACCGAGGAGGAATTGCTGAGCAGGACTTTCATGCCCCTGGTACACGAAGATGACCGAGAATCGACGGCCAAGGCCATGGAGGATTTGTTCCAGCCCCCCTACCGGGATTATCACGAGCAACGCGCATTGACCAAGGAGGGTTGGCGCTGGTTTGGGTGGGCCGACACGGCGGTGCGGAACGAACAAGGCCGAGTCGTGGCCATCGTCAGCGTTGGACGGGACATCACCGAGCGCAAGCGGACGGAAGAAGCACTGCTGCTGACGCAATTCGCGATGGATCGCGCTTCGGACAACATCCTCTGGGTGGATGGCAAAGGCAATCTGATCTACGCCAACGACGCCGCCTGCGCCTCCGTGGGCTACACGCGGGAAGAATTGTTAGGGATGAAGATCTTCGACATCGATCCAGACTTTCCCCCCGATAAATTCGAGGACCATAAGGCCGAACTCCAACGCCGAGGAATGTTGAAATTCGAATCTCGCCATCGTGCCAAGGACGGTCGTCTTTTCCCGGTCGAGGTGACCGGCAACTATTTGGAATACAAGGGTGGTTTTCTCGCTTGCGCCTTTGACCGCGACATTACCGAACGCAAGCGGGCGGAGGAGGAATTACTAGAGAGCGAAGAGCGTTTCAGGCTATTCATGCAGTATTTTCCCGGCCTCGCCTACATCAAGGATTCCCACGGTCGCACCCTCTTTGCCAATCAGAGATTCAAGACCTATCTCGACCTCGCGTCAGCCGAGATGATCGGTAAAACCAACGCTGAGCTGTTCCCCCCCGAGTTCGCCGACCAAATCACGGCCGACGACCGCCGGATACTGGAATCTGGACAATACGAGCAGAGGGAGGAAAGTTACGGCGGACGCGATTGGTCGACGCTCAAGTTTGTCCTGCCCCGACCGGGCCGCCCCCTCCTGCTCGGTGGATTCACATTGGACATCACCGAGCGCAAGCGGGCCGAGGAGGCGCTCCGGCGCGGCAACCGGCAGCTGCGGATGCTCAGCGACTGCAACCAGGCGCTGTTTCGAGCCAATGACGAAATCGAGTTGCTGACCGCGATCTGCGCGATCGCCGTGGAGGAGGGTGGCTACCGGATGGCCTGGGTGGGTTACGCGGAACATGACGAAGCCAAATCGGTGCGACCGATGGCGCACGCTGGATTCGAGCAGGGCTATCTGCGAAACGCGAGCATCGGTTGGGCGGACGACGAGCGCGGTCGCAGTCCCATCGGCACCGCCGTTCGCACCGGACGCTCCAGTTTCGTCCAGAACATCGCCAGCGATTCGCGGTTCGCGCCTTGGCGGGTGGAAGCCGCCAAGCGCGGCTATGCGGCGGCGTGTGCCCTGCCGCTGATCGACGGCGATCGGATTTTCGGGGCGTTGGGGATTTACTCGTCGGCGCCGGATGCCTTTGACGCCGGGGAAATCGACCTGTTGAGCGAACTGGCCAGCGACCTGGCGTTCGGCATCACCGTGCTGCGCGCCCGGATCGAACGCGAACGGGCCAATCGCGCGCTTCAAGAAAGCGAATTTCTCCTCAGAAAGTCCCAAGAGGTGGGAGACCTCGGTTCCTACTATTTCGACACGCGGACAGCCACCTGGATCAGTTCGGAGAAACTGGACCGGATATTTGGTATCGATGGCGCCTTCCCGAAAACGGTGAACGGCTGGCTCGAAGTGGTTCATCCAGACGACAGAGAGGAGATGCTCCAACACTTGACCGACCATGTCCTGGCCAAGCACAACAAATTCGACAAGGAATACCGCATCATCCGACGCGATGACGGCCAGGAGCGCTGGGTCCACGGTTTGGGCGAACTGGAATTCGACGAGAATGGTGTGCCGATCAAGATGATCGGGACGATTCAGGACATTACCCAGAGCAAATGGGCGGACCAGGCCCTGGAGGAGAGCGAGGCGCGCTATAGACTGCTCTTCGACAGCAATCCACATCCCTTGTGGGTATTCGATCTGAAAACGCTGGCGTTCCTGACCGTCAACGATGCGGCCATCGCCAAGTACGGGTATTCGCGCGATGAATTCCTGCGCATGCGCGTCATCGACATCCGACCGAGCGAAGAGGTCCCCGGCTTTCTCGAAAGCCTCTTCAATTCGAAACAGGATATCGATTGCACCCGGGTCTGGAGGCATCTCAAGAAAGACGGAACCCCGATCGACGTCGAAACGATCTCGCATACCCTCCTCTATCAAGGACGTCCGGCGAAACTCGTTCTGGCCAATGACATCACCGAACGGCGGCGCATGGAGGAAGCACTGCGGAAAAGCGAGGAACGCTTGCGGCAGGCCGTCCGTGTTTCTCATCTGGGCATCTTCGATCATGACCACCTGACCGACCTCATCTACTGGTCGCCGGATCAGCGGATAATTCATGGCTGGGGCGCGGACCAGCCGATAAACTTGGCGGCGTTTCTCGATAGCGTCCATCCGGACGATCAGGCGAGGATCGCGGCGGCTGTCCAGCGCGCCCATGACCCGGCCGGCGATGGCGTATACGACGTCGAACATCGAATCATCCGCAACGGCGAGATCCGGTGGATCGTCACCCGGTCGCAGACGTTTTTCGAAGGCAAGGGCGCCGCCCGCCACAAGATGCGCACGGTAGGCGCCGACATCGACATCACCGAACGCAAACGGGCGGAAGAAGCGCTGCAAGCGTCGGAAGCGTTCATGGAAGCCATCATCGAGCAGAGCCCCCTTTCGATGTGGATTTCCGACGACAAGGGGACCCTGCTCCGGATGAACCAAGCCTGTCGGGATCTGCTCCACATCACCAACGAAGATGTGGTCGGCAAGTACAACGTTTTCGAGGACAACGTCGTCGAGCAGGAAGGAGCGATGCCACTCGTAAGGCGGGTCTTCGAACAGGGTGAAAAAGCCCAGTTCATACTCCATTACGACAGTTCGCGGCTTCAGCCGCTACAGCTGACGGACACGGTACAGATCGTCCTGGATGTAACGATCTCGCCGGTTCTGGACGCCCAGCGGCGAGTGGCGCACGCCATCATTCAGCATGTGGACATCACCGAACGCAAGCATGCCGAAGAAGAACTGCAACGACACCGGGAACACCTGGAGGAACTGGTGACCGAGCGCACCGCCGAGCTGCGCCAGGCCATGCACCAGTTGGTGCAAACCGAAAAGCTGGCGGCGCTGGGCAATCTGGTCGCTGGCGTCGCCCACGAACTCAACACTCCGCTGGGCAACACTCGCACCGTCGCCAGCGCCTTGGGCGAGGAAGTGCGCGTGTTCGCCGCCGCCGTCGATTCCGGCGCCCTGCGCCGCTCCCAGGTGGACGCCTTCCTTAACCGCGGTCGGGAAGCGGTGGAATTGCTGGAACGCAACGCCGCCCGCGCCGCCGACCTGATCAGCCACTTCAAGCAAGTGGCGGTGGACCAGACCAGCGTGCGCCGCCGCCGCTTTCCCCTGCGCCAAACCCTTGAGGAACTGCTCACCACCCTGCAACCGCAATTCAAGCACACCGTCCACCGCATTGAACTCGACATCCCCCCCGAGCTGGAACTGGACAGCTACCCCGGCCCACTGGAACAGGTGATCGCCAACCTGGTCACCAACTCCTTCACTCATGGTTTCGAGGGGATGAAGACCGGGATCATCCGGATTCACGCCACGCCGCTCGGCCTCGAACAAGTCCAAATCGACTATACCGACAATGGCGTTGGCATGCCGGAAAAGATCCTCAAGCGCATTTTCGAGCCCTTCTTCACCACCCGACTAGGGCAAGGCGGTAGCGGACTGGGTTTGTATATTGTCTATAATTTAATCACTGGAATACTTGGTGGGACTATTCAGGTTCATAGTGCTCCCCTGAAGGGAGTCTCTTTCACTTTGACCCTACCCCGGATCGGCCCCAGCCGCCCTAATATGGTATCACCGGCATGATCGACGAATTTATCCCACTAACGAATGACCTGGAAAAAGGGCAAGACCCTTCCTCAACCACCGGCGCCTCGCCATGGAAGCTGCTGGTCGTCGACGACGATCCGGAAGTCCACAACGTTACCCGGTTCGTTTTACAGAACCTGCGAATTTTCGGACGGCCGGTGTGCCTGCTGCACGCCCACGACGGCCAGCAAGCGCGGGAGCAATTGCGCATGCACCCGGATATCGCCGTGGCGCTGGTGGATGTGGTGATGGAAACCGAGCAAGCTGGCCTGGAACTGGTGGAATATCTCCGCGACGAACTGCGGATGGCGGAATGCCGGATCATCTTGCGCACGGGGCAACCGGGCTACGCGCCGGAGCTGACCGTCATCGACCAATACGATATCAATGACTATCGCACCAAAGCCGAACTGACCCACACCCGGCTCATTACCACGGTCACCGTCGCCCTGCGTTCCTACGATCAGTTGCGTGTCCTGGCCGAGCATCGGCGCGGATTGGAACTGATCATCCACGCCGCTCCGGGACTGATGGCGCAACACGCCGTCGCCAACTTCGCCGAAGGCATCCTGACCCAACTGGCGGCGCTGTTCAAACTACCGGTGGATGGCCTGGTTTGCACCCAGCAGGGCTCGCCGCTGGGCGACGACACCGATCGTTGCTACGTGGTGGGCGCCGTCGGTCGGCACGCCCGCTACATTGCCCTACCGCTGGAGATGCTGCCGAACCGGCGGATCGTCTCGGCCATTCTCACCAGCGTCAGCCGGTGCCAACACGTTTTTGGCCCCGATTACACCGTGCTGTACCTGAAGGTCGCCCCGCATCAGGACGCCGCCATCTTTCTCGATTCCGGCCAGGCACTCACCGCCCTGAACCGTCCGCTGCTCGAAGTGTTCGTCACCAACATCACCGCCTGCTTTCGCAACGTTCAATTGATCGAGCGCCTGCTGAACGCCCAAGGGGAAATCCAGAGACAGCAATCGTTTCTCAGAACGGTCATCGACGCCGATCCCCACTTCATCTACGTCAAGAACCGACAGGGCCGGATCATGCTAGCCAACCAGAGCTTGGCGAGATGTTTCGGTTTCACCCCCGAGCAGATGGTCGGACACGCCTTTTCCGACTTCGTGACCGACCCTGAGTTGAGGCAAACGCTGCTTGAAGATGACGAGGCGATTCTGGATCACACCCAGCAGAAAATCGAACGGGAGGCGAAATTCAGCGACCTGGCTGGACACACCCGCTGGATTCATACCGTCAAGGCGCCCATCGAGAACGAAGCGGGCGAGGTTGAGCAACTGATCGGAGTCGGTATCGATATCACCGAGCGCAAGCGGGCCGAGGAGGCGCTGTTCGAAGCCAAGGAGCGGGCGCAGGTCACCCTGCATTCCATTGGCGACGCGGTGATCACCACCGATGGCCACGCCGTGGTGGACTACCTGAATCCGGTGGCGGAAACGCTTAGCGGCTGGACCACGGCCGAGGCTCGGGGTCGGCCGCTGAGCGAAGTGTTCCAGATCGTCAACGAGCAAAGCCGCCAGCCGGCCTCCGACCCAGTGGCGCGTTGTCTCCAGGAAGGAAAAATCGTCGGCCTGGCCAATCACTCCATCCTGATCGATCGCCATGGACGGGAATACCATATCGACGATTCCGCGGCGCCGATTCGCGGGCGGGATGGCCAAGTGTTGGGTGCCGTGCTGGTGTTTCACGATGTGACCGAAACCCGTCGACTCACCCGGCAATTGGAGTACGACGCCACCCACGATGCTCTGACCGGTCTGATCAACCGGATCGAATTCGAGCGGCGGCTGGAACAGGCGCTGGCCAGCGCCCGGCAGTACGGGGCGCGGCACGCGCTGTGTTATCTGGACCTGGATCAGTTCAAGGTCGTCAACGACACCGCGGGGCACGCGGCGGGCGATGAATTGCTCAGACAAATCAATACCATCCTGTCCGGCATGTTTCGCGAACGCGATACCCTGGCGCGGATCGGCGGCGACGAGTTCGGCCTGCTGCTGGACAACTGCCCGCTGGACCGGGCCCGGCTCATCGCCCAGAACGTGGTCAGCAACATCCGGGAGCATCGCTTCCACTGGTCGGGCTGTACCTATCAGATCGGGGTCAGCATCGGCCTGGTATCGATCACGGCGGAGATCCAAGACATCACCCAACTGCTCACCCAGGCCGACGTCGCTTGTTACATCGCCAAGGAAACGGGCCGCAACCGCGTGCATCTCTATCGACGGGAAGACACCGAGACGGTGCAACGTCACGGCGAAATCCTGGGCGCGGCCGGCTTGCGCGACGCCCTGGAACGGGACCGATTTCGCTTGTACTATCAGCCCATCGTCCCCCTGGCCGGGTCCGACCCGCGCCCCACTCGCCATGAGGTGCTACTCCGGGTGGTGCACAAAAGCCGCGCCTACGAGAACAGCGAACTGGTGTTGCCCGCCGCCTTCATTCCGGCCGCCGAACGCTATGGCCTGATGGGTGCCATCGACCGCTGGGTGATTCAGGCGGCCTTTCGCGAATACGCGACCGGTATCGGGAACACCGGCGCCCAGATCGCCATCAATTTATCCGGCAATTCCCTCGGCGACGAGGCCCTGCTCGATTACATCGAAGCCCAGTTCGCCGCGCACGCCTTCCCACCCGATCGCGTCTGTTTCGAGATCACCGAAACCGCCGCGATTCAGAATTTGCGGCGGGCCATCGAATTGATAACGGCGCTCAAACGCCGCGGCAGTCAATTCGCGCTGGACGATTTCGGCAGCGGTCTGTCCTCGTTCCATTATCTCAAGACCCTGCCGGTCGATTACCTCAAGATCGATGGCAGCTTCGTCAAGGACATGATCCAGAACGCCAGCGATTGCGCCCTGGTCGCGGCCATCAACCAGATGGGCCATGCCCTGGGCATTCAAAGCATTGCCGAGTATGCCGAAAACCAGGCCATCGTCGAGCGCCTGCGGGAACTGGGCGTGGATTACGCGCAGGGTTATTTCTTCGGCGAACCCACGCTCTGGAGCGCCTGATCATGAATACCGCGATCGTTTTCGACCCCGCCCTGATTCGCAAGTACGACAAGGCCGGGCCGCGCTACACCTCCTATCCGACCGCCGTGCAGTTCCACGACGGTTTCGGCGAAGCGGCGTATCGCGAGCAGGCCCGCGCCAGCAACGCCAGCGGCCGGCCGCTGTCGCTGTATCTGCACATTCCGTTCTGCGATACGGTCTGCTTCTACTGCGCCTGCAACAAGATCGTCACCAAGAACCGTCGCCACGCCGCGCCCTATCTCGACCATCTATACCGGGAAATCGCCTTGCAGGGCGCGCTGTTCGACCGCTCCCGGCCGGTGACGCAACTGCATTGGGGCGGCGGTACGCCCACCTTCGTCAGCGCCGCCGAGATGCGGGACTTGATGCGAGTGACGGGGGAGCATTTCCGCTTGCTGGACGATGACAGCGGCGAATATTCCATCGAGGTGGACCCGCGCGAGGCGGACGAACACACCATCGCCCTGCTGCGCGAACTGGGTTTCAATCGGCTGAGCCTGGGGGTGCAGGATTTCGACCCCGAGGTGCAGCGGGCGGTCAACCGGATTCAATCGCGGGAGATCACCTTCGCGGTGATGGACGCCGCCCGGCGCGAGGGTTTCAAGTCGATCAGCGTGGATTTGATCTATGGTCTGCCGCACCAGAACGCCGCCCGCTTCGGCCGCACCGTGGACGAGATCGTGGCCCAGGGTCCCGACCGGCTGTCGGTGTTCAATTACGCGCACTTGCCGGAGCTGTTCAAGACCCAGCGCCAGATCGACACCAATGCCTTGCCGCCGCCGGCGGAGAAGCTGGAGATCCTCAAGACCGCCATCGAGCGGCTGACCGCGGCCGGTTACGTCTACATCGGCATGGATCATTTCGCCAAGCCGGACGACGAACTGGCGCAAGCGCAGCGGGCGGGCACGCTGTACCGCAATTTTCAGGGCTACAGCACCCACGCCGACTGCGATCTGATCGGGCTGGGCGCGACCTCCATCGGCATGGTGGGCGACAGCTACAGCCAGAATCACAAGACGCTGGAGGCGTATTACGCCCGGATCGACGAGAACCGGCTGGCGGTGTTCCGGGGAGTGCGGCTGGACGCCGACGACCGCTTGCGGCGGGCGGTGATCACCGAGCTGATCTGCCACTTCCACCTGGATTTCGCCGCCGTCGAGCGGCGGTTCGGCATCGGCTTTCGGGATTATTTCGCGGCGGAACTGTCGGAGTTGGCCGACCTGCAAGCGGATGGGCTGCTGGAGCTGACGGAAACCGGCGTCCAGGTGTTGCCACCGGGCCGGTTGCTGATCCGCAATATCTGCATGGTATTCGACCGCTATCTGCGCGATCAGCGCCAGCAGCGGTTTTCCAGGGTGATTTGAGCCGGGACCCGGCTTGACGCGCCCGGCCGCCGGGGCTGATGCTCGCCGTGCGTCATCTGGTTGTTGATCGCCGGGCCGGCGCGGAGGGAGTGAATGTGATGGGGTGTCAACGCGCCTGCTCGATGTCCGGTTCGATCCATTCCCGCAGCACCGTGGTCGCGTAGGCGCCGGCTGGCAGGCGGAAGCCGAGCACGGCGACGCCGGGTTCGGGCCATTCCAGCGTCGCATCCCGCGCCATCAGCCGCAGTGCCCGCCGCTCCTGTTGTAATCCCGCCGCCGCCAGTCCGTCGCGAAAGAGCGGCAGCATGGCGGCCACCGCCGTTTCCAGTTCCCGCGCCGCGCCGGTGCTCGACAATTCGCCGACACCCCACAGTGGACCGGTTGGATGCAGGTCGAAGGCGGCAATCCGCTGACGGATCGTGTCGTCGGCTTCCTCGATCGCGAAGATGCTGTGGCTGCCGGCCAGCATCAGCACCTCGCCGGGCAGCGCCTGATGCCAACTACCCTCGACCACCCGTCGGGCCAGCACGGCATTGAACAGCGCCGAGCGGGCGGCGGACAGATACAGGCCCCGTTGTTGCCGGTCACGTACTTTTTCCCGCCCCTCGAACATCGCCGTGGCCCGTTCCAGATTGCCGCCCTCCCGGCCGAAGCGCTGTTCGCCGAAATAATTGGGGACGCCGGTCGTGGCGATGCGTTCGAATCGCGCCGCCAGTTCGGCCGGATCGCCGTCCAGCTCGCGCACCGCGATGCGAAAGGCGTTGCCGCGCAGCGCGCCGCGCCGCAACTTGCGGGAATGGCGCGCCGCTTCGAGCACCGCGAAATCGGAGTCGGGATCGGTGCTCCAGTCCGGGTCGGCCTTGCCGGGTAGATGCACCGAGAACCATTGTTCGGTGACGGCGTGGCGGTCCTTCAATCCGGCGTAACTCACCGCGCCCGGCGGCACGCCGGCCCGCCGCGCCAGTTGCCGCGCCACCCAATCGGTGTTGGCGCCACGCTTGCGCACCCATAGCCAGATATGCTCGCCGGCGCCGTCTGGGGCGAAGTCCAGTTCCTCGCGCACCTGAAAATCCTCGGGTATGGCGCGCAAACGGCCGCGCGCGTGGGGTTGGCCGTAAGCGTGAGGCAAAACGGTAAGGTCAGGATAATCGGGCATGGCGTTGGTGCTGATAGGGTGATTGTGGAGGAATGAGCGGGCTGAGCATTGTGCTCGGCGATGAGGATCGATCGTTCGATTTCCGCCGGTTTTTTTGTCCTTGCAAACGGTGACGGTCTACTGGACTACGTGATTCACCGGGGATGGAGATCAACCGATCAGAAGAGCCACCGCATGAACGGCGATGCCCTCGCCGCGACCGACGTAGCCCAGCCGCTCGGTGGTGGTGGCCTTGACGTTGACCCGGTCCGGTTCGATGTTCAGGTCCGCCGCGATCTGCTCCCGCATGGCGGCAATGTGCGGGGCCATTTTGGGGGCTTGCGCGACGATGGTGGCGTCCACGTTGCCGACTGTCAGGTGTCGTTCCCGCAGCAGTGTCGCCACCCGTCGCAAGAGAATTCGGCTGTCGATGTTTTTGAACGCCGCGTTGCTATCGGGAAAGTGGCGACCGATGTCGCCCAAACCGGCCGCGCCCAGCAAGGCATCGCACAGGGCGTGCAGCAGCACGTCGCCATCGGAATGAGCGACCAGCCCGCGAGCGTGCGGGATGCGGACCCCGCCCAGGGTGATGAACTCGCCCGGCCCGAAGGCGTGTACGTCGAAACCGTGACCGATGCGCATGCATCCGAGGTTTGGGGGATGGGAGGCGAGGGGCGGGGTATAGGGAGCAGGGGCTTTTTCCGCGTCCTGTTCCCCGTCCTCCGTCCTCTGTTTGCTGGCGAGATAAAACTCGGCCAGTGCCAGATCCTCCGGTCGAGTGATTTTCAGATTGTCCGCCCGGCCCTCAATCAAGCGAGGGGAGAAACCGGTCGCTTCCAGTGCCGCCGCCTCGTCCGTCACCAGTAAGCCTTGGGCCAACGCCGCGCGCAAGGATTCGTGCAGCAGTTCTAATCGGAACATCTGGGGGGTCAGCGCGTGCCAGAGCCGCGACCGATCCACGGTCGTCGCGACCCGTCCGGTTCCGTCCGCCTGTTTCAGGGTGTCGCGCACCGGCGCGGCCAGCAACCCGCCGACCGGATCGTTCGCCAGTTGCTCCAACAGCCGGTCCAGATCCGCGTCGATCAGGCAGGGGCGGGCGGCGTCATGCACCAGGACCCAGTCGCTGGGATGCGCGTGCCCGCGCAGCGCCTCCAATCCGTTCGATACCGAATGGCAGCGCTCCGCGCCGCCTTCGGCCACCCACAACGGTTTGGCGGGCGCAAGGGTTGTGGCTACTTCTGGCCACCACTCGTCCTCGCCGCCGATGATCACCACCAGACCGGCAATGCGCGGGTGCCGCAGAAAAATATCCAGGGTGTGGGCGATGACCGGCCGGCCGGCCAACGGCAGGTATTGCTTGGGGATGGCCGAACCCATGCGTTTGCCGGCACCGGCGGCGGGTATCAGCACCCAGTGCCGGGGAGCGGCCAGCGACGACGTTGCCGAAGCGTGTAGGGGCTTGGGCGCCGCGCTCAACGCTGTCGCCCGGAGGAGGACCGATCGGCGGGCGGGCTGGATGGCCCCGGCGCTGCCTTCGGTGGTGGTTCGAGCAGGCGATAGAAGGTCTCGTCCTTGCGGATCATGCCCATGTCGGAGCGCGCCCGTTCCTCGATGGCCCTCATCCCGCGCTTCAGATCCTCGACCTCGGCCGCCAGCGCGCTGTTGCGCTCGGTCAGCGCTGCATTGTCCTCTTGTTGTGCTTGGACGGCGATTTGCAGGGCATGGGTTTGCCGGACGCCGTCCTCGGCAATCCATAACAGGTATTGTAGGAAGACCAGCACGGCGATGAGCGCCGCCACCAGGATCTGCATGATTCGGGGGATCGATAATGGGTGTTGGGTGTTACGGCGCCGCCAGGGAAGATCGACGCTTTCGCGTTCCCCCGCCCCGACGGGGGCGGAAGAAACACGAAAGTCGCGGCTCAGGCTTGAAGGGAAAGAGCCGAAACAGCGGTTGGTGTCCGGCTCAATCGCGGAACACGTTGAACGCGGCCTTGCCCGGATAGGTGGCGGCGGAACCCAGCTCTTCCTCGATCACCAGCAGCCGGTTGTACTTGGCGACCCGGTCGGAGCGGCTGAGCGAGCCGGTCTTGATCTG
>JAGRHI010000042.1:0-8953 GCA_020445045.1 Candidatus Competibacteraceae bacterium
CAACGCCTCGCTGGCGGTGCTGCGTAAGATCGGCGTCGATACTGGTGGCTCCAATGTCCAATTCGCCATCAACCCCGACGATGGACGCATGGTCATCATCGAGATGAACCCTCGGGTCTCGCGCTCCTCGGCGCTAGCATCCAAGGCTACCGGTTTTCCCATCGCCAAGGTCGCGGCCAAACTGGCGGTTGGCTATACCCTGGACGAACTCAAGAACGAAATCACCAGCGGCCGTACCCCCGCTTCGTTCGAGCCGAGCATCGATTACGTCGTCACCAAGGTACCGCGCTTCAACTTCGAAAAATTCCCGCAAGCCAACCAGCGCTTGACCACCCAGATGAAATCGGTCGGCGAGGTGATGGCCATTGGCCGGACCTTCCAGGAATCGCTCCACAAGGCCTTGCGCGGCCTGGAAATCGGCACCGACGGTTTCAACGAAATCCTCGACCACCAACACCCCGACCCGCATGTCGCGCTCAAGCATGAACTGGGCATGCCCGGCCCGCAGCGACTGTGGTTTGTCGCCGAAGCCTTCCGCCTGGGATACTCGGTGGACGCGCTGTACGAACTCACCCGGATCGATCCTTGGTTCCTGGCGCAGATCGAAGAACTGGTTCAGATCGCCGGCGAGGTGCGCGCCCTGGGGGCGGCGGCCTTGCGGAACCGGGAGCGGTTGTATTTTCTCAAGCGCAAGGGCTTCTCCGACAGCCGATTGGCGACCCTGGCCGGCGTCACCGAGACCCTGGTCCGCCAGCGGCGCAACGAATTCGACATCCACCCGGTCTACAAGCGAGTCGATTCCTGCGCCGCCGAATTCGCCACCAGTACCGCCTATCTATATTCCACTTATGAGGAAGAGTGCGAGGCCGAACCGACCGACCGCGCCAAAATCATGGTGCTGGGCGGCGGCCCCAACCGCATCGGTCAGGGTATCGAGTTCGACTACTGCTGTGTCCATGCCGCCCTCGCTCTGCGCGAGGATGGCTACGAAACCATCATGGTCAACTGCAATCCGGAAACGGTGTCCACCGACTTCGATACCTCCGATCGGTTGTATTTCGAACCGTTGACCCTGGAAGACGTACTCGAAATCGTCCGCAAGGAGCAACCCAAGGGAGTAATCGTCCAGTACGGCGGACAGACGCCGCTCAAGCTGGCCCGGCCGCTGGAAGCCAACGGCGTGCCGATTGTCGGCACCACGCCGGACGCCATCGACCGCGCCGAGGACCGCCAGCGCTTCCAACAAATGATCACCCAACTCGGCTTGCTGCAACCCCCCAACCGCACCGCCCGCGAACCCGAGGAAGCGGTGCGGTTGGCCCAGGAAATCGGCTATCCGCTAGTGGTGCGCCCCTCCTACGTACTGGGCGGCCGGGCCATGGAAATCGTCCACCAGGAAGAGGACCTGCGCCGCTACATGACCGACGCGGTACAAGTCTCCAACGATTCGCCGGTGTTGCTGGACTGCTTTCTCAACAATGCCGTCGAGGTGGATGTGGACGCGCTCAGCGACGGGCGCGAAGTCCTCATCGGCGGCATCATGGAACACATCGAGGAAGCCGGCGTGCATTCCGGCGATTCCGCCTGCTCGCTGCCGCCCTTTTCCCTCGGTCCGGCGATTCAGGACCGGCTACGCGAACAAGTGCGGGCAATGGCGCTGGAACTGGGCGTGGTCGGGCTGATGAACACCCAGTTCGCCATTCAAGGCAACGACATCTACGTGCTGGAAGTCAACCCGCGCGCTTCCCGCACCGTGCCTTATGTCTCCAAAGCCACCGGCCGGCCGCTGGCCAAAATCGCCGCCCGGTGCATGGTCGGGCGCGGGCTAGCCGAGCAGGGGGTATCCGACGAAGTGATTCCCGCCTATTATTGCGTGAAGGAAGCCGTGTTCCCCTTCGTCAAATTCCCCGGTGTCGATCCCCTGCTGGGGCCGGAAATGAAATCCACCGGTGAAGTGATGGGCGTCGGCCGCACCTTCGGCGAAGCGTTCGCCAAGGCCCAACTCGGCGCGGGTGACCAATTGCCACGCGGTGGACAAGCCTTCATCAGCGTGCGCGATGCCGACAAACCCAAGGCGGTCGAAGTCGCCCGCGAACTGGAACGGCTCGGTTTCAGACTGGTCGCCACCAAGGGAACCGCGGCAGCCTTGCACGCCTTCGACCTCGCCTGCGACACCGTCCATAAGGTCGGGGAAGGCCGGCCGCATGTCGTGGACATGATCAAGAACGATCAGATCAATCTCATCATCAACACGACGGAAGGCAAACAGGCGATCGCCGATTCTTACTCCATCCGTCGCGAGGCGCTGATGCACAAAGTCAGCTACACCACCACCATCGCCGCCGCGCGGGCCACCTGCCAGGCCCTGCGCGAGCTCGACAATGGAAGCGTGAACTGCCTCCAGGATCTGCACCGGGAACTGTACGCATGACTCAGAAGGTACCGATGACCACCGCCGGCGCTGAAAAGCTGCGCGCGGAGCTGCTCCAACTGAAGACGGTGGCGCGACCACAGATTATCGCCGCCATCGCCGAAGCCCGCGCTCACGGCGATCTGAAGGAAAATGCCGAATACCATGCCGCCCGCGAGCAGCAAAGCTTCACGGAGGGCCGCATCGCCGAAATCGAGGCGAAGCTGGCCTACGCCCAGATTATCGACGTCACCAAGCTACCGCCCTCCGACAAGGTGGTGTTTGCCTCCACCGTGCTACTGACCGAGGAGGATAGCGAGGAAGAAAAACGCTACCAGATCGTTGGCGAGGACGAGGCGGATATCAAAGCGGGCAAGATTTCATTCAGTTCGCCCATCGCTCGGGCATTGATCGGCAAGTTCGTTGGCGACATCGTCGATGTCCAAACGCCTGGTGGCCTGAGAACCTATGAAATCGTCGATGTACAATACATCTGAGTGGAAACCGTGATGCATGCCTCATCCTGGCTATATTCCCGTTACCGGAAATCGGGATCTCGTCGATCCGTGTTTGGGTTGTCCACCGGAGAACCGAGGCATCAATCAATGAAACAAACGCTTGTCAGAAAGGAGGTCGGCTGCTTATAATCTCGACCCCGTTTGACGGGCGATTAGCTCAGTGGGAGAGCACTACCTTCACACGGTAGGGGTCGCTGGTTCGAGCCCAGCATCGCCCACCACTTCAAGATAAAAAGCCGTTCGCTGGAACGGCTTTTTCGCGTCCCGCCGGACAGAACATTCGACTCAAACCGGCTCCAGATTCGGCAACTTGGCTTCCTTGTCGTGCTCGATCATGGCATAAGCCGAGTGGTTGTGGATGGATTCGAAATTCTCCGACTCCACCGCATATGCCGCAACGCGATCGTCCTGATTCAACTTGGCGGCAATATCGCGCACCATGTCCTCGACGAACTTGGGATTGTCGTAGGCTCGCTCGGTGACATGTTTCTCGTCCGGACGCTTGAGCAATCCATACAATTCACAGGACGCTTCCTTTTCCACCAAGTCGATGATGTCCTCGATCCAGATAAAATCCTGGGCGCGCACATTGACTGTTACATGCGAGCGCTGATTATGCGCGCCGTATCTGGAAATTTTCTTCGAACAGGGACATAGGCTGGTCACCGGCACCACGACTTTGACGTTCATGGTCGGTTGGCTGTCACGGATCTCGCCAATGAAGGTCACCTCGTAATCCATCAGGCTTTGAACCGCGGATACTGGCGCCGCCTTGGTGACGAAGTACATGAAAGTCATTTCGATGTGACCGGCTTCCGCTTCCAGTCGCCCGGTCATCTCGGTCAGCATGTCCTTGAAGGAGTCCACCGAAATCTCGCGGCCCGGCACGTTCAGAATCTCCACGAAACGCGACATGTGCGTGCCCTTGAAATTGTGAGGCAAGTTCACGTACATGTTGAACGTGGCGATGGTGTGCTGTTCGCCCCCGCTACGATCACGGACTTTGATCGGATGGCGGATATCCTTGATTCCCACCTTATTGATCGCCAATCGGCGGGTATCGGCGCTGCTCTGCACGTCGGGAATATGGATGACCGCCGGCATGGCCGCAGGACTCATCATCGATGGCTTCATGCAATCCTCTCAACCGCGCGCCTTCGCGCGCTTCATTCAAGATCCAACGCCTCGCACCGCTCCAACCGGTTGCGGAAGTGTTTCGATGCCACTGGTTGGATGATCAAATCGACGGTTAATTCCCGAGCATATCGCTCGGCTATCAAACCAGGGGCGGAACGGGGCACTTTATCCCCCAATCCGTCAGTTGCCGGAGCACGCCTTCCGCATCCAAGCCGCATTCGGCTAGCAGTTCGTCGCGCTCGCCCTGGCCCACGAAGCGATCCGGTAATCCAATATTATAAACTGGGACTTGAATACTCCGCGCCGCCAGACACTCGTTCACCGCGCTGCCCGCGCCGCCAGACACCACATTTTCTTCCAACGTCACCAGCCAGCGGTGTTCAGCGGCCAAGCGCACGACAACCGCTTCATCCAGCGGTTTGATAAAGCGCATGTTCACCACGGTGGCATCCAGCCGTCGAGCCACGACCTCGGCGACCTCCACCATGCTACCGAAGGCCAGCAATGCCAGATCCCGGCCGCGACGGCGGACAACGGCTTCCCCTAGTGGCAACGTCCGCATCTCCCCTCGCCGCACGTCCACTCCAGTGCCCTTGCCGCGCGGATAGCGCACCGCCGCCGGCTGGCTCAACTGGAACCCGGTGTCGAGCATCCGCCGGCATTCGTCCTCATCGGCCGGGGCCATCACCACCAGATTGGGAATACAGCGCAGGTAACTGTAGTCGAAGCTGCCGGCGTGGGTCGGCCCGTCGGGTCCCACCAGCCCGGCACGATCGATGGCGAATAGTACCGGTAAATTTTGCAGGGCGACATCGTGAATCAATTGATCGTAAGCGCGTTGCAGGAACGTGGAATAAATCGCCACCACCGGCTTGAGCCCCTCGCAGGCCAGACCGGCGGCCAGGGTGACCGCGTGCTGTTCGGCGATCGCCACATCGAAATAGCGATCCGGAAAGCGCTCCGCGAACTCCACCAGCCCGGAGCCTTCCCGCATGGCCGGGGTAATGCCGATCAAACGCCCGTCCCGCTCGGCCATATCGCACAGCCATTCTCCGAACACCTGGGTATAGCTTGGCCTTCCGCCCGGCCTGGCTGGCTTGAGCCCGCGGGCCGGGTCGAAAACACCGACCCCGTGATAGCCGACCGGTTCATCCTCGGCCGGCGGATAACCCTTGCCTTTGCGGGTGACCACATGCAACAGTCGTGGCCCCTTGAGCGCTCGCAGGTTGTGCAGGGTCTGAACCAGCGTCGGCAGGTCATGCCCGTCCACCGGTCCGAAATAATTGAAACCCAGCTCCTCGAAGAGGGTGCCGGGAGCAAACATGCCTTTGACGTGTTCCTCGGCGCGCCGCGCCACTTCCAGCATGGGCGGCACCCGACTGAGCATGCGTTTACCGCCTTCCCGGACACTGGAGAAGAATCGGCCCGATAGCAACTTGGTCAGATGGGCCGACAAGGCGCCGACGTTCGGCGAAATCGACATTTCGTTATCGTTCAGCACCACCAACAGGTCAGGCTTCAGATGGCCGATATGATTGAGCGCTTCGAACGCCATGCCGGCGGTCATGGCGCCATCGCCGATCACCGCCACCACCTTGCGGTCGCTGCTCGCCTGCTCGGCGGCGATGGCCATGCCCAGCGCCGCGCTGAGCGAGGTGCTGGAATGACCGACGCCAAAGGTATCGTAGGGGCTTTCGTCCCGCTTAGGGAAACCGGCGATACCGCCTTTGCGCCGCAAGGTTTCCATCCGGGTGCGACGGCCGGTCAGAATCTTGTGCGGATAGGTTTGATGGCCCACATCCCAGACCAAGCGATCCTCGGGCGTGTCAAACACATAATGCAAGGCGATGGTCAACTCCACGGTGCCTAGATTGGCGGCGAAATGTCCCCCGGTCCTGGCCACGGTTTGGATAAGAAACTCACGCAGTTCGCGGGCCAATTCCGGCAGGCGCGCTTCGGGCAACTGCCGCAGGTCGAGCGGCGTATCGATCTGTTCCAGCAACGGAAAAGCGGATCCGGCGGTCATCGTGACAAAGTCCATGCCCATTCGTGGTGTTACGTGAGGGATGCGTCGAGTGGCTTCGACCACCCAGCGCTTCGACTGGCTAGTAGGCGCGCTCGACGATGTAAGTGGCGAGCCAACGCAGCGGATCGGCTTCGGACCCCAGGGGCTCAAGGCTGGCCAGCGCTTCCTGGCGCAGCGCGCGCGCATGCTCGCGGGCACCGTCCAAACCCAGCAGTGCGGGGTAAGTCGGTTTGTTGAGCACCCGGTCGGCCCCCTGGGTCTTACCGAGTGTGGCGGTATCGCCGACCACATCGAGAATATCATCGCGAATTTGGAAGGCCAGACCGATGCACTTGGCATAGCGATCCAACCGCTCCAGCACCGTGGGCTCGACCTCCGGCTGGCTGAACGCGCCAAGCAGCACACTGGCGCGAATCAATGCACCAGTCTTGTGGATGTGCATGTTTTCCAATTCCGCCAGAGTCAGATCATCCCGACCGATCGCCGCCAGATCGATGGCCTGGCCACCCACCAACCCTCGTGAACCGGCGGCTTGCGCCAATAGGCCGAGCATCCGCATGCGAATGGCGGCATCGGAAATCATGGCGGGGTCCTGACCCAACACCTGGAATGCCAGCGCCTGCAAGGCGTCGCCGGCCAGGATCGCCAGCGCCTCGCCGAACGCCTTGTGGCAGGTTGGCCGACCGTGACGCAATTCGTCGTTATCCATCGCCGGCAAGTCGTCGTGGATCAAGGAATAGGCATGGATGAATTCCACCGCGCAAGCCGGACCGTCCAAGGATTCAAGCACCGCGCCGACCGCCGCGCCGGCCGAGTAAACCAGCACGGGCCGGATGCGCTTGCCACCGCCCATGACCGCATAGCGCATGGCCTGATGCAGATCGTTGGGATGGAGATCCGCGGCTGGCAATCGTTGGTCGAGTGCTTGGTTGGCGCGGCTCCGATAGTGCTTGCTCCATTCCGCAACCATGGTCATCACGCCGTCGTCTCGTCGAACGGCAGAATATCCAGGCCGCCATTTTGCTCAAGCAATTGTTCCACCTTTTGCTCGGCCAGTTGCAGGGCGATTTGGCAGGTTCGCGTCAAGGCAACCCCCTGCTCGAACCGCTGCAAGGTTTCTTCGAGACTCAGCTCGCCCTGTTCGAGCTGCGCGACCACACTTTCCAGTTCGGTCAGAGCCGCTTCGAAAGAAAGAGGGGAATGTTTCTTAGCCGTCATACCTGCCCATCCATTTTCGGTAGGCGCTTACGTTACCTTGCGGCTGGCAAACGGTCAATTTCGTGCATAAATCCGAAGCGAGGCTCAAAAATGCGGAAAGGGTCACGCCCTGACCCTGCTTTTCTCCCTGACGCCTGTTCGCAAATTTCTTGGTGACCCACAGATGGACGACGGTGCTCACATCGAGTCGGCAATCTTGGAAGGCGCCACTGGATCGGCGTCCTTGCGGGTACGCGTTTTCCTGGTCTTGGCCTCCGCTTCCGCCGCCTGGGTCAAATCCCGAATAGTCCGATCCAGCAATCAACGGCCCCGCCCTACTCGCTCCGCTGGGTAAAACGGACGATGCGGCGGCGATCCTGCTTGGTGGGGCGACCAGTAGGAGAGGGGGCACCGAACCGCAACAGGCGTCGCTGCTCGCCGAGCACTTCACGGCGCTGACGGCTTTCGACGCTCTCTTCGTACAGCAGAGCCGCTTCCTTGGCGGGACCGCGCCGGTCGCTGAGTGCCTTGACCGTAACGACGTACCGATCGGGACCGCGCTGGATAGACAGGACTTCCCCCACGCGCACGGCGTGGGCGGGTTTGACGCGCTGGCCACCAGCATGAACCCTACCGCCGGCAACCGCCTCGACCGCCAAGGCGCGGGTCTTGAAAAACCGCGCGGCCCACAACCACTTATCGAGCCGAATCCGGTTTTCGTTATCGCCCGCGACCACCGCCGACCTCCTCCTGATCCAATAGCGATCGAACCCCGCCCCTAGCGCTGGCTGAGACGCTGTTCTTCATCAGGCAGGGTAATGTTCAATTCCAGAATTTCGTAATCTCCTTCACGATCCAGATGCACCTTGATCTGACTCTGATCGATCGGCACATATTTGCGTACCACCTCCAACAGCTCCTTTTTGAGCACAGGCAGGTAGTCGGGGCTACCGCGGCGATTACCCCGCTCATGCGCAACGATGATCTGTAATCTTTCCTTGGCCAGCGCCGCCGATTTGCTGGGCGGCGAGCGAAAGTAATCAAAAATGCCCATGGCTCAGTTCCCGCCAAATAGACGCTTCAGAAACCCCTTTTTCTGGGTCACGAGAAACCGATGCGGCAGATTCTTGCCCAAGAAGCGGTCAACCAGATCACTATAGGCGGCACCCGCATCGCTACCCTCCTCCAAAATCACGGGAACGCCGGCATTCGAGGATTGCAAAACGGTCGGCGATTCCGGAATCACGCCCAACAACGAAATGCCCAGTATCTCCAATACATCATCCACGCCCAGCATATCGCCCCGATCCGCGCGCTCCGGCGCGTAGCGCGCCAGCACCAAATGCTCCTTGACCGGCTCGTCGCCTTGTTCGGCCCGCCGCGAGCGACTGGCCAGAATGCCGAGGATGCGATCGGAATCGCGCACTGACGAAACTTCCGGGTTGGTGACCACCAATGCTTCATCGGCAAAATACAGCGACATCAGCGCTCCCCGCTCAATACCGGCAGGCGAGTCGCAGACGATATAGTCGAAACTTTGCTTGAGTTCGTGCAGGATTTTCTCCACGCCTTCCTTGGTGAGCGCTTCCTTGTCGCGGGTCTGCGAGGCCGGTAGGATGTAGAGATTTTCCACGCGCTTGTCGCGAATCAGGGCTTGATTGAGAT
>JAGRHI010000042.1:8972-11880 GCA_020445045.1 Candidatus Competibacteraceae bacterium
TGATGAAGTCATACACAACCCGGCGCTCGCAGCCCATGATCAGGTCCAAATTACGCAATCCCACATCGAAATCGATGACGGCGGTCCGGTAGCCACGCTGGGCCAGACCGGTGGCGAAACTGGCGCTGGTCGTGGTCTTGCCCACACCCCCCTTGCCGGAAGTCACAACGATAACGGTTGCCAAGCTGCTGTTCCTACAAGTTGTGTTTTAAAAGTTCATGGATTGAGCCAAACCCATCGGTCAACGTGCCAGATGGTCGATGATCAATCGATCGTCCGCCAAATGGATCTGAGCGGCCTTACCCCAATCGTCCGAACCGATCTGCTCGCTGACCCGGTAGCGACCGGCGATCGAGATCAATTCCGCTTCCAATCCCTGACAGAAGATTCGCGCTTCCAGGTCGCCCTTCACGCCCGCCTGAGCGCGCCCCCGCAGCAATCCATAAACATGAACATGGCCGTCCGCCATGATCTCGGCGCCGGCGCTGACTGTACCCAGAATGATCAAATCACCATTCGGAGCATAGATTTGCTGGCCCGAACGTACCGGATGGCTAACGATCAGGCCACGCGCCAACACCGGCTCGGCCCGTTGCTCGGGTTTCCTGGCAGGGCTGGCGGAGCGGCTTTCGGGCAGCAACGGCAACCCCGCCAATCGGGCAACCGCCTGCAGTTTGGAATTACCGTTACGAATCCCCACCGGCACCATGCCGCATCCTTTCAATAGTTCGTACAGTGCGATGAAATCCACGCCATCCCTGGATTCATGCAGCCCTTCCAGATCGATCACCACCGGCGTGTTATTGAAAAAACCGGGCGCCTGTTTGATTTTCTCCGTCAGATGCCGTTCGATGGCGACTCGATCCAACTTGAACAGATACAGGACAGTCAGCGTGAACAGGCTACCCTTGAGTTCGAAGGGCGGTGGCTCTTCGCTGGCGAGAGGAGAGGATTGCAGCAGCATGGCGGTTGCGGAACCTTGAGCTAAACGCGGGTGTGGAATGTCATTCTACACATCAACCGTTACCGATGAACACGCATCCAGCCCGACCGGCCGCCGTTGGTGGCTCAATGATCATGACCGTGTGGATGAACGTGTCCGTGGGATAATTCTTGTGCGGTCGCGTCTCGCACTTCCAGTACCTCCACCTCGAAATTCAGGTTCTTGCCGGCCATCGGATGGTTGGCGTCCAAAACCACGCCTTGTTCGTTCACCGCCAATACCGTGAAATTCAGTACGCCGTCGGGGCTCTCGCCCTGGACTCGCATGCCGACCTGAATGGCCTCGTTGGGGGGAAACTGCTCGCGCGGCACCTCGAACACGGCTTGCGGATTGTACTCACCATAGCCATCGGCGGGCACCACCTGGACAGAGGCATTGAAACCGACCTCCTTGCCCTCCAGCGCTGCCTCCAACCCCTGGATGATATTACCGTGGCCGTGCAGGTAACTCAGTGGTTCGCGTCCGTGACTGGAGTCGAGAGTCACGCCACCATCATCGGTCAAAGTGTAATGCAGGGATACGATTTTGTCTTTTGCCGCTTTCATGAGCCCGTCCGTCGGGTTGAAACAAAATTGTACTATAGATCATGAAGGGCGTTTTCGCCGCGCTAAACTTAGCCATCCGGTCGCTTGATGGTGTCAACATGCCGTCGTTTTGCCCCCCCCCTCAAACGCGGCCCAGCTTATATACTTTAACCATCCTTAGCTTAGAGGGAACTGTCGTGATCCCCATCCCGCCATGCACCCACCGGGCTTTTCTTGCGCTGTTGCTGTCTGGATTATTCTGGCTGGGGGGTTGCGCGGCGCCGTCGGCGCCGTTGCGCGGCGACCCGCACACCGTGGCGCGCCAGCGCATTCTCGGCACCGCCGAACGGCTGATCGGTACCCCTTACGTGCTGGGTGGCGAATCGCCCGGCGGGGTGGATTGCAGTGGTTTGGTGCAGTACGCCTACTTGCAGGCCGGCATCCGGCTGCCACGCACGGCGATGGAGCAATTCCGGTCGGGACGACCGCGACGCAAGGTCCTGCCCGGCGATCTGCTGTTTTTCCGTACCGGCAACAACGGCAGGGTTTCACATGTCGGTATCTACGCCGGCAAGGGACAAATGATCCATGCTTCCTCCGGCAGTGGCCAAGTCCGCAAGGTCAGCTTGAATCGGCGCTACTGGCGACAGCGACTGGTCGGAGGGGCAACGTTTCTCGGCGGCACGACCTCGCTGGTCCGCCATGCGGCATCGACCAACGGCGGCCCTTCCGGCTAATGATCGAGCATGGCCACCGGCTCGCCAGCGTCAAAGATCGCCAAGGTTCCGGCCTTCATGATCGTCCACGGCTCGTTATCGGTCAGCGGCCGGGTCGCCACCACGGTCACGACATCGTCAGGCGTGGTTTCCGCCTGGAAATCCACCATCATGTCGGCATCCATCAAGCAGGCCTTGCCGAATGGCGCTCGCCGAGTCAGCCATGACAGTTGCGTACTGCAATGCGCGTACAGGTAATTGGCGTCGCTCAGTAGGAAATTGCACACCCCCCGCGGGTTCAATTCCCCAGCCAAGGCGTGGACGTAACGCCATAGCGTCGCTGACCGCCGCGGCGGTTGGGGAAATCGGGCACGGATGCGGTCCAGTAGCCAGCAGAAAGCGTGTTCGCTGTCGGTGCCGCCGATGGGGCGGTAAAAATGCAATGGTAATCGCTTTACTCCCCGCAATTGGCCATTGTGGGCAAACACCCAATGCCGACCCCACAACTCGCGGCCGAACGGATGGGTGTTCTCCAGGCAAACCCGGCCGCGGTTGGCGCGGCGAATGTGACTGACCACGATCCGGCTCTTGATGGCGTAGCGCTGCACCAAACGGGCGATTTCCGACTCGGCGCTGGGATGGGGATCGTGAAAGGCGCGGCAACC
>JAGRHI010000042.1:11913-21582 GCA_020445045.1 Candidatus Competibacteraceae bacterium
CGTCTCGATGAGGTCCGGTCCTGCCACCGCGCTGCATCAGGCCGGTAAAGCTAAAACAGATATCGGTGGGCACATTGGCGCTCATCCCGAGCAATTCGCACATCTCCCACCCCTCTCGCTAACCCCAATTGGCCCCCAGCGGTGACCGCCAGCCGGACGGTTCCGCCAGACCCCGCTCACGACGGAGATAATCCAGGAACGGGTTGCCGTTCAGCTCCTGCTCCAAGGTCGTGACCGGCCCGTGACCGCTGCATACGATCAGATGCCCCGGCAACTCCAGCAATCGACGCAGACTGACTTGCATCAGCGCCGGGTCGCTCATGGGAAAATCAGTCCGGCCCACGCTGCCGGCGAACAGCGTGTCGCCGACGAAGATATAGGTATCGTCGTAATAGCAACCCTGCCCCGGTGTATGCCCCGGAGTGGACAGAAAACGAAAACGCAACTCGCCGCCAAGTTCGAGCGTATCGCCGTCCCGCACCTCCCGGTCGACCCGGCCGCCCGGCCGATCAAAATCGGCCATCCCGAACAGCAAGGAACCCTGCTGGGGCAATACCTCGAACATCGGCCGCTCCAAGACCGGTAGGTAGGTCACCGCCTCGGGGAATTCTCGCTGCAGGTCGGCCAAACCGCCGGCATGATCGAAATGCGCGTGGGTCAATAGAATGGCTCGCAGGTCCGGGCGCGGTTGCATGTCGGCCAAGGCGTTCGCCAGTTGCGAGTCGTCGCCGGTATCGACCACGGCGCAGGCCCCCGAGACCGGATCTTCCAGCAAATAGGCATTGACCTGGAACGCGCCCAGGGTAAAACAGCGAACTTTCATGATGGCCACTCAATGATATGGTTTTCCAGCCGCCGGCTTCGTCGTTCCGGCACCACCCAGCCGCATACGCCCATGCCCGCCCGGCGGGTCGAGTCGGGATCGCGGGTCCGTAATGGATGCCAGTTCGGCAACGACTTGCGCTCCGCCCGCAGCCGGTACGCACAGGTGGGCGGCAGCCAGTTTACCCGTTCCACTTCGGCCGGCGTCAGCCGCACGCAATCGGGCACCCAGCGAAACCGGTCGGCGTAGCGGGTGCAACGTCCGGTCTCAAGATCGAGCAACCGGCAAGCGACGTTGGTGTGGAATAGCTCGCCCGTGTCTTCATCTTCGAGCTTGTGCAGGCAGCATCTGCCGCAACCGTCGCAAAGCGCTTCCCATTCCGCCAAGGTCAGATCGGCAAGGGATTTTTCTTCCCAGAAGCGAGGGATGGCATTCATGGCGACCGACCGTCAGAGAGAAAAACAGGGACACCGCCTGGCGTCCCCATCGAGTCAGGAGTTGATGTACTCGCGCAGCGCCTGCGCTTCGACGGCGGTTTCTTCGAGTTTGGCCTTCACCAAGTCACCGATGGAAACCACACCCACCATCCTACCGTCCTCCACCACCGGAATATGCCGGAACCGCTTGGCGGTCATCGCGGCCAACGCCTCACCGACGGTGTCGCCCGGCTTGCAGACATAGATGCTGGTGGTCATCCAATCCTTGATCAGCATGGTCTCGAAATCGCTTTCACCATCGGCATACAGCCGTATCACGTCGCGCTCCGTCAGGATACCCATCGGCTCGCCGCCAGGACCTTGCACGATCACGGACCCAACGCGTTTGGCATTCATGGTTCGAATGGCGGACGCCACCGTGCTGGCTTCCGGCACGATCACGGGCTCGCCGCCTTTGTTCTTCAGCACTTCCTTCAGTTGCATCATGGATAGACACCTCCCTCATCATTAACTTCAACTTCATTGAATCGAGCAAAACAGCTCGTCAATAATAATTTATCAGAATCGTCGGTTTTAGCGACAGGAACCACACGGCGGGGGCTAACCCTGCCGCAACAGGTCACGCAACCCCTCGCCGTGTAGTGTAGGCGCTTTTCAGCGGCCAAGCGTCAGCAACAGGCCGTTCAACCGCTTCACGAAGCTGGCTGGATCTTCCAGTTGTCCCCCTTCCGCCAACATCGCCTGCTCGAACAACAAGTGGGTCCAGTCGCCGAAGAGGCCGGCGTCCACTTCGTCCTTCAGCCGGGTGACCAGCGGATGCTGGGGATTCAATTCCAGGTGCGGCTTGCTCGCCGGCACATTTTGACCCGCTTCGCGCAGCAAGCGTTCAAGGTGAGCACTGAGCGCGTACTCGTCCACCACCAGGCAGGCCGGGGAATCGGTCAGTCGCGAGGAAATCCGCACTTCGTTGACCTTGTCGCCCAGCACCTCCTTGACTCGGGTCAGCAAATCCTTGAACTGATCCTCGGCCTGCTTCTGCTCCTGTTTTTCCTCCTCCGAGGCGATTTTGTCCAGATCCAGCGCCCCCTTGGCAACCGACTGGAAAGGCTTGCCTTCGAACTCGGTCAAGTGCGACATCAGCCACTCGTCCACTCGATCGGTCAGCAACAAAACCTCCAAGCCTTTCTTGCGGAAAACTTCCAGGTGCGGGCTGTTTTTGGCGGCGGCGAAACTGTCGGCGCTAATGTAGTAAATCTTATCCTGTCCTTCCTTCATCCGACCGACGTAGTCCGCCAGCGCGACGGTCTGTTCGGCGCTGTCGTTGTGAGTCGAGGCAAAACGCAGCAATTTGGCGATTTGCTCGCGATTGCCATGATCCTCCGCCGGCCCCTCCTTGATGACCCGCCCGAAATCTTTCCAGAACTTGCCGTATTTCTCGGCATCGTTGGTCGCCATGTCCTCCAGCAATCCCAGCACTTTCTTGACCGATCCGCCACGAATGCTGTCCACGATCTTGCTGCCTTGCAGGATTTCGCGGGAGATGTTGAGCGGTAGGTCATTGGAATCGATCACGCCGCGCACGAAGCGCAGATAGCGCGGCATCAGATGCTCGGCATCGTCCATGATGAACACCCGCTGCACGTACAGCTTCACGCCGTGACGCTGTTCGCGATCCCAAAGATCGAACGGCGCGCGCGCCGGGATAAACAGCAGCGACGTGTATTCCAGCTTGCCCTCGACCCGGTTGTGGGTCCAGGCCAGTGGGTCTTCGAAATCGTGACCGACATGCTTGTAGAACTCCTTGTACTCCTCTTCCTTGATGTCCTGTTTGGGCCGCGCCCACAGCGCCGCCGCCTGATTGATCCGTTCCTCTTCGAGGGTCGGCGGCGCATCCTTGTCTTCGCTGAACTTCTGCACCGGCATCAGCACGGGCAGGGTGATGTGGTCGGAATACTTGGTGATGATGGAGCGCAATTGCCACTCGTTCAGCAGATCGCTCTCGTCCTCGCGCAGATGAAGCATCACCTCGGTACCGCGCGCGGGTTTCTCAATGGTTTCCAGCGCGTACTCGCCTTCGCCGGTGGACTCCCAAAGCACGCCATGCTCCGGCCCCATGCCAGCGCGGCGGGTGCGCAGCGTCACCTTGTCGGCGACGACGAAGCTGGAGTAGAAACCGACGCCGAATTGGCCGATCAGATTGGCGTCGCGGACCTGATCGCCACTCAGTTTCTCCATGAATTGGCGGGTGCCGGAGCGGGCGATCGTGCCGATGTTGTCGATGACTTCCTGCCGGTCCATGCCGATGCCATTATCGGACACGGTGATGGTGCGGGCCTCCTTGTCGAAACTCACCCGGATTTTCAATTCGGGGTCGCTCTCGTACAAAGCGCCGTCGGTGAGTGCCTCGAAACGCAATTTGTCGCAGGCGTCGGAGGCGTTGGAGATCAGCTCGCGGAGGAAAACCTCCTTGTTGGAATACAGCGAATGCGCGACCAAGCGCAGCAACTGCTGCACCTCGGCCTGAAAACCAAGGGTTTCCTTATGGGCTTCAACGGTCATGGGGAACGGGTCTCCTGGATGGTGTTCGTATGCCAGGAGCGAATATGCGGGCGACTGGCGGGATTTCAAGCGGTCGGATCGTCCATACCCTCGTGCCGCAGCAGCCAGCGCTTGATGTTCAAGGGATCGCCGGTCACTTCACCCGCGTAACCACCCAACCCCTGTCGGGCCACCACGCGATGGCAGGGCACGAGAATCGGGATCGGATTGCTTCGGCAGGCGCCGCCAATGGCGCGGGCGGCGGTGCCGAGTCGTGCCGCCAGTTCGCCGTAGCTCAGCACCGTCCCCGCTGGAATGGCTCGAAGCGCGTTCCACACTCGTTGCTGAAACATGGTGCCTTTAGGAAGCAGCGCCACCGTGATCGGGGCGCGAGGATCGTGGAAATACTCTTGCAACTGAGCCACGACGGCTTGGGTGACGACATCCGTTGGCGCTCGCTCCGGCGCATCGGCGGGTAAAAAATCGAGTTCGCTCACCGCCTCGCTGGCCATGCGGATACCGACCATGCCGATTGGCGTGGCAATGACCGCCTGATACGCATCGGGCGCGCTCATGTTCAATCCTGGCGCGGAACGTAGCGCAGCCAATCGTGGCCAGCATCGCCGTAGACGATGAAGTAGGGATTCAGCAACGAGTCGCGCGTGTTGTAGCGCAACGGCTGGCCCGTTTCCGCCGATACCACCCGGCCACCGGCCGCTTCGACGATGGCTTGCGCGGCGGCGGTGTCCCACTCCGAGGTCAAGCCAAGTCGGGGATAGACATCCGCCGCACCCTCCGCCACCCGACAGAACTTGAGCGAACTGCCGATGCTGACCAGATGGTGCGCGCCCAAAGCGGCAACGAAGGCCCGTAATCCCTCGCCCCCATGCGTTTTGCTGCCAGCGACTCGCACCGGTTCGCCTACCCGCAACGGTCTGACCGAGATCGGTTGCGGCGACTGGCCCGGCTCCGCGCGGAAGGCACCGCAATGGCGCGCGGCGAAATAGCACACGCCAGTCACCGGTACCCGCACCACGCCGAGCACCGGTTCGTGGTCTTCGATCAGGGCGATGTTGACGGTAAACTCGCCGTTGCGCTTCACGAATTCCTTGGTGCCGTCCAATGGGTCCACCAGCCAATAGCGCCGCCATTGCGACCGTTCGGCAAACGGCACCGCGACCGATTCCTCGGATAGGATGGGAAGGTCGGGCGTCAAGCGCCGCAGGCCGGCGGCGATGGTTTGATGAGCGGCCAAGTCGGCGGCGGTCAACGGGCTGTCGTCGTCCTTGGCGGTTACCCCAAACGCCGTGGCGTAGACCTCCAGGATGCGCTCGCTGGCTTCCGCCGCCAGCATCCGAACCGGCTCCAGCCAATTCAACCATGGGTCGTGCATGTGATCCCCTCGTCTCCGGCTGCTCTCCCTTTGAGAAAAGAGCCCTACCCAAATAAAAAAAGGGCGACCCTGGAATGATCGCCCCACCACCGATCGTCGCTGTTTATGAGTTTAACGCAACTTCTCCTTGATGCGCGCCGCCTTACCTTCCAGACCGCGCAAGTAGTACAACTTGGCGCGGCGCACGTCGCCACGACGCTTGACGGTGATGTCGGCGATCACCGGGCTGTAGGTTTGAAATACCCGCTCCACGCCCTCGCCATGGGAAATCTTGCGCACGGTGAACGCCGAGTTCAGGCCGCGATTGCGTTTGGCGATGACCACCCCTTCGAAGGCCTGCAAGCGTTCGCGGTTACCCTCCTTCACCTTGACCCGCACCACCACGGTATCGCCAGGATTGAAGGCCGTGATCTCGCGGTTCATCTGTTCGCGTTCGAATTCTTCCACCAGTTTACTCATGACACTACGCTCCACGTTGCTCCAGGAGGTTGTCCGGCGGCGCCGGCGCTCCCCGTTTCTCTTGGTATTCGCGAATGAATTCATCCAGCAGCGCCTGGTCTTCGGCCACCAACCGCCGCCGGGCCAGCAAGTCAGGCCGTCGCAACCACGTCCGCCCCAAGGCCTCGCGCCGTCGCCAGCGGGCGATGGCGGCATGATCGCCGCTCAACAGCACCGCCGGCACCCGCCGCCCCTCGATCTCTTCGGGCCGGGTATAGTGCGGGCAATCCAGCAACCCGTCCATGAACGAATCCTGCTCGGCCGATTCGCGGTCGTTCAGCGCCCCCGGCAACAACCGGGCCACGGCGTCGATCAGCACCAGCGCCGCCAGTTCGCCGCCACTGAGCACGTAATCGCCGATGGACCACTCTTCGTCCACCTCGGTTGCGATCAGCCGCTCGTCGATACCCTCATAGCGGCCAGCCAGCAGGATCAGTCTCGTTTCCAGCGCCAGTTCCCGCACGCCATCCTGGGTCAGTGGCCGGCCCTGCGGACTGAGATAAACTGTTTTGCCCGGTGGGCGCGCCGCCGCCCTGGCGCGTTGCAGGGTATCGCGCAACGGTTGCACCTTCATCACCATGCCCGGACCACCGCCATAGGGCCGGTCGTCCACGGTACGATGGCGATCATGGGCATCGTCGCGCGGATCCCAGGCCATCACCCGCAACAGGCCGCGCTCGACGGCCCGCCCGGTGACTCCAAAACGGAGCAAGGTCTCGACCATTCCGGGAAACAGGGTCACCACGTCCACGCGCATGGTTGTTGCGGTTCCTAGCGTATCTTTCCCACGGAGGAAGAGGCGTTGAGGGTGAGATGCCTCAAAAATCCGGGTCCCAGTCCACCCGCAACACGCGCCGTTCGAGGTCGATTTCGACCACTACCTGGCCCCGCACGAAGGGCAACAACCGCTCCCGTTCCCCTCTGACCACTAGCACATCGTTGGCGCCGGTGGCGAACACGGCGGCGACCGTGCCCAAATCGATCCCACCCAACGTCACCACTCGCAGCCCTTCCAGATCCGCCCAGTAATACTCGCCGGGTTCGGGCGGCGGCAGTTGCGAGCGGCGCACCGCGATTTCGCTCCGCAACAGCGTCGCGGCCTGATCGCGGTCGTCGCAGTTGGTGAATTTCAACACCACACCCGGCCCATGGGCGCGGCCGGCTTCGATTTCGAAAGATTGCCACTCGCCGCCGCGATGCAAGAACACCGGGTTGTAGCGGACGATCCCCTCGCGCGGTTCGGTATGGGAGAACACCCGCACCCAGCCCTGCACGCCAAACAGGCCGGACACTCGGCCCAGCACCACCCAATCCGCCATCGCGGCGATGGTTCGGTCGCCGCAACCGTTACTGAACGGGCTGCTGGCGGGATTGTTCCTTGATCAAACTGACCACTCGCTCGGACGGCTGGGCGCCGTTGCCCAACCAATATTGCAAGCGTTCCTGATTCAGATTCAAACGCGCTTCGTTACCGCTGGCGATCGGATTGAAAAAGCCGATGCGTTCGATACAGCGGCCGTCACGCCGGTTACGGCTGTCGGTCACGACCACGGTGTAGAAGGGGCGCTTCTTGGCGCCGCCGCGAGACAGGCGGATAGTAACCATGCGCTGCGAATACCTCTTGCGAATTCCGATTTTCCGGTAGATGAAGGAGCTGCCCGAGCGGGGCGGCCGGATGAAGCAGGGAATAGTATCCGAAATTTCCAGCGTTTGAAACCGTTAGCCCTCATCGGCCGTGCATTCCACTCCTGGCGGCTGCCTCCGTTTACCGTTTCAGCGGCGGCAATCCACCCATCGGTAACTTACCCTGCAAGCCACGCATCATTTTCATCAAGCCGCCGCCCTTCATTTTCTTCATCATCTTCCGCGCCTGATCGAACTGCTTGAGCAGCCGGTTCACGTCCTGAATCTGGGTGCCGGAACCGGTGGCGATGCGGCGCTTGCGCGAACCTTTGATGATATCCGGGAAACGGCGCTCTCGCGGGGTCATCGAGTTGATGATGGCAACCAATCGCCTGACCTCCTTGTCCGCCGCCTGATCCTTGAGCGCCGCCGGCGCGGCATTGAAACCCGGCATCTTTTCCAACAGGCTGGCGATACCCCCCATCTTCGTCATCTGCTCCATCTGCTCGCGGAAGTCCTCCAGATCGAAACCCTGCCCTTTCTGGACCTTCTGGGCCAGCTTGAGCGCCTTATCCTTGTCGACCTTGTGCTCCATCTCCTCGACCAGACTCAGCACGTCGCCCTTGCCGAGAATGCGCGAGGCCACCCGGTCGGGAAAAAAGGGCTCCAGCGCGGCGGTTTTCTCGCCGACGCCGAGAAACTTGATCGGCCGGCCGGTGATCTGGCGGATCGACAGCGCCGCGCCACCACGGGCATCGCCATCGGTCTTGGTCAGCACCACGCCAGTCAGCGGCAGGGCGGCGTTGAACGCCTGAGCGGTGTTGGCGGCGTCCTGCCCAGTCATGCTGTCCACCACGAACAGGGTTTCGATGGGATTCAACGCCGTGTGTAGCCGCTGAATCTCGGCCATCATCTCGGTATCGACATGCAAGCGGCCGGCGGTATCGACGATCAATACCTCGACACCGTGCAAGCGGGCATGATCCAATGCCTGGCGGGCAATGGCTTCCGGCGCCTGCCCGGGATCGCTGGAAAAAAACGCCGCGCCGACTTCGTCGGCCAGCTTGCGCAACTGCTCGATGGCGGCTGGCCGGTACACGTCGCAACTCACCACCATGACTTTCTTGCGTTGGCGCTCCTTCAGCCAGCGGGCCAGCTTGGCGACGCTGGTGGTCTTGCCGGAGCCCTGCAAACCCGCCATCAGCACCACCGCCGGCGGCTGGACCCGCAGGTTCAGCTCGGCATTGGCCTCGCCCATGGTTTGGATCAGTTCTTCGTGGACGATCTTGATCAGCACTTGGCCGGGTGTCAGGCTGAGCAACACCTCCTCGCCGATCGCCCGCTCGCGTACCCGGTTGATGAACTCGCGCACCACCGGCAGCGCCACGTCCGCTTCCAGCAGGGCCATGCGCACCTCGCGCAGGGCGTCCTTGATGTTGTCCTCGGTGAGGCGGCCTTGGCCACGCAGATTCTTGACGGTGAGCAACAAGCGTTCGCTGAGATTTTCGAACATGCGGGAAACCTTGATTCAAAATCGGAAAAGAGTGGAGGATTATAGGGAGAATCGCCCGACTTGGCGCGGCGCGCTTCAAGCCGCCTCCGTTCCATGCCATCATGGCGCGGATAATCGGACTTGCACGGAATCCCAATGAACGCGGTCACCGGCGGCCTGGCCGCCCTACTCTACTTGCTTGCCGGCGGGCTGCTGGCCGCGCGGCTGGCGCGCGTCGGTGGCACGGCGGCAGGTTCATCGAAGGGCGGTCCGCTGGCCCTGGGCTGGGGGGCGGTGATCCTGCACGCCATGATCCTGGCCCAAATCGTGTTCCAACCCGCCGGCCTCAATCTCGGCTTCTTCAACGCGCTATCGTTCACCGGCTGGCTGATCAACGTGGTGCTGCTGGCGGCGGCGATGGTGCGACCGGTCGAGAGTCTCGGCATCATTGCGCTACCATTCGGTGCGCTCACGCTGGTCCTCGGCCTGTCATTCGCCACCGAGCGCATCGTCGCCGACCCCGGACAATGGCCGCTGGAACTGCACATTCTCATCGCCATCCTGGCCTACTCGCTGCTGACCCTGGCGGCGGCGCAGGCGACGCTGCTGGCCATCCAGGATCGGCGCTTGCGGCGGCGCCAGCCCGGCGGCTTCCTGCGCGGCATCCCGCCACTCACCGCGATGGAATCCCTGCTGTTCCAAATGATCGGCGCCGGCTTCATCTTGCTGAGCATTACCCTATTCAGTGGCCTACTCTTTTTGAAGGATATCTTCGCTCAGCACCTGGTTCACAAGACCGTGCTGTCCTTCATTGCCTGGGGAGTGTTCGGAGTGCTGTTGTGGGGTCGCTGGCGTTTCGGCTGGC
>JAGRHI010000324.1:0-2727 GCA_020445045.1 Candidatus Competibacteraceae bacterium
CCGACCACCACCCGGGCGATGCCGGAGCGGGCCAGCAGCCAGGCATTCAAGCGTTCCCGATCGCTCAGACCGGAGTGCAGCACGGCCAGCGGTCCCGGCAGCCGCTCCCGGAAGCGAGCCAGCAACTGCGGGGTCAGGCCGATTTCCGGTGTCAGTACCAGCGCCTGCCGGTCGCGCGCCAGCACGGCTTCGATCAGGCGCAGGTAGACCTCGGTTTTACCGCTGCCGGTGACGCCTTCCAGCAGAAAGACCTGGAAGCGGTCCAGTTCGGTCGCGACGCTGGTCACCGCCGCCGCCTGCGCCGTGTTGAGTTCGGGCGGCGAACGTGGCGCGAACGCGGTTTCCGCCAGGGCCGAGGCCGGGCGGGCGAGCGGTTCCGCCCAGTTCTTGGCGCGCAGCGCGCGCAGGGTGGCGGTGCTGTCGCGCACCACCGCGCGCAAGGTGTCGGCATCGGCGCCGTCGGGACATTGTGCCAGATAATCGAGCAGCAACCTCTGGACGGGCGCGCGGCTTGGGCCGGTGGCGAGCGCGGCGCGCCCGGCGGCGGTGATTCGCCAAAGTGGCGCCGGCGCTGACATCTGAGTCGATTCGCCTTGGCGCAAGAGGGTCGGCAGGGCGGCGGCGAAGACTTCGCCAGGGGGATGATGGTAGTAGCGCTGTGCCCATCGCAGCAACGCCAGCACGTCGGTGGGCAGCACCGCTTCGGTATCGAGCACCGCTTGCGCCGGCCGCAACGCGGCGGGGTCGAGCGGAGTATCGGCGCCGAGTTCCAACAGAAAACCCACGACGTGACGCCGGCCGAACGGCACCCGTACCCGCAAGCCCGGTTGCAGGGTGGCCAGGTCGCAGCCTGGTGGCGGCAGGTAATCGAACGTCCGATCCAGGGGCGAAGGGACGGCGATCCGCAAGATAAGGCCGGACACGGCGCGGACCATCAGGCGCCGAACAAACCGGCGCGCAGCCCCTCGAACATGAACTGAACGGCCAGCGCCGCCAGGATCACGCCCAAAAGGCGGTCGATCACGTTGGCGCCGGTTTCGCCCAGCAGTTTCATCAGCGGTGGGGCCAGCAACAGGATCAGCAAGGTCAGCAGCAGCACCGCCAGCAACACGCCCAACACGGCGAGAAACAGCAGGGAGTGCTGCGCCGAGGGTATGCTACTGGTGGTGAGCAGAATGGTGGTCAGCGTGCCGGGGCCGGCCAACAAGGGAAAAGCCAGCGGAAACACCGAAATATCGTCCTTGTACTGCGCTTCTTCCTGTTCCCGTACCGTCGCCGACCGCAGGCCGGAAGGCCGGGCGAACACCATGTCGATCGCCAGCAGGAACAGCAGGATGCCGCCACTGACCCGGAATGCCGCCAGGCTGATGCCGAGGAAGCGCAGCAGGGCATCGCCGGTGAATACGAAGAACAGGCAGATGAGAGTGGCGATCAAGGTGCCCTTGAGCGCCATGCGCCGACGATAATGAGCGCTGCCGCCGCGTGTCAGCGCCGAAAACATCGGCGCGACACCGATCGGGTCGATCACGACCAAGAAGGTCACGAAGACGGTAACGAGCTGTTCCAGCATGGCGGACGCCGGGGCCACGGCGTTAGGCTACGGTGTGGCCGCGCGTCCAGGCATTCATCCGTCGGCTCGGAAAGCGCCGAGCGCGCCGCCCTGGCCGTACACGAATACGATGTTGCCCGCCGCGATGGGTGGGGCGACGATACCTTTGCTTGCGGCTCGAATCCGGCCGACGATCCGGCCGCTGTCCTTACTCAGCCAGTGCAGATAACCTTCGTAATCGCCGACGACCACATAATCGTTGGTGGCGGTCGGGGCGGACAGCCGGCGGCCGCTCAGTTCGGATTGTTTCCAGAGCGTGCCGCCGTTGCCGCGATCCAGCGCCAGCACCGCGTCGGTATCGTCGCTGAGGTAAACCTGCCGGGCGTCCACGTCGAGCCCGGCATAGCTGGACAGGTTGCGAGTCCATAGCAAGTTGCCATCGCGCATGTTGAGCGCGGCCACGTTACCGCGATAGGCCGCCAGATACAGGGTGTCATCGAATACCTTCGGCTCGGAATCGATATCGATCAGTCGTTCGATCTCGGTGCGGCCGCGTGGCGGCGCGATGGTCTTCTCGGTGATGGGCAGCCCCTTGTCCAAGGACAGTACCAGCAGCTTGCCGGTATCCAGTCCGGCGATGATCAGGTTGCTAGTCACCAGCGGCGGCGCGCTGCCGCGCAAGCTAAGCGCCGGCACGGCGTGGGTGTACACCCAGCGCCGCTCCCCGGTGCGGGCGTCGAGGCCGGTGAATTTGCCGTCGATGCTGCGCACGACCACCAGATCGCCGCCGGCGCGCGGCGGGGCCAGTACCTCACTTGAAACCTGGGAACGCCAAGCTTCCTGGCCGTTTTCCTGGCGCAGCGCGACGACCTGACCCTGATCCGTACCGAGCAACACCATGCCGTTCTGGCTGACGCCCACGCCACCGGAAATCGGTAGATCGGTCGCGGTTTCCCACAGTCGCTGTCCGCTGATGGCATCCAGCGCCACCACCGTGCCATCATGGCTGGCCGCATAGATCCGGCCGTCCAGCAGCGCCGGGGTCAATCGGATGAATTGCTTCTCCGCGCCGGAGCCTACCTGGGTTTCCCAAAGTTGCCGCACGTTGATCGGTTGGGCAACGGCTATCAGTTCGGCCGGCGGGATCGAGTTATCGGAGCCGCCGAACCAGCTACAGC
>JAGRHI010000324.1:2771-2934 GCA_020445045.1 Candidatus Competibacteraceae bacterium
GATTATTGACCTGATGCGGGAGCGGGTGAAATCGGCGCGGGTACCGTTTCGTCGTCAACGGTGGTTGCGGCGGGTTCGACCGGCGTGGTGGGTTCAACCGGCGGGGTCACGGCTTCGACCGGCGTGGCGGGTTCGACTGGCGCGGCGGCTTCGACCGGCGCGG
>JAGRHI010000325.1:0-491 GCA_020445045.1 Candidatus Competibacteraceae bacterium
CGCGACTGGCTGTATGTCGAAGACCATTGCCGAGGCATCGACGCGGCGATCCGGCGCGGCAAGCTGGGCGAAACCTACAACATCGGCGGCGACAACGAATGGGCGAACATCAACATCGCCAAGCTGATCTGCGCGCTGCTGGATCAGCGCCGACCGGCACACGCCCCGCACGAGCGGCTGATCAGCTTCGTCGCCGACCGGCCCGGTCACGACTGGCGCTATGCCATCGACCCGCGCAAGATGAGCGAAGCATTGAGCTGGCGACCGGAAGAAACCTTCAACACCGGCATCGCCAAGACCGTGGACTGGTACCTGGAACGGCACGCCACCGACCCCGCCTGGGGCGGCATGACCGGAGAATAGAGAGAAATCATGCCTCATTCCGCCTTCGAACACCTGCGTAGCCATCCCGTTCCCGCCCTGCGGCTGGAGTTTCAGGAATACCGCCACCGCGCCACCGGCGCCCGGCATCTGCATCTGGCCGCCGACGA
>JAGRHI010000325.1:560-6079 GCA_020445045.1 Candidatus Competibacteraceae bacterium
ATTCTCGAACACACCGCCCTGTGCGGCAGCCGGCGCTACCCGGTGCGCGACCCGTTCTTCATGATGATCCGCCGGTCGCTCAACACCTTCATGAATGCCTTCACCAGCAGCGACTGGACCGCCTACCCCTTCGCCAGCCAGAACAAAAAGGACTTCAACAACCTGCTGGACGTCTACCTAGATGCCGCGTTCTTCCCGCTGCTCGACGAGCGCGACTTCGCCCAGGAAGGCCACCGACTGGAATTCGCCCAACCCGACGACCCCCACTCGGAACTGCTGTTCAAGGGGGTGGTGTTCAACGAAATGAAGGGGGCGATGAGTTCGCCGGTGCAGCGGCTCGGCCAAGAACTGCAACACCGGCTGTTCCCGACCATCACCTATCACCACAATAGCGGCGGCGACCCCGAGGCGATTCCCACCCTTACCCACGAACAACTCAAAGCCTTCCACGCCCGCCACTATCACCCCTCGAACGCCATCTTCCTGACCTACGGCGACATTCCCGCCACCGAGCATCAGCAACGTTTCGAGGCGCAAGCGCTCAATCGTTTCCAGGCGCTGTCCCTGGACTTGGCCATTCCCGACGAGCGCCGCTACCCCGCGCCGCTCGCCGACCTCACCCACTATCCCCTGGACGGCGCCGAAGACCTGAGCGACCAGACTCATGTCGTGCTGGGCTGGTTGCTGGGACCGATCACCGACCCACTGGCGACGCTGCGCGCGCACTTGTTGAGCGATGTGCTGCTGGACAACAGCAGCTCGCCGCTGCGCAACGCCCTGGAAACCTCGGAACTGGGCGCCGCGCCCTCGCCGCTGTGCGGCTTCGACACCGCCACCCGCGAAGCCACCTTCGTTTGCGGGCTGGAGGGTTCCAACCCCGAACACGCCGAAGCCGTCGAGACCCTGGTGCTCCAGGTGCTGCAACAGGTCGCGGCCGATGGCGTACCGCAAGAGGCGGTGGACGCCGCCCTGCACCAACTGGAATTGAGCGAGCGGGAAATCACCGGTGACGGCTTTCCTTACGGCCTGCACTTGCTGATGGAAGCGCTGACGCCGGCGATCCACGGCGCGGACCCGCTGCCGGCACTGGACAGCAATCCGCTGCTGGAGCAGTTGCGGGTGGAAAGCCGCGACCCGGAATTCATCCCGCGCCTGGTCCGGCAACTGCTGTTGGATAACCCGCACCGGGTCCGTCTGACCATGGCCCCGGACGCGGCGCTGAGCGCGAAACAAGCGGCGACGGAACGGGAACGGCTGGCCGCGTTCCGCGCGGCGCTGACCGAAGCCGACCAGGTCCGGCTGGTCGAACAGGCGCGCATCCTGGCCGAGCGCCAGCAGCGTCAGGACGACCCCGAACTGTTGCCCAAGGTGGGACTGGAAGACGTACCGCCGGATCTGAAAATCGCCGAGGGTATCGTTCGGCCGGTCGGCGCGCTGCCCACCGCCTGGTATGCGCAGGGCACCAACGGCATGGTGTACCTGCAAGCCGTGCTCGATCCGCCGGCGCTGGACCCCGAGGAATTGGATCTGCTGCCGTTGCTATGCGCCTGCCTGCCCGAGGTCGGCAGCGCCGGACGCGATTACCGCGCCACCCAGGCCCGACAGGCGGCGGTCACCGGCGGCATCAGCGCCCGCGCCAGCGTCCGTGGTGGGGTGAACGACGTGCATCGGGTCAAGGGCGTCCTGATCCTGGCCGGCAAGGCGTTGGCCCGCAATCAGGCCGCGCTATCCGAGTTACTGTGGGAAACGCTGACCCGTGCCCGCTTCGACGAACTGCCTCGGCTGCGGGAACTGGTCGCCCAGATGCGCGCCCATCGCGAGGAAGCGGTCACCGATCACGGGCACATGCTGGCACTGGCCGCCGCCAGCGCCGGCTTGAGTCCGACGGCGGCGCTCAGCCATCGCTGGGAGGGTTTGCAGGGCTTGCGGGATCTCAAGGCGCTGGACGACACGCTGGACGATCCCGCCGCGCTGGCCGCCTTCGCCGCGCGGCTGGAGCGGCTGCGCGACCGCTTGCGACACGCGCCTCGGCAACTGCTGGTCGTCAGCGAAGCCGAACGACAGGATGACATCGCGGCGGCGCTGGCGACTCACTGGCGCGATGACGCAACGAGCACGGTCGAACCGTTCGCGCTGGCCGTGCCGGAGGCATCGCCGATCCGGCAGGGGTTCAGCGTCAACACCCAAGTCAACTTCTGCGCCAAGGCCTATCCCACCGTCGCGCCCAACCACCCCGACGCTCCGGCGCTGCACGTGCTGGGCGATTTCCTGCGCAACGGTTACCTGCATCGGGCCATCCGCGAACAGGGCGGCGCTTACGGCGGCGGCGCCGGCTACCATCCCGACAGCGGCACATTTCGCTTCTACTCCTACCGCGATCCCCGGCTGACGGACACGTTGGCCGATTTCGATCGGGCGCTGGACTGGCTACACGCCCATGACCATCCCGCCCGGACGCTGGAGGAAGCCATCCTCGGCGTCGTCGCCGCCATCGATAAACCCGGTTCCCCAGCCGGCGAGGCCATCAGCGCTTTCTTCGGCATTCTGTTCGACCGTACCCCGGAACAGCGCCGCGCCTATCGGCAACGGGTGCTGGCGGTCACGCTGGACAACCTCAAGCAAGTGGCGACAAGCTACCTGCGGCCGGAACAGGCCCGCTGCGCGGTGTTGAGCAACGCGCGGACGCTGGCGGAACAGCGGGATTTCACTGTCGTCGCGGTTTGACATCGATCCATTTGCCGATTGATTGAATTCAGAATGCGTAAACCGACCACACCTTCACGCACCCGCCTCGACGATTTGAGCACCGGCGAACTGATCGCCCGTGGCGAAAACCTGCTGTCGACCCGCAACTACCGGGATGCCATCGATATCTACAAGCTGCTGCTGAAACGCGAGCCGCAGGCCGAGGCTGGCTGGCGCGAATCGCTGGCCGCCGCTTATCTGGAGCGGGCCAGGGAGCTGGCCGGCAAGACCATGTACCGCGAAGCCGCCGTGCTTTGGGAGAACATTCCCAGCCTCTGCGGTCAGTCACCACAGCCTGAACTGTACGTCGACTGGCTGCTCCACAGCGGCCAATACGCCAAGGCGGTGCGCGCTTACGCCGACCACGCGGCCGCGCTGGCCGACGCCGGCGAACTGGAATCCCTGCTCGCGGCGCTAGCGCTGACCGGGCAAAAGGACGTGTTGCAGGTCCTGCCCCAGGACACGCCGCCGCGCCGACAACTGCCCGCCGCCCAGGGCGCGCTGCGCGCCTACAGCCAGGGCGAAAGCGCGGACGCCGTGCGCGAACACCTGCAACATATCCCGGTTCGCTCCCCCTATCGGGACCTGCGCCAAGCGCTCGCCGCGCTGCTCAAATTGGAAACCGATCCGGCCGACGCCCCGGCGCTGGTCGACCGCATTCCCGCAACCTCGCCCTACCATGGCTTGGCCGAAATCGTCCGCGCCTGCGCCGCCACCGAGCCGCTTCAGGCGCTGCCAGCGCTCGATCCCACCTTGCGCGAGACCGCCAGCAGCCTACTCGGTCTGGAACCGCGCCAGATCAAGCTGCTCAAGGAATGGGCACGGCTGGGCGAGACGCCCAGCGACAAGGCGATCTTCGGTTTCATCACCGCCAACCTCGCGGCGCTGGATCGAGATCAGGCGCGCCGCGCCAGTCTGGCGCTACTACCGGCCTACCCACCGGGTCTGGCGATTCACGTCAAGCTGTTCGGACCCTTGCCTCCATACCAGTCACGGCGCCTGCAAGCCCTGAAAGCGGAGCGGGACGGCGATCCGCACGGTGTCCTGCATCACTGGCGCGCCTGCGCCGACCTGCTGGCTCAGGATGACACTGACCCGGATGGCCGGCTGATGGCGGCACTGGTCCTGCGCCGCTTGGCGCAACTGTTGGAGGAAAACGCTCCACCCTGGTTCGTGGAGGCGCGGGCCGAGGATCTTCTGGCGGACAGCCTGCAACTGGACCCGGACGACCGCGACACCTACCTGCGACTGGCAAAACTGCACCAGGACGCCGGCAACGACAAGGCATACCATCAATGGGTGGAGCGCGCGGTCAAGCGGTTTCCCGACGATCCCCAGGTGCTGCTGACCGCCGTGACGACCGCCACCGCCCGCAAGGCCTACAAAAAAGCCGCTGGTTTCGCCGCGCGAGTGCTGGAACTGGACCCGATCAACAGCAAGGCCCGCAATATCCTGATCAACGCCCATCTGGCCCACGCCCGCAAGCAAATTCTAGCCGGCAAGCACGCACTGGCGGCCAAGGAACTGGACAGCGCCGCCCAACTGGAGCGCGACCACACCCGCGGCGGCGTGGTCGAAATCAACCGAGGCCTCCTGGCCTTCAGCCAGCGTCAACGCGAACGCGCCCAACAGTGGCTGCGCGAAGGCGTCCGCATCGCCGGCAACCCGTTGCTGGCCCGGCTGCGGCTGGTGGTGGAAACCTCCCGCCTACGGCTGAGACCCGCTCTGTTCCTGCGCGATCTCGAACTGGGCGATCCCGGTAAATTCACCATCGGCCGCGCCGACCTGCTGGCCATGGCCCAAATGCTCGGCGCGTATCGGGAAGAAGGGGTGAGCGATCTTGGCGCGGCGCTGGAAGATTTGGAAAAACCACTGAAGCGGGCGATCAAGGCGCTGAATGCCGAGGACGATCTGCTGTCGGTCTGCGAATGCCTGCACCAGGCGCCACACCATGAACTGCTGAAATACGCCGCGACCCGCGCGCTCGAACGCCATCCGGAACGACCGCTATTCGTCTACTTTCAGATCTTCGGCCGCGCCGAGGGCGATCTCGATCAAGTCGAGGATCGCGACTTCCAGCGACTGGAAGATGCCCGGAAACACGCCGCCGCCGTCAAGGATCACCGCGCCAAGCTGTTGATCGAGCGTTTCCTCGATCAGGGCTTGTTCCACGCCCGCCCGCCCGGTCGATCAAGGCCGAGGCATCCCGCCGAAATAGACCAGCTCCGCGAGGAACTGGAGCGGCTGCCACCGCCGCTGCGTGCTCGACTACTGGACGAGATCATGGACGAACTGCCGATCGACGCCGATGACCTCCCGCCCGAAGCACGCAAGGCGCTTCTGAAAGCCCTGTTGCTGGGCGGTGGCGATTTTGCGGATCTCTTGGATGTGCCTGATTTTCCCTTCCCTTCGCCGGATCGCGGCCGGCGCAAAAAACGCCGGAGCTGACCATGCCGAATCCGTTCACCGTACTGGGCGTCGTCGAAACCGCCGATGACGACACCATCAAGAAAGCCTACCTGCAACAGGTGCGCGAACATCCGCCGGAGCGGGACGCCGAACGATTTCAGACGATCCGCGCCGCCTACGAAGCGATCAGGACTCGCCGAGACCGCCTGAGCCACCGGCTATTCCAACAGGAAACCCCGGATCTGCCCGGGCTGGTGGCAAGCGCCCTGCAAGCCGGCCCGCGCCGCCGCCCGAGCGAGCAGCAACTCCTGCAGGTTTTGCGCGGCCGCCTGACTGGCCTGAAATGAACGACCACCGCCTGGAAG
>JAGRHI010000043.1:0-1204 GCA_020445045.1 Candidatus Competibacteraceae bacterium
AAGGACCCGTCCAAGGTCGACCGTTCCGCCGCTTACGCGGGCCGTTACGTCGCCAAGAATATCGTCGCCGCCGGTCTGGCCGACAAATGCGAGATCCAAGTATCCTACGCCATTGGCGTGGCCGAACCGACCTCAATCAGCATCAACACCTTCGGCACCGGCAAGATCGACGAGGACCGGCTGGTGGATATCGTGCGCGGCCACTTCGACCTACGTCCCTACGGCTTGGTGAAGATGCTCGACCTGATCCGGCCGATTTTCCGCAAGACCGCCGCCTATGGCCACTTCGGCCGCGAAGAGCTGGAATTCACCTGGGAACGCACCGACAAGGCCGAGGCGCTGAGGGATGCGGCGGGCCTGTAAACCTGGTCACGGGCGCGGCACGTTCAACCAGTGGCGCCGGCTCGATTTGCGACTCCGAATTTTTTCGCCTCCCGCCGAGGGGCGCTGCAGCGGTTTTCACCGTCAGGCTCGGCGAGGCATGGCTTTCATAAGCCAACGGCGCCCGTTCGATCGTATGGAGTGTACGTTATGAACGCCGTCGCGCGCGAAAAAACCACCGTTGACTATCAGGTCGCCGATATCGCCCTGGCGGACTGGGGCCGCAAGGAAATCGCCATCGCCGAAACCGAAATGCCCGGTCTGATGGCGGTTCGGGCCGAATACCGGGACCGGCAGCCGCTCAAGGGCGCCCGTATCGCCGGCTCGCTGCACATGACCATCCAAACCGCCGTCCTGATCGAGACCTTGGCCGAACTGGGCGCGGATGTGCGTTGGGCCTCTTGCAACATTTTCTCGACTCAGGATCACGCCGCCGCCGCCATCGCCGCCGACGGCATTCCGGTGTTCGCCTACAAGGGTGAATCGCTGGATGAGTACTGGGACTTTACCCATCGCATTCTGGAATGGCACGACGGCGGCACACCGAACATGATCCTGGACGATGGCGGCGACGCCACCTTGCTGGTCACGCTCGGCGCCCGCGCCGAACAGGATCGCTCGCTGATCGCCAATCCGAGCTGCGAGGAAGAACAAGTCTTATTCGCCGCCATCCGCAAGCGCTTGGAGAGCCAACCCGGTTGGTACTCGAAAATCCAGGCTAACATCAAAGGCGTGACCGAGGAGACGACGACCGGCGTCCACCGCCTGTACATGATGGAAAAGGAGGGCCGGCTCCCCTTCCCCGCCATCAACGTCAACGACT
>JAGRHI010000043.1:1210-6125 GCA_020445045.1 Candidatus Competibacteraceae bacterium
GTCACCAAGTCCAAGTTCGACAATCTCTACGGCTGCCGCGAGTCGCTGGTGGATGGCATCAAGCGCGCCACCGACGTGATGATCGCCGGCAAGATCGCCGTGGTGTTGGGCTATGGCGATGTCGGCAAGGGCTGCGCCCAGAGCCTGCGTGGTTTGGGCGCCACGGTATGGATCACCGAAATCGATCCAATCTGCGCCCTGCAGGCGGCGATGGAAGGCTATCGGGTCGTCACCATGGACGAGGTCTGCGGACTGGCGGACATCTTCGTCACCACCACCGGTAACGTCAGCGTCATCACCCACGACCACATGGCCCGAATGAAAAATCAGGCCATCGTCTGCAATATTGGTCATTTCGATTCCGAAATCGAGGTGGCCAATCTGAAACAATATCGCTGGGAAAACATCAAGCCGCAGGTGGATCACATCATCTTCCCCGACGGCAAGCGCATCATTCTGCTGGCCGAGGGACGACTGGTGAACCTGGGCTGCGCCACGGGTCATCCCAGCTTCGTGATGTCCAATTCCTTCACCAATCAGGTACTGGCGCAGATCGAACTATTCATTCGCGACGATCAATACCAAAACAAGGTTTACGTGCTGCCCAAGCATTTGGACGAGAAGGTAGCCCGGCTGCACTTGGATCGAATCGGCGCCAAGCTGACCCAGCTGACGCCGGAACAGGCTGCATATATTGGCGTCACGGTCGATGGGCCGTATAAGATGGATGGTTATCGCTACTGAATTGGCGGACCCTAGCCAAGAAAGAGCAGGCGTCGGGGGTATGCGGCGCGTATCCCTCCCATGCCCCTGTCGCCTGCTCCTCTCCCATTTTCGTCTGACCTTCTCTCTCCATACCCGCCATGGACTCCCAAAGACGCCACCCCAAGGTTTTCAGTTGCGAATTTTTCCCCCCCAACACCGATGAAGGGATGCATAAGCTGTTTGCCGCCCGCGAAGCGCTGATGCGGATGCAGCCCGCTTTCTTCTCGGTCACTTACGGCGCCGGCGGCTCGACCCGCGAACGGACTTTTCAGGCGATTCAAGCCATTCAAGCGCACAGCGGGGTGGACGCCGCTCCCCACCTGACCTGTGTGGACTCCACCCGCGCGGGAATCCGAGAGATTCTGGCCGACTACCGCGCCCAGGGTATCCATCGCATCGTCGCCTTGCGTGGCGACCTGCCCTCGGGAATGCGGGAATTCGGCGAATTGCGCTACGCCAACGAACTGGTGGCCTTCATCCGCGCCGAAACCGGTGACCATTTCCACATCGAAGTCGCCGCTTACCCGGAATGTCATCCGCAGGCACCGAACATCGAACGCGACCTGCTCTATTTCAAGCATAAAGTTGAAGCCGGCGCCAACGGCGCCATTACCCAATATTTCTACAATTCGGATGCCTATTTCCGCTTCGTGGATGACTGCGCGCGGTTGGGAATCGATCTACCGATCGTGCCCGGCATCATGCCGATCACCAATTTCACGCAACTGGCGCGGTTCTCGGACAGCTGTGGAGCGGAAATTCCACGCTGGATTCGTAAGCGACTGGAGGGCTTCGACGACGACCGCGACGCCATCCGTGCCTTTGGTCTGGATGTGGTCACCGATCTTTGCCGACGCCTGCTGGAAGGTGGCGCGCCGGGTCTGCATTTCTACACGATGAACCAAGCTGGGCCGACGCTGGCGATCTGCGAGCGACTGGGACTAACCGCGCCGAGCAGCGAATAACCTGGATCGGGGAAACGGCAAACACCCTTCCGTGCTCGCCGGAAGGGTGTTTGCCGTTGGAGGGATCGAAACAGGAAGAGCGAAAAGTGGGTTTGCCCGTTTTCTGGCTTACTGAGCGGCCACCAGCGCCCTGGCATCCGGCCCGAGCGGCAGCACATAGTCATGCGAGGCCAATACCTGATTATCCGTCGCCCGAATCAGGCGGGCATTCACAAATACCGACTGCCGACCGACCGCGTAGGTGCCGGCGATAACCGCCGCCGCATTATGCGACTGACTGATTTCCTTGACCGAACGCGACAATGCAAATTCGCCGGCGCCTTCGGCGACGTAGATGTTGTTGCGCATCTTGACCTCGACCACCGTAAAGCCCTGCTGCGCGAACCGGGAACCAATCTGCTCACCGATCACCCGCCCGAGACCAGACGATGTTTCGAGATTGTTGATATCCACGAACGTGGCCGCCAACAAGGGTTCGTTCCGCTCCTTGAGCCAAGGGGTTCGCATCAGAAGGGCGTCGGCCGCGCCATAGTTCTGCTCGACCAGATTTGCGTCCCGAATGACCGGCCGCGTCGGAGCGTCATCCGTGGAGGCGCACCCCACGATGCCCAAGCCGAGAATGGCCAGCAGCGCAACCGCGCCACGCAAGATCATGTTCCCATTCATGGTCCGACCACCTCTATGATACGGCTAGCCGATGGTTGCATGGCGATATACTGGCTCTTGTCGCCGACGTAATAAATATTGCTATACCGAATCAGATAACTCTCGGCGTTCATCACCGAAACATTCAGGATGACTTCATGTCTCGTGGTTTCCGGCAACCGGTCCGTCACCACCTGCATGTCGTAGGACACCGGATAACCCACCGATGGATTGGTGGTGATAGCGAACCCCCGCTCCACCAAATGCGTGGTCAGCAGATTGTGGAACGCCACGTCCGCACTGCTTTCGTATCGAGGCTGTTGGACGTATAGCGTGATGATCGGACGGTCGTCCTGAGCGGCGATCGCTGGGTCCTCACCCGGCTCGGGACTCGGGCCGATCAACGCATCATGGACCCAGTTGGCTACGTCGATCGCCATAACATCCCAGTGATGCGCCGATTGCATCTTCTGCTGGTATGTGAGCGGATAACCTGTTTCGACGGGCATCGGAGTTGTGCAGGCCCCCAGCCCGAGGCAGAGGATGACAAGAAGGGCACTAGAAATCTTCATGGTTTCTCCCTCGGTTTTTATATCCGTTATTAACGGCACCCATTAGTTTAGCCGGTTATACCACCGGCGCCACCCCTTGACAACTAAGGTTTCCAACCATCGCCGTTTCACGAACCTAGCACCAATACAGGGCTTGCCGATCATTAACGGTCAAAATATCTCCATCCTGGGCCGATACACACTATATAGTGGTTAATGTTTCATAAAACACATCATATAGGAATTTTGCCTGGAATTTTTCTCTGCATCCTCTAGAATCTTGTGGCCTGAATCGTGAGGCGCGCCCGCTGTCACCAAGCGAATGGCAATGCCTAAATCATAGCAGACACCGCCTCCAATCCACGCTCAAGAACCTAGCTCCCGGAGACTCCCGGCTCATGAAGACCGCTTACCTCAAGCCCGTTGACCGTCCGACCGCCGCCGCCGAGGTACCGATGCAACCGGCGTCCTGGGACATCTGGGACAAAAAGTACCGCCTCAAGGCCAAGGATGGGCAAATGATCGACGAGACGATCGATAACACCCACCAACGGGTCGCCTCGGCGCTGGCCGAGGTGGAAACCACGCCGGAGCTGCGCGCGCACTGGAACGAGAAGTTTCTGTGGGCCTTGCGGCACGGCGCCATTCCAGCGGGACGCATCATCTCCAACGCCGGCGCATGGGAACACAAACCCGCCACCTCCACCATCAACTGCACGGTATCCGGGATCATTCAGGATTCCATGGACGATATCCTGTGCAAGGTGCATGAAGCGGGGCTGACGCTGAAAGCCGGCTGTGGCATCGGTTACGAGTTCTCCACGCTACGCCCGCGCGGCGCCTATGTCTCGGGTGCTGGGGCCTACACCTCCGGGCCGCTGTCCTTCATGGATATCTACGACAAGATGTGCTTCACCGTATCGTCGGCGGGCGGACGGCGGGGCGCGCAGATGGGAACCTTCGATATCGGCCATCCAGATGTGATGGAATTCATCCGCGCCAAACGCGAGGCCGGCCGATTGCGGCAGTTCAACCTGTCGCTGCTGATCACTCGGGAATTCATGGAGGCCGTCCAGCAAGATATCGATTGGCTACTGGCGTTTCCGCTACTCGCCAAGGAATCCGAACAGGATCGGGTCGACCTCGACGACGCCGGTCAGATCGTCTGGCGCGAGTGGCCGACCACCCAGGGCTTGATCGTCAACGACGAGGGCAAGGTCGCCTGCAAGATTTACCGGAGCATCCGCGCCCGCCGTCTGTGGGACGTGATCATGTCCTCCACCTATGACTACGCCGAACCCGGGTTCATCCTCATCGATCGGGTCAACGAGATGAACAACAATTGGTTCTGCGAAAACATCCGGGCCACCAACCCATGCGGCGAGCAGGCTCTGCCCCCCTACGGCTCGTGCCTGCTCGGCTCGATCAACCTGACGCAGTTCGTCCAGAACCCCTGCACCCCAAAGGCCCGGTTCGACTGGGAGACTTATCGAAACGTGGTGGCCATCTTCACCCGCATGCTCGACAACGTGGTGGAAATCAACGGCCTACCACTGGAACGACAGCGGCAGGAGATTTTCAGCAAGCGCCGGCACGGCATGGGTTACCTCGGCCTGGGTTCCACGCTGACCCTGCTCGGCATCCGCTATGGATCGCCAGAATCGCTGACCTTTACCGAGGAAGTCACCCGCGAAATGGCCCTGAGCGGTTGGCGCGTCGCGCTGGAGCTCGCTCGGGAAAAAGGCGCGGCCCCCATCCTCGAACAGGAATTCGCCGTCACTGCGGAAATGCTGCACAAGCGCCCGGAAATGGTTCGTGACGGGCTCAAGGAAGGTGACCGGATTCCCGGCCGCGTCCTGCACGCCCGGTACAGCCGCTACATGCAGCAAATTGCCGAAATCGACCCAGACCTCGTGAACGAACTCGCCGAGGTGGGCGCGCGGTTTACTCACCACAGTTCCATTGCACCGACCGGCACGATCGCGCTGT
>JAGRHI010000326.1 GCA_020445045.1 Candidatus Competibacteraceae bacterium
GCATCGTGCCGCGTCTGGGCGATTTTTTCGACCGGTCGACGTTTCGGAGCCGCTTCGAGGCCAAGGGCCGCTTCAGCGCTTACCTGGCGGCGATTCCGACCTGGGTGATCACCGCCGTCAATCCGGCGCTACGCGGCGTGGCGGCGGCCCTGCCCTGAGAAACCTTCAAGCCGCCGAGCATTCGTCGGTCTAAGCAGGCAGAGGAGCCGATCACCCGATCTTCCCTGCCCGCTCGCGAGATTCATCCTCTTTTTGAAAAATCCGGGCTGGAATTCGACAACTAAACTCACAGTGACTTTTGGTGCCTTCCTCAAGCAATCCGTATGGCGAGTCGCGCGTGACTCGGCATCGTTGCCCAGTATTCCCTGCTGAACGCCAACCAATCCTTGATTTCTGCTTGACATCCTAAATGTAATCGATTACAAACTTAAACCGTGGAAACCACCATCCACCATTGGAGAACAAAATGAAAACGATTACCAAATCCTGCATCCGGCTGAACGTCCGCGCCCAGAGCAAGGACGAAGCCATCCGAACCGCCGGGCAACTGCTGGCCGAGGCCGGCTACATCGAACCCAACTACATCGACAGCCTGCTCAAGCGCGAGCAAGTCGCCAATACCTTCCTCGGGGGCGGCGTCGCCATCCCGCACGGCATGATCGAGGATCGTCATCTGATCCACCACACCGGCATCGCCATCCTGCAAGTGCCCAATGGCGTGGAATGGAACGAAGGTCAGAAAGCCCATCTGGTGGTCGCCATCGCCGCTCAATCCGACGAGCACATCGCCCTACTGCGCCGCCTGACCCGGTTGATGCAGCAACCCGAGGCACTCGACACCCTGTTCCACGCCGAAAACCCGCTGGTGCTGATCGCCGCCCTAGGCGACGCGGCGGAACCGACATCGGTCGTGGAAGTACCGCAAGAACCGGCCTGGCCGGCCGACGCCGAAGTGGAATGGACGGTGGATTATCCCAATGGTCTGCACGCCCGGCCGGCGACGCGCTGGGTGGAAACCGCCAAGCGCTTTCCCTGCGAACTGCGCATCTACAAGGGTAACGAATTCGCCGACGCCAAGGCCCTGACCGAACTACTGGCCCTCGGCATCACCTGTGGCGCCACCCTGCGTCTGGCCGTGCGCGGCGCCGACGCCCAACGGGCGCTGAAAGCCCTGAACGAGACGGTGCGCGGCCTGTCCGCCGAGGAAAAAGCCGACGCCGAACGCGCGCGTCGCAATGCCCTGGCCGCGCGCAAATCCGCGCCGGACTGGACCCCGGCCGGCTCCCCCACCACCTTGTACGGCATCGGCGCCAGTCCCGGACTGGCCGTCGGCAAGCTGGTGCGCCACGTTTCCCAGCGCTTCCAGGTCACCGACCAACCCGGCGACGTGGTGGCCGAGGGTGAAACGCTGGAACAAGCACTGCTGGCGGTCCGCACCGAGCGGGAAGAACTGGAAACACGCACCCGGCAGCGCTTGAGCGCCGCCGAAGCCGCGATCTTCGCCGCCCAGCGCGAACTATTGGCCGATCCGGTCCTGATGCGGGACGCGCTGGCCACCATCATGCAGGGCCACGGCGCGGCCTGGTCCTGGCAGCGGGCGTTGCGGGCACGGATCGATAAACTGCAACAGGTCGCCGATCCCTTGCTGGCGGCGCGGGCCATGGATCTGCGCGACGTCGGCGAGCAGGTATTGGCCCGGCTGCTCGGCATCGAACGGCGGCAGATGGTGTTGTCGGAACCATCGATCCTGGTGGCGGAAGACCTGACTCCCTCCGACACCCTGCATCTCGACACCAAACACGTGTTGGGGCTGGCCACCAGCGTTGGCGGTCCCACCTCGCACACCGCGATTCTGGCGCGCACCCTGGGTCTGCCGGCCATCGTCGCCGCCGGTCCGACCTTGATGACCGCGCCGGAAGGCGGCACGGCGGTCATCGACGGCGGCAGCGGTTGTCTTTATCTGGACGTCAACGAGGCCGACCGGCGTAGCGTCGCCGAGGTGATCACCCGGCAAAAGGCCGCCCGCGAGGCGCTGCGCGCGGTCCGGCACCAGCCGGCGACCACCACCGATGGCCACACCGTCGAAATCGCCGCCAACGTCGCCAATCCGAAACAGGCCACCGCCGCGCTCGACGCCGGCGCCGAAGGCATCGGTTTGATGCGCACCGAGTTCCTGTTCCTGGAACGCGACCACGCCCCGGACGAAGAAGAGCAATACCAAGTCTATCGCGAGATGACCGAGGTGCTGGCCGGTCGCCGGCTGATCATCCGGGCGCTGGACATCGGTGGCGACAAGCAGGTGCCTTATCTCAATCTGCCGCACGAGGAAAACCCGTTCCTCGGCGTGCGTGGCGCCCGCTTGCTGTTGCAGCGCCAGGATTTGCTCTACACCCAACTGCGGGCCTTGTACCGGGCCGCTCGGCACGGACCGCTGTGGATCATGTTCCCGATGGTGACCCATGTCGGCGAGATCGAAGTGCTGCGCGAGCACTGCGAACGCGCCCGCCGCCAGGTCGAAGGTCCCGAGGTCAAGCTCGGCATCATGGTCGAGATTCCGGCGGTGGCGGTGATGGCCGACCGCTTCGCCCCGCTGGTCGATTTCTTCTCCATCGGCACCAACGACCTGACCCAGTACACGCTGGCGGTCGATCGCCAACACCCGGAACTGGCCGCGCAAGCCGACAGCCTGCACCCGGCGGTGCTGGCGCTGATCGACGCCACGGTGCGCGGCGCGCAAGCCGCCAGCCGCGGCGCGCCCGAAGCCGGTGTCTGGGTCGGGGTCTGCGGTGGGCTGGCCGGCGATCCACTGGGTGCCCGCATTCTGACCGGCCTGGGCGTCGACGAGCTGAGCATGAGCGCCCAGGACATCGCTCCGGTGAAGGCCGCGCTGCGCGGCGAGTCGCGGACGGCGATGGAAGATCTGGCCCAACGCGCCCTGTGCGCCCACACCGCCGACGAGGTCCGTACCCTATGAACCCCCTGAATCCGTTCGCCGAACCCGCCCGCGTGGTCGCCGTCGCTCTCAACCCGGCGCTCGACCAGACCATCGAAATCGCTGGCCTGCAACCCGGCGCCGTCAACCGCGCCCTGCGGATGCAGGTCGATGTCGGCGGCAAGGCGGTCAACGTCGCCTCCTGCCTGTCCGACTTCGGCGTGAACGCCGCGGTCGCCGGGCAACTGGGCCGCGACAACGCCGCGCTGTTCGAGGAGCTGTTCCAGCGCAAGAAAATCGCCAACCACTGCTGCTATCTCGATGGCCTGACTCGGGTCAACACCAAGCTGGTCGATACCGTCAGCGGCGACACCACCGATCTCAACATGCCGGGACCGGAGTTCGACCCGGCCGCCGCCGCCGATCTGCTCCAGCAGGTACTGGAACGGCTCGGCCGGCTGGTCGAGCGAACCGCGTCATGGGTGGTGCTGTCCGGCAGTCTGCCGCCGGGACTACCGGCGGACGTCTACGCCACCATTACCGCGCGGGTGCAAGCCGCTGGCGTGTCGGTGTTGCTGGACACCAGCGGCGCGCCCCTCAAGGCCGCGCTGGCCGCCGGTCCGAGGATCGTCAAGCCGAACCGGCACGAACTGGCCGAACTGCTCGACCGACCGCTCGACAGTCTGGAAGCGCTGATCGCCGCCGGGCGGGAATTGCTGGCCGGCTCGCTCGCCCCGGAGTGGGTCGTGGTGTCGCTGGGCGGCGATGGCGCGCTGTTCCTCACCCGCGAGCACGCCGTGCAGGCCCAGGCGCTGCGGGTGGCGGTGACCAGCACCGTCGGCGCCGGCGACGCCATGGTGGCCGGCCTGGTGGCCGCCCGATTGGAAGATCTCTCGCTGACCGAAACCGCGCAACTGGCGACCGCCTTCGCCGCCGCCAAGTTGACCCGGCTGGGACCGCATCTGCCGCGCCCGGCCGAAGTCCGCGCCCTGGCCGGACAAGTCGTCGTGTCCGCCATCGACTGACGCCGTTCCCCGAACCCGTATGAAAAATAGAGAATGAGGAGAATTCACATGGCTAAGATCGTCGCCGTCACCTCCTGCCCGACCGGCATTGCTCACACCATCATGGCCGCCGAGGGACTGGAGCAGGCCGCCAAACAACTGGGTCACGACATCCAGGTCGAAACCCAAGGTTCGGTCGGTACCCGCAACATTTTGACCGAAAACGATATTGCCGCCGCCGATGTGGTGATCATCGCCGCCGATACTCGGGTGGACACCGCCCGCTTCATCGACAAACCACTGTACGAAACCACCACCGAACCGGCCATTCGCGACGGCGTCGGCGTAATCGAGGCGGCGTTGGCCAGCGTACCGGCCGCCGCCGCGCCAACGACCGCTCCCGCCGCCTATCTCAAAATCGTCGCCATCACCTCCTGCCCGACCGGCATCGCTCATACCTTCATGGCCGCCGAAGGGCTGGAGCAGGGCGCGAAAAGTCAGGGCCACGCCATCAAGGTGGAAACCCAAGGCTCGGTCGGGGCGAAAAATACCCTGACCGCCGAGGACATCGCCGCCGCCGATCTAGTCATCATCGCCGCCGATACCCAGGTGGACAAAACCCGCTTTGCCGGTAAGCGCCTGCATGAAGCCAGCACCAAGGCGGCGATTCATGACGGGGCCGAACTGGTGCGCAAGGCGATCACCGAAGCCCAGGTCGCGGGCGGCGCGGCGGGTGGCATCAGTATCGAGGACCAGGTCAAACAGGCCAAGGCCCAGCAGGCCGCCGCCCGTACCGGCGTTTACAAACACTTGATGACCGGCGTGTCCTACATGCTGCCTTTCGTGG
>JAGRHI010000327.1 GCA_020445045.1 Candidatus Competibacteraceae bacterium
GTGGCGGCAGTAATGTCATTCTGACTGGCGATTTCGAGGGGCTGGTGTTGCATGTGCGGATTCCGGGACGGGAGTTGCTGGCGGAGGAAAGCGATGCCTGGATCGTGCGCGCGGGCGCGGGCGAAAATTGGCACGATTTCGTGCGCTGGACGCTGGAACACGGCTGGCCGGGTCTGGAAAACCTGTCGCTGATTCCCGGCACGGTCGGCGCGGCCCCGATCCAGAACATCGGCGCTTACGGCCTGGAAATGGCGGAACGGTTTCAGCAGTTGGAGGCGGTGGATCTGGAGACCGGCGCGACGACGACCTTCGACCACGCCGCCTGCCGGTTCGGCTACCGGGACAGCGTGTTCAAACGGGAAGCGGCCGGGCGCTATTTGATCACCAACGTGACGTTCCGACTGCCGAAACACTGGCAACCGGAAATCCGTTACGCCGAACTGGCGCGAGAATTGGAACAACGGCGAATGGCCAACCCGACGGCGCGGCAGATTTCCGATGCGGTGATGGCGATCCGCTCCCGCAAGTTGCCGAACCCGGTGTGCTTGGGCAATGCCGGCAGTTTCTTCAAGAACCCGGTGGTGGACACGACAACCTTTGCTCGCCTTGCGGCGCGGTTTCCCGAGTTGCCGCACTATCCGCAGGCCGACGGGACCATGAAACTGGCCGCCGGCTGGTTGATCGAACGCTGCGGCTGGAAGGGGCGCGATCTCGGACCGGTGCGAGCTTACGAAAAGCAGGCGCTGGTGTTGGTCAATCGCGGTGGAGCATGCGGCGCGGATGTGCTGCGGCTAGCCGGGGCGATTCAAGAGTCGGTGCAAGCGACATTTGGCGTCGAACTGGAGCTGGAACCGGTGGTGCTGTGATTTGGAGATTGTACCGACAAGCCGCCCATTCAGCGCCCCGACTCCTTGGGGTCGCCGAATTGATGCGGTGAACCACTCTCGCTCACTCCAGTCTGGCGTCGGCGCCGTGCTCATGCAACTGAGCGCCGAACCAACGATGCAGTGCGGTCAACAAGTGTGGATCGGTCGTTGCAAAGGTAATTTCAGCACCGTCGGGGAGCACCGCGTACGAAACCTTGATGCGCGAGGCACCGGTTTGAAGGTCCTTGAGCCCCGCCATGTCCGCGCCATGCAATTTTGCCGGGTCCGAATAGTTGCCTTGCTGAAAGTTCTCGGCTTCGTGCTGAAGATGCCGTTGAATGAGCGCTATCTGATCGGTCGCGGCTGGATCTTTGGCGATCACCTTTTGCACGCCTCCAGATTCGGTCATCTTGAAGATATGCACGGTTTGCGAGATATCGAAGGGCATGACCTCATGCGCCATTTGGTGCACATGCTCTTGTCGGGTTTCCGCAAACACGGCGGCGCTGGCGAGCAATGCAAAAATCGCGGTCAACCGCGCCAGAGAAGAAAGACATTTCAAGGTCCGGCTCATCATGTGGCTCCCTTGGCAGGCTATTCGAAGATGCTCAGGCATCGGCCAGCCTTCGCGTTATCGTCAACGTGGGTGGTCGAGCCAGCGTTTGGTACACCACACAGTATCGCTCGGTCAGGCGCAGCAGCGTGTCGATCTGCTCTTGCGAGGCATCGGTGTCGAGTGTGACTTGCAGGCGGATATTTTGGAAGCCAACCGGAGCCTCCTTGGACAGACCCAAGGTTCCTCGGAAATCGAGTTCGCCTTCGGCCTGAAGCGTGGCCTCTCGCAGGGTGATGCCCAGCGCCGTGGCGACCGCGTTCAAGGTGAC
>JAGRHI010000328.1 GCA_020445045.1 Candidatus Competibacteraceae bacterium
TATGCGGGTGGCGCGTGACTATATGTTTATTTACAATAAGTTATATAAGAACCACCGCATCTGATAGAATGCACTTCCTCAACAGTTCCGAATCGACTTTGAGCTTACTTTTCATGCCAAGAGGAGAGACGTGGATGGCGAATATCAAGGATGTCGCCAAGCAGGCAGGGGTCTCGATCGCCTCGGTGTCGCGGGTGTTGGCGGGACGTGCCGGGGTCGGTAAAACGACCCGCCAGCGGGTGCTGAAGGCAATCCAGGCATTGGATTATCGACCGGATCTAGCGGCGCAGCGGCTGCGTTCGCGTCGTACCGATACCATCGGCCTGATCGTTTCGGATATCCGCAACCCCTTCTTCACCGAGATTAGCCGCGCGGTCGAGGACATGGCCTATCAGAACCGGATGCGGGTGATTCTCTGCAATGCCGATGAAGATCCCGAGAAAGAAAGGCTCTATCTTGATTTGATGCGGGACGAAAAGGTCAGCGGCGTCATTCTGTCGCCGTCACTCTCGATCCTGGCCCGTTTTCAGATCAGTGATTATCCCTTTCCAGTGGTGCTGATTGACCGCTGCGATCGCGAGACCATCGCCGATGCGGTCGTCCTGGATAACACGGATTCCGCCTACCGCTTGACCGTGCATCTCATCGAGCAAGGCTACCGGCGGATCATGTTTATCTATGACATGACTAGCGCCACCGGCCAGCAGCGACATGAGGGCTATGTAATGGCGATGGCCACCCGCGGTCTGGAAACCCAGGTCAAGGTCGTGCCGACGCCAGTGCGGGCAACGGTCGATGTCGCCCATGCGATCGTGAGTGAACTGGTGCGGGGGCAGCTATTACCCGATGCGTTAATCGGTAGTAATGGGCTGATTTTGCTTGGTATTATTCAAGCATTGCGGGAAGTGCGACTCCAATTTCCCGAACAGATTGCGTTGGCGGGTTTCGATGACTCGCCCTGGACTCAGTTGCAGGGACCGGGCATCACCGTGATCGCCCAACCGGTTTACGATATCGGGCAGGCCGCGACTGAGTTGCTCCTTCAGCGGATCGCCCATCCGTCGCAACCCATGCGCCGGGTGGTGTTGCCCGGAGAATTGCGGAAACGGGGCTCAAGCGCGCGACGGACGGGCGCGACGGATTAGTGTCTGGCTGGAAACAACCCTCTCCCGCAAGGGAGAGGAAGCATTCACTCACTTCGTGACCCAACCTGGGTATTGGCCGACGTTGTCGCGAGTGATCAATTCCACCGGGATGAGAATGGTGGTTTCCGCCGGCGGCTTGCCCTGCTTGATCTGGTAGCCGATTTCGACGCCCTCCTTGGCCATGCGCAGGGGGTTCTGCGCGGCGGTGGCCAGGAACAGGCTGTCCTTGTCCTTCAATGCTTCCACCGCCACCGGCGCGCCATCGACGCCGGTGATGAAGAACTCGGTGCGCTGTGCCTGGCGCGCGGCCAAATCGGCGCCGGTGGCGGTCGGATCGTTGATCGCGAACACGGCATCGATCTTGGGGAAAGCGGTCAGCAGATTGGTCATCGCATCCAGACCGCCCTCGCGGCTGCCCTGGCCGTTCTGGTTGTCGGACAGGATCTTGATGCCGGGGTTTTTGGCGAAGACATCCTTGCAACCTTTGACCCGGTCGGCCACGGCGGTTACCGGCGGACCGTTGATGATCACCACATCACCCTTACCCTTCAGGCGATCGACGATGAACTGACACGCCTTCTCGCCGGCCTGGACGTTGTTGCTGGTGATCATCGCATCCGCGCCCTCGGCGCCAGCATCCACCGCGATCACCGGAATACCGGCTTCCTTGGCGCGCATGA
>JAGRHI010000329.1:0-1681 GCA_020445045.1 Candidatus Competibacteraceae bacterium
CTTGCTGTACGCGGGATTGCTGGCGGTGTTGCGCGGAGCAGCGGTTTCACCCGAAAGCGAGATCGCGATATTCCATGCCTCCCTACCGTGGCTGCTGGGCTATGGCGCGCTGGCTTGCTCGCTGTTTGCCGCTTTCGTGGCGATGTGGATGCGCGGGAGACGATCCCACGCATTGGATCGCCTGAATGTGCCAATCGAGGAAGCTCCACCTTGAATTGAGCCGTCGTGATCGCGCGCTCGGAAACATGCCGGAATGGCAAGCAACCAGGCGCTTGGTCCGAGACGGGACCGAATCGCGACGAAGCAAAGCGTGGGAAGCCGTACCGGTTTCGTTGTGGCTCCAAGATCCAGGGAACTGGTTTGGGGATGACTCGCTTTCGATCCCGCATCGCATTTCTGGATTGAGTGTTCTTGCCGTTCCCCGCAAAATGTCATTCGTCACAATCTTGGAGTATCCCTCCATGTCACGACTTTCCCCGTCAATTGTCGGCCTGCTCCTCTGCTCGATCGCGCTGGCCCAGGTCGCGCTGGCCCAGGGTGTCACGCCGGTCGAGGTTGGCGTCCGAGCCTTGCGGGCAGTGGCGATACCCGATCGGGGCACGGCGCCAGCCAGCGTGATTGCCCCCAACGACAGTCGGATCGCCGCCGAGGTCACGGCCAAGGTGGCGCGGGTTCACGCCGAGGTCGGCGGCACGGTCAAGGCCGGGCAACCGCTGCTGGAACTCGACGCCACCGATTACCGGCTGGCGCTGGCTCAGGCCGATGCCCAGGTTTCGGCGGCGCGGGCGCGGGTGGCGCTGGCCGAACAGCGGCTACGGCAGGCGCTATCACTGCGCAAGAAACAGTTTGTCTCCGACGATGCGGTCATGGAACTGCGAACCGGGGTGCAAGCCGCCGAGGCCGATCTGGACGTGGCCCAGGCGCAGCGGGCGGTCGCGGCACGCAATGTCGAGAAATGCCACATCCTGGCGCCGTTCGCCGGCGTGGTGCTGGAACGTCAAGCCCAGGTCGGCGCGACCGCCGCGCCGGGCACGGCGCTGCTGCGCTTAGTGGATTTGGCGCCGCCCGAGATCGAAGCCCAGATTCAGGCGGCCCAGGCCGATGAATTCCCGGCGGCCACCGAAATCGTGTTCGAAAGCCAGGGTCAGCCCTACCCGGTCCGGTTATTGCGGCTGTCGCCGGTGGTCGAGGTCGCGGCCCGTACCCGCGTCGCCCGGTTGGCTTTCAGCGATTCGATCGCCCCGGCCGGCAGTAGTGGCACCCTGCGCTGGGTCGCGCCGGGCGTGTTGCTGCCGGCCGAATTGCTGGTCAAGCGTGACCAAACCTTGGGCGCGTTCGTGATCGAGAACGGCCATGCCCGCTTCCTGCCAGCACCCGCCGCCCAGGAAGGCCGGCCCTTCGTCATGGCCTTGCCGCTCGAAACCCTGATGGTGGTACGCGGCCAGCAAGGCTTGACCGATGGCCAAGCCGTGACCATCACCGACGGAACACGCTGACATGCGCTTTTTCCAGGCGCTGATCACCAACCACCCACTGGCCAACATCGCCTTCGTGGTGGTGATCCTGATGGGATTGCTCGCCTACACCCACATGCCGCGCGAGCAGGACCCCGAAATCAATTTCAACTGGGTGAACATTTCCACCGCCTTGCCCGGTGCTTCCGCCGAGGATGTGGAAAAGC
>JAGRHI010000329.1:1837-6574 GCA_020445045.1 Candidatus Competibacteraceae bacterium
ATCCAGAACAAGGCCAACGCCGAACTGCCGGAAGAGGCGCTGGACCCGGAAATTCTCGAAATCACCAGCTCCAACGGTTTTCCCACCGCCATGGTGGTGCTGACCGGTCAGGCCGATGACGAATCCTTGCGTTCCACCGCGCGCACGGTGAAGGAAGACCTGGAGCGCATTGCCGGGGTCGATCAGGTGATGGCGCTGGGTTTTCAGGAACCGGAACTACTGGTGGAATTCAGCCCATCGGCGCTGGCCGCGCGCGGTTTGACCGCCGCCGATCTGGCCGAGGCGCTGCGGTTGTGGTTCCGCGACGTGTTCGCCGGCAAGATCAAGACCGGCGGTGGCGAATGGCTGGTGCGGGTGAGCGGCACCACCGCCGACCCGGAATTGCTGGCCGGTTTCTACCTGCAACCGCCGGGCGCGGCCGACGCGCGGGTGCCGCTGGACGCCGTGGCCAGGATACGACGCGGGCGCGACGACCCTCGCCAGCTCGCCAGCATGGCGGGTCGACCGGGAGTGATGCTGTCGGTGAGCAAGATCGGCTACACCAACACCTTGGACTTGGTGGGTGACATCCGCGACTACATCGAGCGCAAGAATGCGGTGCTGGGCGGTAGCGGCCTGAAACTGGTGCTGGCCGACGACCAGACCGTGGCGACTCGCTCGGCGTTGGGCATCATGCAGCACAACGCGGCCATCGGCCTGCTGATGGTGCTGGGCGTGTGCTGGCTGTTCCTTGGCTCGCGCATCGCCACCATGGTGGCCTTGGGCGTGGTGTTTTCCGTCGCCGGCGCCTTCGTGCTGCTGAATGCGGTCGGTTCGACGCTCAACGTCTCGGTGTTACTGGGTATCGTCATCGTGCTCGGCATGTTGGTGGACGACGCGGTGGTGCTGGTGGAAGCCATGTATTTCCGCATGGAACGCGAGATGAAAGCCCTCGACGCCGCGCTGGATTCCATCCGCGAGGTGGGCTGGCCGGTGCTGGCGGCGGTGTCCACCACCGTCGCCGTCTTCCTGCCGCTGATGCTACTGCCGGGCATCGTCGGCAAGTTCATGTTCGTCATCCCCTTCGTGGTGACGGTGGGGCTGGTGGTCAGTCTGATCGAGGCATTCTGGATGCTGCCGGCGCACGTCGTGGCGCTGGGGAAACGCGCCATCGGTCGCTCGCGGACCCAGGCGCTGCGCGAGCGATGGACGCATCGCATTCGGGTCAAGTACACCCAACTGTTGATCCATGTGATGCGTTACTCGCTACTCTATCTGGGCTTGGCCTTCGCGCTGTTTTTCGGCGCGGTGGCGGCGGTGAGCGGTGGGCTGGTGAAATTTCAGTTTTTCGCCTTCGATCCGATCCGACTGTATTACGTCAATGTGGACATGCCGCCGGACGCGCCGATCGAGGAAACCCTGCGCCAGACCCTGAAGGTGGAAGAGCGGGTACGCGCCGGGCTGCGCGCCGGCGAGGCACGCTCGGTGACTTCGTTGGCCGGCATCAAGTTCACCGAGATGGAACCACTCTACGGCGACCAGTATGGCCAGATCGCGGTCTCGCTCAACCCGGCCGCGCCGGATGTGCGCGGACTGGACGACATCATCGAGGACATGCGCGAGTCGGTGACCCAAACGCCGGGCCGGGCGACGATTTCCTTTCTCAAGCTGTCCGGTGGTCCGCCGACCGCCAAGCCGATCAGCGTCAAGGTGCGCGCCGACGACCGGGCGGAGCTGCGCGCCGCCGCCGACGCGGTCAAGGGCATCGTGGCGGCCATCCCCGGCGCTCATGACGTGACGGACAACGACACGCCGGGCCGCGACGAACTGAATCTGCGGGTGGACGTGAACGCCGCCCGCAACGCCGGGCTGGACCCCGGCATGGTGGCCCGTTTGGTCCGGTTGCATCTGGACGGCGAGGTGGTGGCCGATCTGCGCGACCGGGGCGAGAAGGTGGAACTGAGGGTTCGCGCGGCCCCGCGCACGGTGGCGCGTGTGCGGGAGGTACTGGACGATCCCATTGCCCTGCCCGGCGGCGGGACCACGACCCTGGGCGCGCTGCTGGTGACGGAGGAGCGCAAGAGTCTCGGCCTGATCCGGCATTGGAACCTGCGCCGCGCCATCACCGTGGAAGCCGATCTCGACAAGGAGACGACCGATACCCTGGCGGCGAACAATCGATTGCGCGCGGAGTGGGAAAAAATTCGGGCGCGTTACCCCGCCACCAATCTCGATTTCTCCGGCGAGTTGGACGACATCAACGAATCGCTGGAGGCGATGGGGCCGTTGTTTCTGCTCGGCGTAGGGCTGATCTATCTGATCTTGGCGACGCAGTTTCGCAGCTACTTTCAGCCGCTGCTGATCCTGGTGACGGTGCCGCTGGCCTTCACCGGCGTGACGCTGGGTCTGCTGGCGTCGGGTAATCCCTTGTCGCTGTATACCTTGTACGGGGTGATCGCCCTGACCGGCATCGCGGTGAATGCCGCCATCGTACTGATTGATGCCGCCAATGCTCGCCGGGCCGTCGGCATGTCCGCCCTGCACGCCACGCTGTACGCCGCGCGTCGGCGGGTGATCGCCATTCTGATGACCACCGGCACCACGATCGCGGGATTGTTTTCGCTGGCGTTCGGGCTGGCGGGGAAGTCGCTGTTGTGGGGTCCGGTGGCGGCCAGCATCGTCTGGGGGCTGGCCTTTTCCACCGTGCTGACGCTGTTCGTGATCCCGGTGCTGTACCGATTCTTCATGCATCGGCGGCCGGTGGGTCGGCGGCGTTGGTTGTGGCGGCGCGGGGCATGAGTTCTGCTTCCGCCGCTTGCGTCAGCCGCTGTTTCACCACATGCAGCAGATTTTCCATCTCTCGGTCGATTGCATCGGGTTCTTCCCGGAACAGGTTGATCAGCCAGGGTTCCAGCAGCCGGCGTTCCTCCTGAGCCAATGCCAGCAAGACTTGGGGATCGCGGGTCGCTTTGTAGTCCACGCCGGCCTTGAGGAGCCGCAGGGGCAGGACCATTTCTTCAAAATCGCCGGCCAGCTCCAGCCAGGTGTCATACCAGGCGCGGGCCACCGAGTCGCTGATCCAGGGCAGCGCTAATACGCGAATGCGCCAGACCAAGCCTTGGCCCAGTTGCGCGAGCCGTTCGTGGCGTGCGAACAATTCCAGCCAGACCGCGATGAAGCGCTTCCAGATGGCCGGGTTTTGCGTGCCGGCGATGAGCTTGGTGATGATGTATAAATCCCGGCCTGTCCAGAGACCCGGTGCAAAACGATCCAAAACATCGTCCAGTTCCGCGCAGCCCCCTTCCCAGCGGTCCAACCACATCAGGATATCGGCATAAACAAGGGCGTGCCGGAATTGTATGATTTCAGAAGCAGGCGCCGGGGTTGATTCCAGCGCCTCTAAGGCGGCACCGGGACAACCAAGGTTGCTCAACACCAGGGCACGGAAGAGGGTAACCGGTTCCTCTTTCCTATGCAGATTGGGGTCGATCTTGAGCGCTTGATCGTAAGCCGCCAGCGCCGCTTTGTATCGGCCCAGTTCTGCGTTGGCGTTGCCAAAATAAAACCAGATTATTGGTTCTTCGGGCAGGAGAACCGTCATTTGCTCCGCCATCTGGTGCCAGAGTCGATAGCGTCCCTGTTCCAAAAGTAAAATCCAAAGAAGTCTCCAACCATCGCCAGCGAGTGGATTCAACTCCAGCGCCTTGCCGTAGGCGCGCAAAGCTTCCTCCGGTCGATCCATTACCCAGACGAGCCCACTTTGAATCCATGCACGGGCGGTTTTCGGTTCCCCTATTAGTTCCAGGGCCTTATCGAAATACGCTTGCGCCTCGGCATGACGTCCCACTTGCTTGAGAGACCAAGCATGACTGATATTGGGAAAATAATTATCAGCTTCCAGTACCAACGCATTAGCCGAGGCAAGCAGCGCTTCCTCAATACGGCCCAATTGATTAAGAATAAAGTCTTGCTTATTCCAGGCGATGTAATCGCTTGGGTCAATCTCCGTTACTCGCCGCCAACAGATCAGTTGTTCTTCGAGACCATGACCCAAAGCTTCCAAACACTGGGCCTTGCAAGCCCAGCTCTCCTTATCATCGTTATCCCGTTGAATCGCCAGTTCCGCTGCTTCCAGGGCGGCTTGGTAATCGCCAGCGACTAGATGGGTTTGAAATTCGGTTTTCAGCATCGAGCACACCGGGTCTTGCTCGGAGCGCGTCCGCTGCATGGCTTCCCGCAGATGGGTTTGTTCGAGACTGATGACGCCATCAAGCGCCAACCGCGCGAGTTCCGTTTCCGAATACCAGACCCGCAGGAACTGTACGAACAGTTCCACCGTGCGGCCACGTTGTTCCTTGACTTCCAGACAGAACCGCATCAAGGGCTCGCGCAACTCGTAGTAATTGGAACGCCCCAGAGCGGCGGCCTGAGTCACGTAGCCCATGTCCTTGAGCCTGCCCAGTTGGGCGGAAATGGTCTGGGAGGTGTTCATGGCCTGGCGGGCGATTTCCTTGATCGTGATCGCGCCGCGCAACCAACGCATGATGTCGATGATGCCGCGCTGTAAGGGCGCAAGCCGGTCCATCCGCGCCTGGTAATAAGGGGTCAGTTCATCGATCAGCTTCATGAACGGCCGGACCAGATCGTCCAGGGATTCCCGAGTGAGAAAGTCGTAAAAGACCACATAGATGCGTGGATTGCCTCCAGCCAGATAATGAACGGCGCGGACGCGGGCGCGACCCATCGGGCTACAGAGGG
>JAGRHI010000329.1:6675-7328 GCA_020445045.1 Candidatus Competibacteraceae bacterium
GTGGATTTTGAAAAAGCCGTGGAAGGTGTTTTTGCGGTCGGCCACCGCTTCGCTCAGGCTGGTGGCGGTGGCGAGAAGCGTGGTCATCGGGTGATTTTGCAGAAAGGCGCGCAGCTTGCGCTGGCCCGTTTCCTTGAGATTCGCCAGCAGATCATCCAGATTTTCGATGATCAGCAGCAGTGTCTTATCACCGACAAATTCAACCAGCAATCGCTCCAGCAGAGGTTCGGCCTGGTTGGCATCTTCCAGGTCGAGCACGGCCTCCAGCCGCTGGCGCAGATCTTCCAGTTGGTAAGTTCGTTGCAGCGTTTGCAGAATCAGCAGCAACAGGTTGTGATAGCCGGCGATGTAGGGATCTTCCGGCAGCCAGGCAATCCGCAATCGGTCGTCCAGTTCGGCATCGCGCCGTACTCGGTGATGGAGCAAGGCCACCAGATGGGTCTTGCCGATGCCGCGTGGACCGATCAAGAGCCGCTGGTGCTTGTTAGCGCCGGTGGCGCTCTCCTGAATGCCGTCCAGGATGCGCTGGGCGAGTTTCTCCCGCGCCACGAACAGATCTTCCAGCGTGTCGGGATCGCTTTGGCTGGGAGTGAAGGTCGAATGGTAGGGCGTGTTCATTCAGGCGAGCCCCTGATCCAAACGCCACCAACGAC
>JAGRHI010000329.1:7431-7756 GCA_020445045.1 Candidatus Competibacteraceae bacterium
CGCCTTCGACCATGCGCTGGGCGCTTGTGCCGAGTCGAGAGAGATTGATTTTAAGCCGCTCGTGCAACTCGTCGAGGACTAGCGGTTCAGTCTCGGCCAACTGATCCAACAGCGCCCGGACCACTTCAGCGCGCTCACCGTAATAGGCGCCCAGCCGGCTCCGAAAATGCTCCAGATCCCAATCCTGGGCATTTGCAAGCGCCTCGGCGACGATCGTTTCCGCGATCTCGGGTGTCGCGGCTTGGCCTCGATCCGCCATGGCGGCGACCACATGATGGATATAGAAGGGGATAGCGTCCACGCGCCTTGCGATGATGGCGGCGGT
>JAGRHI010000330.1 GCA_020445045.1 Candidatus Competibacteraceae bacterium
ATACCGTCGCTCTCGCTTCCGGCGGCCGACTGGAAATCAAGCTGTTCCCGGCCGGCTCGCTGGTTGGCGCCATGGAAAGTTTCGATGCCGTTAGCAAGGGCTCTGCCCAGATCGGCCACGATTGGCCCGGTTACTGGAAGGGCAAGAACGAAGCGTTCGTGGCCTTTGCTTCGGTGCCTTTTGGTCTGGATACCGAGGGCTACAACATCTGGCTGTACGAGCGCGGCGGTCTGAAGATGATGCAGGACCTGTACGGGCAATATAACTTGTACGCGTTGCCCGGTGGCAACGGTGGTCAGGAGATGGGCCTGTTCTCCAACAAGAAAGCCACGAAAATGACGGATTTCAAAGGCTTGCGGGTGCGTACTCCGGGCTGGTACATGGACATCATGAACAGTCTGGGCGCCAGTGTGACGCCGCTGCCCGGTGGCGAGGTCTATCTGGCGTTGGAGCGTGGCGTCATCGACGCGGCCGAATTCAGCACCCCGGCCATGAATTACCCCATGGGCTTCGACGAAATCACCAAATACGTCATCGAACCCGGCGTGCATCAGCCCTCGGTCCAATGCGCGTTCTTCATCAACAAGGACGCCTGGAACAAGCTGCCGTCCGACCTGAAATGGATCGTCGACACGGCCGCCAAGGAAACCCAGCTCTGGTCCACCGCCTGGCAGGAAAACCTCAATATCGAAGCGATCGAGCGCTTCAAGGGCAAGGTCGAATTCGTGCGCATGGACGACGAGACCATCACCAACTTCGCGAAGCGGACCAAGGAATATCTGGATGCGCTCAAGGCCAAGTATCCCGACGTGAAAAAGGTGCTCGATTCCCAGGATAAATTCCGCAAGGATTTCGCCGAATGGCGCGAAATCCGCAGCGGCGTGACGCCATGGCCGCTGGACGATTACATCGCCGGCAAGCGTACGCAATAATCGTTCGATTCCTCACCCAAAGTTTTTAGCACCATTCACTTCACCGAAGGATGTGAGGCAGGCTTCCGGCTTATTGAACCGGCTGGAAGCTGTCTCCGCGTCTCCCCGTCAGGAACCACCGAAATTGTATGGAGGGATGGCGTATGCGCAAAATCGCTCGGGCAATCGACGCCTTGAATGAAAACACCGGCTATTACAGCTCCTTTCTGGTTCTACCCTTATTGGCTGTCGTCAGCTATGAAGTTGTCATGCGTTACGGCTTCAATGCACCCACCACTTGGGGATTCGAGGCGACGACCTTCCTCTATGGTGTCCATTTCGTACTGGGTCTGGGCTATACCCACAAACATAACGGCCATGTCGCCATCGATGTCTTCGAAGCCCGACTGGCCACTCGTACCCGTACCTTGCTCAGAATCGTGGTCAATTTGATCATCTTTATTCCGACGATGGGGCTGATCTCCATCTGGTCGGTGATCTATGCAAGTACCGCCTGGATGCAATGGGAAGTCGCCTCCAGTTCCTGGGCGCCGCCGCTGTATCCCTTCAAGACACTGATGGCCATCGGTTTCATACTGCTCCTTCTACAGGGTATCGCCAACTTGATCCAGGATTTCCACAGCCTGAGTCAGCCAGCTTCCTCCGGAGAACAACGACCATGAGCCCCGAGTTGCTGACCTTGTTGATGTTTCTTACGCTGATTCTCTGTATTCCCCTGGGACATCCGCTGGCCATTACCTTGGCGGCGGTCGCCATGCTGTTTGGCCTGATCGACAATGGCTTCAACGTGCCGGCGCTACTGGATCTGTTCGTCAACAACAATTGGGGCATCTTCCTCAATTACACCTTGGTGGCCATTCCCCTGTTTATTTTCATGGCGCAGATTCTGGACCGCTCCAAAGTCTCCGAGGCGCTGTTCGATGCGCTCTATCGATCGATGGGCAAGGTGCGCGGCGGACTGGGCCTGGCGGTGATCGTGGTCAGCACCGTGTTCGCCGCCACGACCGGCATCATCGGCGCTTCCGTGGTGGCCATGGGTCTGATGGCGGGACCGGCGCTGTTGCGGCGCGGCTACGACCGGGGCATGTCGGCCGGTATCATCTGTTCTTCGGGCACGCTGGGCATTCTCATTCCGCCGAGCATCATGCTGGTGGTGTACGGAGGGCTGACCGGTTTGAAGGAAACTTCGGTGGGAAACCTGTTCGCCGGCGCGATCCTGCCAGGACTGGTGCTGTCCGGGCTGTATTTGGCGTATGTCGCCATCCGCTGCGGCATCAATCCCAGCCTGGGTCCACCGATCCCCGCCGAAGAAGACACGCTGACCGCGGGACAAAAGGCCACCATGATCCTCAAGAGCTTCCTGCCGCCTTTCAGTTTGATCTTGCTGGTGATGGGCACCATCCTGGCTGGCGTCGCCACACCCACCGAAGCGGCTGCCATGGGGGGACTTGGGGCACTGATCCTGGCATTGGTCAACCGCATGCTTTCTTGGGAAGTCATCGCGCAATCTTGTGTGTCCACCCTGAGAATTACCTGCATGATCATGCTGTTGTTTGTCGGTGGCAAACTGTTCAGCGTGGTCTTTCTCAGCATCGGTGGCGGCGACGTGGTCGCCGATCTGCTGCTGGGCATGGATGTCAGTCCCTATGTGGTCCTGGCGATCATGATGGCCGTGGTGTTCTTTCTGGGCATGTTCATCGACTGGGCGGCGATCCTGCTGGTCACCGTGCCGATTTTCACGCCCATCGCCATGGATCTGGATTTCAATCCACTCTGGTTCGCGATGCTGGTCTGCATCAACTTACAGACTTCGTTCCTGACGCCGCCTTTCGGTTATGCCCTGTTCTATTTCAAGGGCGTGGCGCCTCCCGCTTACACCATGGGCGATATCTACAAGGGCATCATTCCCTTTGTCGCGATCCAGGTCGTCGGATTGATACTGATGGTGGTTTTCCCTGGTTTGATCACTGGGTTGCCGGCGTTGTTCTTCGGCAACTAAAACGCATCATATGGGTAAAAACCCGAGTATCTTCGGTGTGCCGAAACACACCCAAACGGTTATTCGCGTTCGATGGGGACCAGAAAAACCGGGATTTTTGGACGACGGGCTTTCATGAGCACCTTGTGGGCCACCGACCCCATGAATATTTCACCCAAGGTGGTTTGGCCGTGGGAGCCCAGCACGATCAGATCCGCGCCGACCCGCTTGGCTTCATCCAGGATGACTTGTGCCGGCTGTCCTTCCACGACGCGCATCTCGGCCACCACCGTATGCGCTTCGGGATGAAGATGGTCCGCGCAGAACTTTTCCAGTCGCCGGTGCATTTCCCGGTTGACCTGCTCGAAACCTGTTTGATGCAAGGTTTTCAGGGCATCGGGCGGTACCATGGTTTCGACCAGGGATTGCGCATAGTCACTCATCGGTTCCAGCGCATGGACCACATGAATCTTGGCGCCATACTGCTTGGCGAGCGAGAAGGCGTGATTGAAAACCTCCGCGCCATGCGGACCCAAGTCAGTGGCATAGAGGATCGTGCGAATCGTGTAATCCATGGCGGCGCTCCCAAAAGACTGCGGATGAGATGAAGAGCAGCGAATTTGGGCTAGGATAGCACAATGGCGATTCGGCTCCGGCGTCACTCCTCGGGGCCAAAGCAGTGGGAATAATCGCAACAAACCGCGCAGGAGGGCGCGCGGCAGAGATAAACGCCTTCCTGAATGCACAATTGCTTGTAGAGAAATTTCTTCCACTTCATGTCGTGGTCGTTTTTCGCCGCCAGGGCCGGGAAGTTGCGTTGCATCAATTCGCTCAAGTCCCGCCGCGACCACAAGCCCAGATCTTCCCAGAGATGATCGTTGCTCATGCAGCCGGTGGCGACGATCACGCTCAGCCAGCGCTCGGATTCATCCCGCCCGGCCCGATACAGTTGCAGCAAGTTGATCAGTTCGCCCAGTTCTTCCGCCAATCGAGAGTCCCAGCGTGGCGTCGGGCGCGGCGGGACGATCGGCCGGGAAGCGCCGGGGAAATGCCGCGCCAGCAAGGCGTTGAAGTCGGCGGATTCCAGGCCCAGGCCCATGGGCAGCGTTCCACCGCCCACGGCTTGTGTCGCCAGCATCCGCGCCAAGGTATCGTCGTTGGGCAAGCCACACCGATGGCTCATCAGGATGCGATACAGCTCCCCCCGAGGATCGGGATTGACGGGAGCGGTAAGCGGTTCCGGCCGCGACGACCATTCCATGCGCGGCGACCGTCAATACTCGACCAGGATTTCTTCGTCCCGCACGATCATCTGACAGGCCAGTCGCCAGGGTGGCGGGATGTCGTCCACCAGGATGCGGCTGATATCCTCGTCGGTCAGTTTGCCCAGTTCCTTCAGCAGATTCCTTTCCTTCTCCGTGGGTGGGCCGCTCATTCGGGGTTTTTTGTCGATACTCGACACCTTCACCAGGCAAGTGCCGCATTCGCCATCCTGGCAATCGAAGGCAATCGGAATCTGATTGTCCTTGGCAATTTTCAGAATCGTCTCGGTGTGGCTGCCGGCCGCGGCGTAAATGGTTTTGATCCCATGTTCGGGATGTGAAAAAGTAATCAATGGCATCGCTGAATCCCCCAGAAGCGCTAAAAGTTTTAGGCTGGACGTACCACAATCTCACCGCCCAGGGCTTGGGCTTGACAGGCAAGGCGGGTATCCCGGCCGGCGAAGTGTTCCTTCAAGATCTTGGCTTCCAGCGCCGAAGGTTCGCTCAAATTTTCCATGCCTTGCGTGACCTTCATCAGGCAAGTTCCGCAATCGCCTTCGCGGCAGCCATAAACGATGCCGGAATTCAACTTGTCCGAAATCTCGATGACCCGAGTGCCGGCCGGTACCGTGATCGTCACACCAATATCGGCGAAGCTTAGTTGTGCCTTGGCCATGCGTTTGTCTCTCTCCAATAAGTATCGTAGTGGTGGATGGGATGCTTACGCGCTGGCGGGTTGCGCCGCGCGCGGTGGCGCGGTCAGCCGTCCGCTGATCCGCCATTCCCGATGGATGGTCCGAAGCGCATCTTCGATCCCTTCGCCGCCGTGTTCGCTGTTGGGTTGGATGCCTGCGTCTTCCAGCGCCCGCCACGGCGTGAAACCGACCCGCGAGCACAGGATCGCCGCGCAATCGTGCAAGGCGAGGATCGCGCCCGCCAGGGCGTCTTCCGAATCGCCACAGGTGGTGGCGCCGTGACAGTAGCGAGCAATCTCGCGGCGTTCGATCAAGCGGCTTTCGACGGCGGAGACTTCGTAAATCAGTAGTTCTCGCAGGTGTCCGAAGTGGGCATCGATCGTTTGGCCGTTCAGACTACCCACCGCGATGCGCAGCGTTTCTCCGAGGGTCTGGGGACGTATCGGGGTGACCACCGTCGATCGGATCGGCGGAGATGACGGTTGCGGTGGTTGTTCCAGCCGGCGGACGATGGCCGCTCGTACCGTGGCCCGTTTGGCCATGGCCGCTTGGGGGTCCACCGTCATCGCCTCGACCTTGTCCATGGTGAATTCGCCGCTACGGTCGGTGCCTAACTGACCGGTGGCGTCGGCGCGACATTGTTGGCAGTGACTCATCATGCCTTCGTCGCTCTTGCAGGCGGCGCGAGTCGCCTCCAATTCCTCGGCGGTCGGTTCGCGCTGACCGGTGAGCCCGAAATGGGTGCCGTGCTCCGGGCGAGCGATCAGCGGCATGATGTTGTGCAGGATCGCGCCTTTTTCCCGGACGATGCGGTTGACTTCCGGGATATGGGTGTCGTTGATGCCTGGAATCAGCACTGAGTTGATCTTGACCTGCACGCCGCGCGCCACGAGTAGATCCAGGCCGCGTAGTTGTTGCGCGATCAAGGTGGCGGCCGCTTCGCGTCCTCGCAGTCGGCGGCCCTGCCAGACGATCCACGGATAAATCTGGGCGCCGATGTCGGGGTCGACGCAATTGATCGTAATGGTCACATGGTGAATGCCGTGCTCCGCCAGCGTGTCGGCGTGTTCCGGCAGCGCCAGTCCGTTGGTGGACAGGCACAACAGGAGATCAGGCGCCTGTTCCCGCAGTTCCCGCAAGGTGGCGAACACCGGTTCGGGATTGGCCAGCGGGTCGCCAGGCCCAGCCACGCCGATCACCGCCAGATGGGGGATCGCCGCGCCCACCGCCAGCGCTTTCCGAATCGCCTGATCCGGTTCCAGCAATTCCGCCACCACGCCGGGGCGCGATTCGTTGCTGCAATGATACTTACGATTGCAGTAATTGCACTGAATGTTGCATTTCGGCGCGACCGCCAGATGCAGGCGGGCGAAATGCCGGTGCGCTGCTGGGGAATAGCAGGGATGGAGCGCCGGTGCATCGCCCGCGGCTGTTGGTCGGCTGTTCGATTCCATGGGTATCCCCCGAAGCGGCGAAATCGTCGAAAAGCGGGCGTCAACCCGCCACCGCCCGGAAGCGGGCGGCACTAGTCTCCTAGCAATCACCGTGCCTGATCGAGACAACAAGATAACAAATTGATAAAAATAACTTTTATTGCAGGCGCTCGAACGGCCTGTGGCGTTTGCCACAGGAGGAAGAAGGTGATTGTCAGCTATGGAACAAGGATGACATCCGAGGTGGATTCGGAACGGTATTCGTGCCCGATTTCCGCCTGATGGGCGCGGTGAAATTGAATGGGAATCGTGACGGAACGAGTGTGGCGGATTACTGGGATTGTCGGTTCTCGAAAAATCAAATCAGCATAATCATGTCATTTTTAAATGGATTCGCAAGTTTGTTTTTTCGTTGTTTTTTGGAATAAAACAACGAAAAAACATTGAGCTAAAAAATATTAGACAAATCAGATCTCTTCTACTATATCTTTATAACCTATTATTATGATTGAGGAATTAGTGGTTTGTCAGCGAGTTGATTTTCCACTTTCTCGAATGGCTCATTTATTCGGCCCTACTATCCAGAGTAGGGCCAAGCCGGGCGATAAGTTTGCTTTCACTACCCAAAGAGAGAGGTCAATATGAAAAGATTTGCAATCGCGGCTTTATCCGCAACCTTGTTGCTGAGCTTGAGTAGCGCGAATGCCGCCGAGGAGAAATACGTTACGATCGGTACCGGCGGTCAGACCGGCGTCTACTACGTCGTGGGCCAATCCATCTGCAAGCTGGTCAATCGTGGACAGAGCAAGCACGGTATTAAATGCACGGCGCCGTCCACCGGCGGATCGGTCGCCAATCTGAATGCGATCAGGGCCGGAGAGCAGGACATGGGCGTGGCTCAATCCGACCAGCAATACAAGGCGCTGAAAGGCGAGGGCGATTTCGAGGCGGCGGGACCTTTCAAGGAATTGCGCGCGGTATTCGCGGTGCATCCCGAGTCCTTCACCGTGGTGGCGCGCAAGGACTCCGGCATCAAGACTTTTGACGACCTCAAGGGTAAGCGGGTCAATATCGGCAACCCCGGTTCCGGCCAGCGTGCCACCATGGATGCGTTGATGAAGGAAAAGGGTTGGGATAATAGCGTATTTCAACTGGCCTCCGAACTGAAGGCGGCGGAGCAGGCCCAGGCGCTGTGCG
>JAGRHI010000331.1:0-246 GCA_020445045.1 Candidatus Competibacteraceae bacterium
CCCCTGGCGGACCGACCAGCAGGATGATCGAACCGCCGACTTGACCCTTCAGCGCGCCCACCGCCAGGAACTCGACGATGCGATCCTTGACGTCCTCCAGCCCGTCGTGATCGCGGTCCAGCACCGTCCGGGCGTGCTTGAGGTCGAGATTGTCGGTGGAATACATCCCCCACGGCAGGTCGGTGATGACGTCCAGATAATTACGGGTGACGGCATACTCGGGCGAGCCGGTCTCCAGGATCGACA
>JAGRHI010000331.1:302-3197 GCA_020445045.1 Candidatus Competibacteraceae bacterium
CCAGCCGCTCGCGGAAACGGTCCACATCGGCGGTGCGGTCGTCCTTGGCGATGCCGAGTTCTTGCTGGATGGCCTTGAGCTGCTCGCGCAGGAAAAACTTGCGCTGGTGTTCGCTCATCTTCTCCTCGACCTGCTTGCGGATGCGGGTCTGGAGCTTGGCGACTTCCAGTTCCTTCTTGATCAGCACGATGACTTTCTTCAGTCGCTCCAGCACCGGCGCGGTGGCCAGGATGTCCTGCAATTCGTCCTTGCTGGCCGTGGTCAGGCTGGCGGCGAAATCGGCCAACGGCGACGGATCGTGGGTGTTGAAGCGGTTGAGGAAGAATTTCAGTTCCTCGGAATACAGCGGGTTGAGCGGGATCAACTCCTTGAGGGTGTTGATCACCGCCAACGAATAGGCGCGCAATTCCTCGACACCGGCGCCGTCTTCCTCGTTCAGGTACTCGACATGGACGTAATAAGGCGGTTCGCTGGACAGCCATTTGTCGATGCGAAACCGTTTCAGTCCCTGGGCGATGAATTGCAAACGGCCGTCGTTGCGGGTCAGTTGGTGCATGCGGGCGACCGTGCCGACCGGATGGAAGTCCTCGGGACCATGGGCTTTTTCCGCGCTGTCGGGCTTGACCAGGATCAGACCGATGACCCGCTGCTCGCGGTTGGCGGCGGCCTCGACGGTGGTCAGCCAGGGATCTTCGTTGAGCAGCAACGGCAGGGCCTGGGCCGGGAAAAACGGTCGTTCCGACAGCGGCAGCAGGTACAGCGTGGAGGGAAGAATATCGGTGGCGGCGACGATGGTGCCGTTGGCGCTGTTCTCGCTCGGCTCATCATTGTCGTGCACGACTTCGGCATCGATGGTTTCGTGGTCGGTCATGATCTTTGTACACGCGGCTAAAGGGGATTGAGCCTTTAGATGCGGGCGAGCCGGAGGATTATCAAGGCTGGGGGCTGGTGGCGATTTGACGCCGGCCTCAGCGTCCCGCCTTGCGCAGCACGATCCGCCGAAACCAGCCGTTGGCCAGCGCCGGTTGGTCGGACAGCACGGCCAAGTCCGGCGCTTGCGCCAGCACCGTCTCGAACACCACGTTGGTGCGGGTGGCCAGCAGGCCCAGCAACGGGCTGATCAACCGCCGCAGCGGTGCTTTCTGTCCCAGTCGCAGGAACTTGTCGAGGATCAGCACCCGGCCGCCGCGCCGCAAGACCCGCGCCGCTTCGGCCAACACCCGTTCCGGATGCGGTGTCACCGCCAGAATCAGATGCAGCACCACCACATCGAACGTGGCATCGCCATACGGCAAGCGGCGGGCATCGCCCACGTCGAGTTGAATATCCAGCTTCAGGGTGGTGGCCTTGCGTTGGGCGCGCGCCAACATCGCCGGCGTCAGATCCAGACCGGTGTAGCGCGGCCCGCGCGGCAGCAGCGGCAGATCCAGCCCGCTGCCGACGCCGACCAGCAACACCTCGGCGTGGGGTCCCTCGGGCAACAGCGCCAACCCCTGTCGCCGCGCCGTCACCGTGAACGGCGCCACGAAGGCATCGTAAATCGGCGCGATCAGGGTATAGCTGTAGCGCAGCGCCACCCGCCGGGCCTCAGTGCAGGGTGCGCGGAATGGACAGCACGAAGGGCGGGATGCTGGCGTCGAAGGTCATGCCGTCATCGGCCAGCATCTGATAGCTGCCCTGCATACTGCCGACCGAGGTTTCCAGGATGGCGCCACTGGTGTATTGAAAACCCTCGCCGGGACGCAGGTAGGGCTGTTCGCCGACCACGCCCTCGCCGCGCACCTCCTCGATCTTGCCGTTGGCGTCGGTGATGATCCAGTGCCGGTTGAGCAGGCGGGCGGCGACGTTGCCGTGATTCTGGATCACGATGGTGTAGGCGAAGACATAGCGATCCTGTTCGGGATTGGACTGCTCTTCCAGATAAAACGCCTGAGCGGCCACCTGGATGGCGTAGTCGGTTTTTTTCTCCATGGCGGGCGGTTGCTCCGAGGGTGGGGGGAAAAGGTTCAGGCCAGCAGGGGGCTGGTTTTGACCGTGATGGCCGTCAGCAGCGTCTCGAAGGAGCGGATGAAGGCGTTGACTCCCTCGATTTCCAACTGGTCGGTGACGGCGCTCAAATCGATCCCCAGTTCCGGCAATTGCGCCAGTTGCGCCAAGGCGGTTTCCACGTCCTGATCCAGGGTTTGGGCGACGGTGCCGTGGTCGCGGAAGGCGTCATAGGTCGCGGGGGGCAGGGTATTGACGGTGTCCGGGCCAATCAGGTTATCCACATAGAGCAGATCGGGATAGGTTGGGTTCTTGGTGCTGGTGCTGGCCCACAACAGGCGTTGGGGTCGGGCCCCGGCCGCGCGCAGGGCGGCGAAGTGCGGGCCGCCGAAGATTTCCAAATATTCCTGATAGGCCAGCTTGGCGTTGGCGTTGGCGATCCGGCCCTGCAATTCCGGCCGCCGTTGCGCCAGCATCGGATCGAGCGCGGTGTCGAGCCGGCTGACGAAGAAGCTGGCCACCGAGGCGATCCGATCCAGCGGCAGGCCGAGGGCGCGGCGGCGCTCCAGACCGCGCAGGTAGGCTTCGGCCACCGAGACGTAGCGTTCCACCGAAAACAGCAGGGTGACGTTGACGTTGACCCCGTCGGCGATCAGTCGTTCGACGGCGTGCAGGCCGGGCACGGTTCCTGGCACCTTGATCATGATGTTCGGCTGGTCCAGTCGGGCGAACAGTTCGTGGGCTTCCCGTACCGTGCCGTCCACGTCGTGGGCCAGATCCGGCGATACCTCCAGGCTGACCATGCCGTCCACGCCATCGGTGGCGTCGTAGGTCGGACGCAGCGCGGTGGCGGCGGCGCGGATGTCGTCGATGGCCAGGGTGAGGAACAGTTCGCGGCTGGATTGTTGC
>JAGRHI010000331.1:3214-7093 GCA_020445045.1 Candidatus Competibacteraceae bacterium
CGCAGCGCGGCGTCGTAGTCGCCGCCGCCGGCGATGGCTTTCTCGAAAATGCTCGGGTTGGAAGTGAGGCCGCGCAGATCGTCTTCGGCGATCAACCGCGCCAGCATGCCGGAGGTCAGCATGGAGCGCTGGATGTGGTCGTACCACACGCTCTGGCCAGAGGCGTTGAGCCGGCGCAAGGGGTTGGCATCGGGCATGGCGGCTATCCTCGGACGGCGGGAAGAGGGATTTGGAAATGCTGGTAATTGTAGCAACTCCCGAGGTGATTCCGCTGTCATGGACTCTCCACGGCAGGGGATGCCATGACCGTATCGTTCGTTCATGAACGGTGCTCCATGAACACGATGAACACGGGCGGAAGCTTTGGCGTTACCGGCAAACGGCACGGCGAGGCGTCACTTTTGGAGGCGGTCAAACAGGGAAGCGTGTTTCTCAACTTCGAGTACGGCATAAAAGCGAGCAAGCTTGTGCCTTGAACCGCTGTTGTTGGTGATGATCGGCGCGGTCGCTTGCGTTTTGACCCGATATTATTGACGAATTGTTTTGATTGCCATAAATTGCATACGATTGCAATCGTAATCTTATTTTGGTGCTTATTCAGTGGCGAATGAAGAGCAGGAGCGGTCATGGCTCAAATGCAAACCATTTCAATCCGGATTCCGGATGAGGATTTCCAGTGGTTGTCCTCGTTGCAGGAACCCGACGCAAAAACGCCGAGCGAGAAATTGCGGGCGTTGCTGGCGAGAGTCCGCAAACAGGACGCCGGCATGACCAGTCCAGAATGGTGCGCGGCCTGGATGCGGGCTTTGGCGCAACCGTTCGTGGAGGCGCTTTCCACCTATGAATGCAAGCATAAGGTCCATTCGGATCTGGTCGGCGCGGTGGCGGAGTGGGTTCCGCGGCTTATGGCGACCCTGGTCTCGACCCGTCTGGCGGGCGATGCCGGTCGAGATCGGGCACTGGAAGTGGAGGCGGTGCTCGCGCAGCAATGTTTTCGCATGTTCGCGACATTATTACGCGCCGGCGTGACCACGCGTCCGGCGACCTACGACGAGGAAGTTTTGGATCATTACCTGCCCGACATCCTCGAAATCGCCGAACTCATCGCGGCCCGGAAAGAAAAAGGAGCACTGTAATGACTGACACGTTCGCAACCCGCGTTGCCCGCATCATCGCCGGCGGCGCTCACGCCTTGCTCGACAAGGCCGAGGGTCTGGCCCCGGCAGCGGTCATGAATCAGGCGATTCGCGAGATCGAACAAGTGATCGCGGAAGTCAGAGTCGATCTCGGCAAAGCGGAAGCCGCCAAGCATTTGGTGCTGTCGCAGATGGCGAAGCTCAACACCGAGCATGAGAAGCTCGGCGAGCAGATCGACGCCGCCCTGGCGCACGAACGCGACGATCTGGCTAAAGCCGCCATCGGTCGGCAGACCGACATCGAGGATTTGTTGCCGGTGTTGCAAAAATCGCTCGACGAACAGTCGGAGCGGAGCAAGGAGCTGGAAAGCTATATCGTGGCGCTGCTGGCCAAGAAGCGCGAGCTTGACCAGCTACTGTTGGACTATCAAGCTAGCTTGGCCAGTCCGACCGTCACGCCGACCACCGGTGGCGAAGGCGACCGGCAAGCGCGCGCCGATGCCGCCGAAGCGGTTTTCAGTCGGGTGCTGGCACGGCAGACGGGGGTCGCCTTTCCGGGCGGGCTGGATAGCGAGGCCAGCAAGCTTAAGGAATTGGCGGAAATGCAGCGAGATCACCGGATCGCCGAGCGGTTGGCCGCCTTTAAAGCGACGCGGGACATCAAGTCGTAAAATGACCCCCGGGATGTCCGATCACCATGAGAATCCAACGATGGAACTGTTTTTTGCGCCGGAGTCGTGGCCGTTTACGGTCGCCGTTTTCCTGCTGTTGGCGATCGCCGTAGTCGAAGGTTTGGCCCTGCTGGTCGGCATGAGCCTGTCCGGCTGGCTCGATCACCTGATTCCCGATGTGGCGCATGGAGTCGAAGGGACTCCCGATTCCTGGCTCGATTGGCTCCATGTCGGCAAGGTGCCGATCCTGGTGCTGCTGGTCGTCTTTCTCACCGCGTTCGCCTTTCTCGGTTATACCCTCAACGGGGTGGTGCGCGGCGGCTTCGGCTTCTATCCGCCCGCGCTGGTTTCCGCCGCCGCGGCGTTTCTGGGGGCCTTGCCGGTGGTGCGGATGACGGGCGCGGCCATCGCCCGCCTCATCCCACGCGACGAAACCACCGCCGTGAGCTTCGACAGTTTGGTGGGCCGGGTGGCGGTGGTGGTGAGCGGCACCGCGCGGGCCGGCTATCCCGCCGAGGCGCGGGTGAAGAGCTCGCACGGGCAAACGCTTTACGTCCGAGTCGAACCCGATGATCCCGATTCGCGGTTCGGCGCGGGTGCATCGGTGTTGCTGGTCAAGCAAATTTCGGGATCGCGCTTTCTGGCGATTGCCAACCCCCGCCCCGATATCTTGTAACTTCTTTTGAAGCCGGGGAACACAATATGAACAATATGAACAATCTGTTGGAAATGGGTATCTTGGCCGGTATCGTCCTGATCGGACTGCTGACGGTCGGCGTGATTTTCTCCCGCCTGTACCGACGTTCGTCCAAGGAGCTGGCTTTCGTCCGTACCGGCCTGGGGGGTCAGAAGGTGGTCATGGACGGCGGAGCCATCGTGCTGCCGGTGTTTCACGAATGCGTGAACATCAACATGAACACCCTCAAGCTGGAGGTGTCGCGCGCCGGGGCCGACAGTCTGATCACCCTCGACCGCTTGCGGGTGGACGCGGTGGCGGCGTTCTTCGTGCGGGTCATCCCCAACGTGGAAGGCGTCGCCAACGCCGCCCAGACCTTGGGCCAACGCACCATGCATCCCGACTCGTTGAAGGAATTGGTGGAAGACAAGTTCGTCGACGCCCTGCGCGCCGCCGCCGTGTCGATGAGCATGCACCAGTTGCTCGACAAGCGCGCCGACTTCATTCAGGCGGTGCAAAACGCCGTCTCCGAGGATTTGTTGAAGAACGGTCTGGAATTGGAATCGGTCAGCTTGACCCGGTTGGATCAGACGCCGATCAAGTATTTTGACGCCCAGAACGCCTTCGACGCCGAAGGTTTGACCAAGCTGACCCAGCAAACCCAGCAGCGCGCCAGGGAGCGCAACGAGATTGAACAGGATACCTCGGTCGCCATCGCCAAGAAAAATTTTGAGGCGACCCAACTCAAGCTCAATATCGAGAAGGAGCAGACCTTCGCCACCTTGCAGCAGCAACAGGAAGTCGCCACCCGGCAGGCGCAGCAATCGGCGGAAGTGGCCAGCATCACCGCGCAGCGGGAGCGCGAAGCCCAACAGGCCAAGATCGACGCCGAGCGTCAGGTGAAAGAAGCCGAAGTCGAGAAAAATCGCGCCATCCAGCAGCGCCAGATCGAAGCCTCACGGGATTTGCAGGTCGCCAAGATCGAGCAGGAAAAACTGACGACACTGGCGGATCAGGAGCGGCAAATCTCGGTCGCCGAACGATCCAAGGCGCAGTCCGAGGCCGAAAAACAGGCTAATGAAGCCCGCTCCCTGGCTGCCCGCGCCGAGGAACAAGTAAAAACCGCGCGTGAAGTCGCTGTCGCCGAACGCGAAAAGCAGGTGGCGCTGGTGGTGGCCGATCAGGACGCTCAACAGCAGGCCATCGGCGTGCGCGTCGCCGCCGAAGCCGAAAAGGACGCCGCCGAAAATCACGCGTATGCGATCAAGATCAAGGCCGAGGCGCAACAGGTTCAATATCAAGTGGACGCCAAGGGCATCGAAATGCGCAACGCCGCGCTCAATACGCTGGCAGGCGACCAAATCGCCATGCAAGTCAAGATGAAACTGTTGGAGGT
>JAGRHI010000332.1 GCA_020445045.1 Candidatus Competibacteraceae bacterium
CCGAACCGGCAGGGCTTCACCCCACCCCCGAGCCATATCGATCTCCTCATGATCCTGAGCCGTTTCCTCAAACCCAAGTGGCAACAAGCCAACCCTGAAAGCCGTAAGCAATCCCTGCGGAATCTGGACAGCAATGATCCGAAACTGCTCGATCTGGCTCGACAGGACCCCGATCCGGCCGTCCGCCGCGCCGCGCTGGAGCGACTCGACGATCTCGATCTATTGCGCCGCATCGCCAACGAGGATACCGACGCGGACCTCCGGGATGCCGCCCAGGCGCGCTACCATGCTTTGTTAGCCGGCAAAGTCGCCGGTGGCCCGACGCTGGCCAGCCGCTTGGAACGCCTGCGAAGCGATCCAGAGGCCAACCTTGTGGAATTTTTACTGCAACAGGCCGCCGAGCCCGAATTGCGGTTGGCGGCGCTGGAACAGATTGACCTGGAATCCACATTGGCCGACATCGCCATCCGGAATTCCCATCCAGACCTGCGGTTGGCGGCGCTGGAGCGTGTGCACGATCCTGAACTGCTCGATCGGATCGCCCGCCAGAGCCGTAACCGCGACAAGCGCCTGCACCGCCGGGCACGGGAACGCTTGGATGCCCTGCACGCCGAACAGGCGCGTGCCTTGAACCTGGAGCGACTGTGCGCCGAAATGGAACACTTGAACTGGGATGGCGAAAGCGGCCTCAACGCGGGCCGGTTTCCCAAACTGGAACAGGAATGGCGCGAGCAGGAAATCGGCGCCCCACCCGAACTCCAGGCACGCTACGCGCAAGCTCGCGGCCGGTTTCTGGCCGAACGCCAGGCCAGCGCCAACCGTCGGGCTCAACGGCTGGAACTGCTCGCCACGCTGGAATCCCTGCTGGAACGGCTGCGCCAGCACGGCGAATCCAACTCAGAACTTGACGCGGAGATCCGGTACGCCACCACCGAGGCACCCACCGCCTGGGCCCACCACGGCCCCGCCCAGGATAGCGAAAGCCGGCGGCAAACAGCACGATTCCAACAACTGGTTCAAAATATCCAAGAGCAAGAACGCCTCCTGCGGCGCAACCATATTCGTACCGAACGCTTGCGCGAAACGCTGACGCAAGGCGAAACCTTGCTCCGACAGCCCAGCGAAGTACGCGACACCGATATCAAGCACCTGCGACAGCGCTGGGAAGGGCTGGAACGACCGGAATCGCAAGCCCTTGCCAACGACCTGCAAAGCCGTTTCGACAGTCTCCTCGACAAACTGCGTGCCCGCCAACAACGACAGATTCAGCATCGTGATCAGGAATGGCAAGACATCCAGGATCGGGTGGGCCAGCTCGAAACGGCGGTCGAGGACGGCGAGTTGCAACAGGCCACCCAATTACAGGAGCAAGTCCGTCGCCAGATCAAACACAACATCGGCCTGAGCCGAGGACAAATGGCGGCGATCGAGGAACGACTACAATCCTGCGCCGCGCGCATCGGCGAACTGCGCGGCTGGCGGCGCTGGGGCGCCAGTCAGGCTCGCGAGCAACTTTGCGTCACCGCCGAAAACCTGATCGACCTTGACGCCGATCCGGCCGACATTGCCCAGCGCATCCAGCAAGTCCGTACGGCCTGGAAGGAACTGGACCATCACGAAGGCGGTGCGTCCAAAGGATTATGGAAACGTTTCAACACCGCCTGCGAGCGCGCCTACGCCCCGTGCCAAGCCTATTTCGAGGCCCAGACCCGCGAGCGCCAGCACAATTTCGACCAGAAAGCGGCGCTTTGCGAGCAACTGGAGCAGTTCGAGGCGGCCACCGACTGGCGACAGGTGGACTGGCGCGAGGCCGACCGACTGTGCCGCCGCGCCCGCGAACAATGGCACCAGCTCGGCCCGGTCAACCGCGCCGACCGCAAGGCCATCGACCGTCGTTTCCAACAGATCCAGCGGCGCTTGGATGCGCACCTCGACATCGAACGTCAACGCGAGCTAACACGGCGCCAGCAGTTGATCCAACAGGTTCAAGAACTGGCGGGCAACCCCGATCTGCGCGTCGCCGTCGAAACCGCCAAGCTCGCTCAGGCTCAATGGCAGCCCACCGTGCAAGGCGCTTACCGGCAAGAACAAGCATTGTGGAAGACTTTCCGCGCCGCCTGCGACGCGGTATTTGCCCGTCGTCACAACGAACAGCAAGCCGCCGACGCCGAACGTCAGGCCAATCTGACGCACAAGCTGGGCTTGTGCGAAGAGATCGAGTCGCTTGCCCTGATCGACCGCGAACAACTGGCGCGGGCAAACACCCGCCTACAGGAAGCGCAACACGAATGGCAAATCATCGGGCCGATACCCAGAACCGAACAACGCGCGACCGACCAGCGCTTTGAAGCAGCCGTTCGGCGGTTCACCCAACACGAGAAACTCCTGCACCAGGCCGATATCCAGGAAAGCGTCCAGCACCTGCAACAGCGCGGCCGGCTATGCGCCCGACTGGAAGCCGCATTGGAAACCCAGCGGGATGATACCCTGCTCTCATCGGCCCACCAGGAGTGGGCGGCCTTGCCGGATCCACCGGCGGCGCTGGCGGCGGCACTGCAACAGCGCTTTGACGCCGCCTGTCAGGCGTTAGAGGGTACTCCCGATCAAATCCAGGCCGCGCGCGCGCGCCTGGCGCACAACCTGGAGCGCAAGCAAACCTGGTGCGTATGCATGGAAATCGTGGCTGGCGTGGATTCACCGCCCGAGTTCGCGCCACTGCGGATGGAGTATCAGGTCGCCCGCTTGTCGGCCTCGCTGGCCGGCGCCGCCGCCACAACCGAAGCGCTCTACAATCCTCGTCAATTGCAGGAACAATGGTGGCTCACCGGCGCGCTACCGGCTGAAGCGGCAGCGGAACTGGATACCCGATTCCTGCGCGCCGCCAGGGTCTGGTGGCAACGGGAGGAAGAAGTCTGAACCCATCGTCCGGCGACGACGCTCCAGCCCATGACGGCATGCAGCCTGGAGATCTGCTGCTGGCGCTGCTCGCGAACACCGCCTGGGCGTTCAACTTCATCGCCGGCAAGGCGGGGGTCACTCACTTCCAGCCCTTTCTATTCACCAGCCTGCGTTTTGCCATCCTGTTACTGCTACTGCTACCGTTTCTGCGCCGAATTCCAGGCCAAATGGGTGGCGTACTGGGCATTGCCCTGGTGCAGGGCGTTCTGCACTTCAGCCTGATCTTCGCCGGTCTGGAAGCGAGCGGCGACATCGCTTCGGTCGCCATCGCCAGCCAACTTTACGTGCCGTTTTCGACCGTGCTAGCGCTGTTCCTGTTGGGTGAAACCCTGGATGCCCGGCGGGTAGCCGGCATTGCCCTGGCGTTCGGCGGCGTGCTGGTCATCGGCTTCGATCCAGTGGTATTCCGCCATCTCGATGCCCTGCTTCTGGTCACCGCCGGCGCGGCGGCGATGGCGCTCGCCACCATCCAGATGCGGCGGTTGCGCGGGGTCGGCGTGTTCGCGCTGCAAGCCTGGATCGCGCTGTGCGCCACTCCGGCACTGGCGCTGCTCTCGCTGCTGTTCGAACAGGGACAGTGGACCGCCCTGCGCACGGCGAGCACCCTGGAACTGGCCGCGCCGGTCTATTCCGCCTTGGGCGCATCCCTGATCGGCCACGGCATCGTCTATTACCTGCTCGGCCGCTATCCGGTCGGGGTCACCACGCCGCTACTACTGCTGAACCCCGTGCTGGCGGTCGCCTTCGGCGTGCTGCTGTGGGGCGATATCCTGACCTGGAAGCTGGTTTTGGGCGGGGTGATGACCTTGGCCGGCATCGCCAGCATCACCATACCCCCGCCGAGCCGCGAGGCGGCTTTGGAAGCTCAGCGCGTGGCTGACGGCGAAGGGGCGCCTTCCGCTGGAAGATCGAGCAGTTGCATCGCGAGGGCAAGCAAGTGACGGAGCGTGGAACACCGCCAATGCCATAAGGCTCGCATCCAGCGCAATCTTAAAATGTTAGATTGACCCCGACTAACCATTGATTATCTATATAACGTCCAAATTCGCTTTGCGCATCGCCGTGATTGACCAAGCCAAGAGCAAATAGATGCGTATTATCATTGGCCGCCAAATCGAAGATAGCAATAAAATTACCGCTGTCATCATCCAGACTACGGGTATAACGCAGGGTAACATCCAGCTTGTTGCGAATATTGGTATTCAAGAACTGGACAAACATGTAATGACGACGTAGCAAAGGCAATCGAGGATCAGCGGCCTGCGCCAAAAGCGATGCGACAGACAAGTCACCACCTGCAAAATCAGAACCCAACTGTTCGACCATATCAAAATAATCACGGGCTTCCTGGTCAGAATAACCCGCGTTGTTGTATATGTATTCGACATTCACAGTAGGACCCGCCGCGAACGTGTAGGCCAATCCAAGCAGGGAAGTCCCAAAAATGCCATGATCATCCCGCTTGCTGGCCACAAAATCCCAGCCGGGAGGGCTAACACTCTGATAAGGGTAAAGCGCTTGAGTGCCTTGGGAATAGCTACCTTCACCATACAGCAGCAAGGCATCGGACAAGGTCAATTGAAAATAACCACCTATTTGATTTAGGCCATCCTGCTGGTGCGATAAAATTAAACTACCGTAACCGTTTTGGCCAATATAATCCATCTTAATCGCATCCGTGCGTTCGAATTCAGATAAATCGAAATTCACTCCACGACCCTGTGCGACATTACTGATCAAAGAGAAGGTCAAATTCTGATTGGGTAAATAGATAGCTTGTAGATAATCTCGTCCGCCCAACTCACGAAATGGATCAGAGCGGCCATTATCGACAAAAAAAGGATTACTGGGAGAAAATAACATGGAGGGTCCCCACAGCAGCACTTCCCGGCCGTAGGAAACGAAAACTCGATTCGTCAATCCCGCGCGAATTCGCCATTCGTTGATAAAAGCGGAGCTATCATTCTGGTCGTCATCTTCGCTAGTTGTATCAACATGCTCCCAAATATATTGGAATCGAGGCTTAAGCATCAAATCAATAGCTTGATAAGACAATGAAAAATCCGGCCGAAACTCAAAAAATAATTCAGCATCATTCAATCGAGCCAATTGATTTCCTGGATTGAAAAAAGTATCGCTGAGACCGGTTTGACTATAATAAGATTGAGTGCGTATTACACTATCGAAACTTATCCCATGTTCAGCCAAATCTTCGGATAACGTCGTTGCCAGGACCGTTGCGGAAAACAGGCAAGACATTGCCAGGAAGAGTGCAACCCTTCGCATAAGACACTATGATATTCAGTGAGTAAGCAATTGGAGGTTGAAGATTCGATCAGGCAGGGCGACAACCTGGATATTCGAATATTCCAGGGTGGTTTTATTGTTTTTATTAATTTCGTCAATGATAATCATTTTGCTGACAAATGGGATATGTTGCCCCTGATAATCAATTTGATTGCCGTATTCAAAGGTGGCGCGTTTGAACAGCTTTCCCGACACCGTATAAAATTCGGCCTGTACGCCCACATGGCGAGATTTGGATACCCAGTAAAGAATCCGGTCGTATGTAACCTGATTCTCGCGAGCGGTCAGTTCCAGTCGGTAACAATTGTCCCCATTGACCATTTCCTCACCGAGAAGCACCGCCTGATAATCGCCAGCGTAGTTGGTGGCCGCGACATCGCCATTGGAGGCTTGGCCCAACAAGCGCTGACGCGCGGAGATAGGAACGGCCTTACGCAGACCTGGTTTGATAAACCACATGTTACGCTCCACGGTCAGTAACTTTTGTCCCTTGATCTTGGGCGGTTGCTTGAACTCCACCAGACTATCGTTATCCCTGGCCTGTACCGTCAGCTCCTGTTTCTGGGTCTCGCCATCATCGACGGCGGTTAGCTTGATCGCCCACTTAATACCCGGCAGGCCGCCGCCGCGAGCAGCATCGGATTGCTTGAGAATTTCCGCGGGAGAAACATCGTCAGCCCAACTCGGTAACGGTAACCCAAGTACACCGACCGTCAGGAGCAACAACAGAGCGACAACATAACGCATCTCAATGACTCCATAATGCCCGAAATTCATCAAACATGCCCCATGGCATCGACGATGACCAAGCGTGCCGCGCGCCGCGCGGGTAAAAGCGAGGCAATCGCCGCCACCAATCCCAAGAAAACAAACGCCTGAATCATCACCCATGGCACAATATCGACCTGCAATAAAACCGCATCCGTATTATTAGGCGGTATATAGGAAAATTCAGCCTGATTCACCAAAAACGCAACGATAATCGTCACCACCATACCCACCAAACCACCCAACATAATCAGTAACACGCCCTCTACCGTAAACAACCAGGAAATATCCCAGCGCCGCATTCCCAGCGAACGCAACGTACCGATTTCACGGGTACGCTCCATAACCGCCATGCTCATGGTATTGATAATGCTCATCATCACGATCACGATCACGATCGCGAAAATAAACCCAAATATCATGTCGAATAGACTCTTAACTTGGTTATAGAAACTCGAAAGCTCTTGCCAAGTCTGGATTTCGAGATCAAAACCAGCCGCGCGCAATTTATCGGTCAGACGTTGTTGAACCACTGCGGTCCGCGCGCGATCGTGCAGCAATACGATCAAACGATCGGCGCCATGCGTATCGAACAATCGCTGCGCAAATTCGAATGGCAATAACAGCAACTTATCGTTGGTGCCGGCGTTGCCTGTATTATAGGTTGCGCCGACATCCACATCCAGCGCATTGGTGAGTCCTTCCATCGTGGAAGTCACCAATACCGCATAATCGTTCTGCTTTAAACCCAGCATTTCCGCCAGGTCAGCGGCGAAAATAGCGGCGTTAGGCCGTGCCGGATCGAGCAAACCACCACGATCGGCGCGAAAATCGCCACGGATAACCATCGTATCGGCCGGCACCATGCCTTCGCCAATAAAAATGGTCGAAACCTTGCCATTGGACACGATGCCGCTGATGCTCAATCGTGGTGTCACTAAACTTACCATCTCATCTTGCAATAAGAGCTTGGTGATTTTTTCGATCTCTTCCGCCTTCAACAAAAATTTTTCAGGTTCGAGTTTTCCTTCTCGTAACAATCCTCGCTTCATCAGCGTCAAATGGCCAAGCCCCTCACCTCGAATGGCTTGATCGGCCAATCCGCCATAAACATTATGAATATAGCCGGAAAAAATACTAATGGCGGCAAATCCCAGGGCGACAGCCAACACAGTGACGAAACTGCGTCGTTGATTCTTGAGAATATTGCGAAAGCCAAGCTTGAAAAAATTCACCGCCTTCTACTCCATTCCACTGATTCGGCCATCTTCGAGACGAATGCGACGCTCCACTTGATCCAGCAAGCGCGGATCGTGAGTGGAAAAGATAAAGGTGACATGATCACGTTGATTCAACTCGCGCATCAAATCGATGATCATCCGACTATTGCCGGAATCCAAATTGGCGGTGGGCTCGTCGGCGATGACAAGCGCGGGATCACCAACCAAGGCGCGAGCAATGGCCACTCGTTGTCGTTGCCCGCCACTCATCTTATCCGGCCGCTTGTTCCAATGGTCTTCCAACCCGACTTCTCGCAGCCGGCTCAATGCCTTGTCCTTGGCTTGGCTGTATCGCATTCCGCGAATTTGCAGCGGCAACATGATGTTTTCCAGCGCATCCAACACCGGCACTAAATTGAAATTCTGGAATACGAAGCCAATCTTATGGTTGCGCCGCCGCGCCAATTCATCATCGTCAAGCAAATCCACCCGCTCGTTCGCGAGGTAAATCTCGCCGGTGGTTGGTGCATCGATCAAGCCAATCAGATTGAGTAGTGAGGTTTTTCCGCTACCAGATGGTCCCCAGATCGCCACGAACTCCTGGGTTTGAATTTGCAAATCAACATTCCGCAAAGCCTCCACCTGGGTACTACCCAATTGATAGACTTTGCTGATGTTTCGCATATCCACCAATACCATAACAACGCCTCTCTCAATTGGGCGGAAACGATCACTCGATATCAGTTCGCGGTGTATTCGGGGTAAGCCAATATAATCTCGCCGATACTGATTTCCAGATCGTCCACCAAGGCTCGGGTTTTAAAGACATAAACGTCTTGGCGTTGCAAGGTGATGGCGGCTTGCAACGAAAGCGTCTGACCGAGGCATCGCGGTAAAGCCAGGCGCCACCATCAAAACCCGCACTCCCTTGCCGGCCCAACCGGCAACGCGCCACCCGTAAACGTTCGCTGTATCGCGCGGCCAAACGTTAACTTTTAGGATACAGCAAACGCGAGAACAAGCACCACTCCGCCCAGAACTCGACCAAGGCAAACCGATTCTTCGCCAGCGCCGTCTCCAAGATTCCACCATCCAGATCCAGAGAGCCGGCCCATTTCGATTGCATCCGTGCCGTCGTCCCTCATCCGCCGAACTCGCCCAGCATGGTGGGAGGCAGCGTGGCGGGGGTGAGTTGACCCTTGCTAATCTCGGCGCCGTTCACCAGGGCGACCACCTTGCAGACGAACATGCTCTCGCGTTTCAAGATCAGTTCCGAATGCAATTCCATGGTGCTGCCGGGATAAACGGGGTCGATGTGCTTGATCTTGCTCTCGGTCAGAATCATCAAATTGCCGCCCAGAATCCCGGCCGTGCCTTCGGTCCGCGCTAATCGCGCCAACAGCGCGTCCATGTCGCCGAGTTCTTCACACCAGCCGAGCAAGATCACCAGCATTCCCGAACTCCGCGCCAGCGCCGCGATGATCAAGACGCCGGGGAAAATCGGAAAATCCGGGAAATGCCCCGGCAACACAGGCTCATTCCGCGAGACCGTTGGACAGATGCAGTGGTTGCCTTCGTAATGAAAAGCCTTGACCCCGATCCAACATCATCATCGGATAGCGCTGCGGTAGAAACCGTCGGGTCGTGTACGCATCGATGCTCAAGTATATGTTCAACACGAATGGCGCTGAATACTCGAAGTCAGGCTGACGCGGCGCCCCCTTTTTCAAAGGGGGTTGAGGGGATTTCCGCTTCTAAATCGACCACGGCTCATTGAGGAGAGCTATAGTTCCCGGCGGACCAACCGTTCGATCAACGGTTGCAGGATGATTTCCATGGCGAAGCCCATCTTGCCACCCGGCACCACGATGGTGTTGCGGCGCGACATGAATGAGTCGTGAATCATATGAATCAGATGAGGGAAATTCGGTTGGGTTTTGCGGGCATCCTTGAAACGGATCACCACAAAGCTTTCATCCAGCGTGGGGATATCGCGCGCGGTGAAGGGGTTGGAGGTATCCACCGTCGGCACCCGCTGAAAGTTGATGTCGGTGCATGAAAACTGCGGCACGATATAGTGAGTGTAATCGTACATCCGCCGCAGGATGGCGTCGGTCACCGCCTCGGCGCTGTAGCCGCGCTCAGCGGTATCGCGGTGAATTTTCTGGATCCATTCCAGGTTGACGATCGGCACCACCCCGATCAGCAGATCCACATAGCGGGCGACATTCACCTTGTCGGTCACCACCCCGCCGTGCAAGCCCTCGTAGAACAGCAGGTCGCTCCTGGGCGGTAATTGCACCCAAGGTGAAAACGTTCCCGGCTCCTGGCCATAACGCTCGGCCTCTTCCTGGCTGTGCAGGTAATGGCGCCGCAGTCCACTGCCACGCTCGCCATACTCCATGAACAGCGCTTCCAAGCGGTCGAACAGATTGCCCTCGGGGCCGAAGTGACTAAGATTGCGGCCCCCCCGGTAAGCTTGTTCGCATTGCCGTTGCATTTCCAGCCGATCATGGCGATGGAAGCTGTCGCCTTCGACGATGACGGCATTGATGCCATCTCGACGAAAAATATGCTCCATCGCGACCCGAACCGTCGAAGTGCCGGCGCCAGACGAACCGGTAATGGCGATAATCGGATGCTGTTTTGACATGACCGCCCTAGCAGTGATTGACAGGCATCGAATGATAAACCAGCCTATATTGCAGTGCGGCAAACCGCTGCGGAGGACTCGATCAGGGGCTGGCTTGTTCCGAATTAGCGAATTTGTCGATTTGGCGAACGACAATGGCAAAAATTGGGGAAAACAAGGAATATCGGAGAGAAGATCGGGATCGGGAGGATTTACGCAAGCATCGTCCGGCGGCAAAATGCCCAATTTAAATGCTTGCTAGGCATCATTGCCCACTCTGCCGTAATAAGCGCCGCAGCTGGTGACGATAGATAAATCCGGGCATGGCGCTCACCGCAAACAGGCACAAAGTCACCACATAAAATTCCCATCCCTGTGTATGCAGGACACCGGTCGTCTTGTATTCGAAACCGAAGCCTACACCAACGATCAATCCGTAGAGCGATCCCCACTCGACCCACCTTAACCAAGAAGGTTTAGCCCGCTGACGCGGAATCGCGAACAGCCAGCGTTCACTCAGCCAAGGCAGGTTGGCGGCCATCACCGCCAACCCCAGCCAAAACCCAACCAGCAAGCCCTGCGACACGCCTAAACGATGCCTAGTTCAGCAATGCCGTGGCGCACCAACTCATCAGCGCGGTCGGATACAACCCCAACACCACCAACAGCAGCCCATTGGCGCTGATGACAATTTCAGTATCGCGGCTGAGCTCGATAGGCACGCTCTGTTCAGATTTGTCGAAGTAGATGCACTTTACCACCCGCAGGTAATAGAACGCACCAATCACCGAGAACACCACGCCGAAGACCGCCAACCACACCAGCCCCACATCAACCACGGCCTGCAACACGACCCACTTGGCGTAGAAACCGGCCATGAACGGGATGCCGGCCATCGACATCAT
>JAGRHI010000333.1 GCA_020445045.1 Candidatus Competibacteraceae bacterium
CTTCCACGGGAAGTCTCATAGAGCCGTATAAATTTGCAATTACCTCTCGACACAAAAAATGGTTGGTGAGTTTAGCATCTTGGTAAACTCATGCGCCGAGACAGGAGGGCTAAATAAATAGCCTTGAGCTTCATCGCAATCAAGGCTGTCAAGATAATCAACTTGTTCTTTTGTCTCAACACCTTCGGCAACGACGTTTAATCTCAAACTATGCGCTAGAGTGATAATTGATTTAACAATGGCCGCATCTTCGAAACTAGTGTCGATATTACGAATGAATGATTGGTCAATCTTGAGAGTGTGAATCGGAAAGCGCTTCAAATAGTTTAGCGAAGAGTAGCCTGTCCCAAAGTCATCAATGCTGAGATGGAGTCCCATATTGTTGAATGTGCCTAAGGTTGCAATGGCTTTATCAATATCTTCCATGGTGGCGCTTTCCGTAATTTCAAGTTCCAATTTATTTGGGCTAAGCTCCGTTGTATCTAGCGCACTCCTGATTTGTTTGATTAAATCAGGCTGACGGAATTGTAAAGGCGAAAGATTGACGGCGATACGTAATGCTGGAAGACCTTGATCCTGCCAACTCTTGGCCTGCATGCAAGCAGTATGAATTATCCATTCTCCAATCGAGACGATTAATCCAATCTCTTCACAGAGGGGAATAAACTGCGCCGGTGAGACTTGTCCTTTTTTTGGATGATTCCAACGCAAGAGAGCTTCGGCCCCACAGATTTTTCTACTTTTGACTTCTATTTTTGGCTGATAATATAACTCAAATTCGTGCCGCTCTAATGCATGGCGAAGTCTGTTTTCCAAATCCAGGCTTTCAAAAGCTGCGGCATTCAATGCCTTGGAATAAAACTGATAATTATTTTTGCCAATGGATTTTGCGTGATACATGGCCGAATCCGCATTTTTCAGAAGCTCATTGATTGTTTGCCCATCAGTTGGGTAACAGGCAATGCCAATACTGGCTGTTGAATAAACTTCATGATCATTGATATTGAATGGAATTGATAGATCAGCCATAATTTTTTTAGCGATAGCTGTCGTTATCGAAAATGATTCTTTGCTGTTTTCAAAGTACGAAATTACGATAACAAATTCATCACCTCCAATTCTGGAGATCGTATCTTCGCTTCGTAAATTTCTACTTAGTCGTTGAGCTACCTCGCACAATAATAAATCGCCCGCTATATGCCCAAGGGAATCATTGACATATTTAAAGCGATCCAAATCGATGAATAAAATAGCTACAATAGTTTTTTGCCGCTCAGCTCTGGCTAGTGCTTGCTGTAATCGATCCTTGAGTAGTAGTCGGTTAGGTAGTCCACTTAAAGCATCATAATGAGCCATATAATATAATTGTTCTTCCCATCTTGCATTGGATAGTGCGACAGCTACACGATTGGTAAAGTCGCAAGCTAGAAGGACATCTTCTTCCTTAACGGTAAACAGCGATCGATATCCAAGACAGATCATCGCAGACACTTTCTCTTTGAGCATGACAGGCAATACTAAGAATGAAAACGCGCCTAGTTTGAGTAAGGATAAAAGATAGCATGGTAGATTTTTTTGATTAGTTACGATTAAATATTTTTGGTTTTCCAGTAATATTTGATATTCCGATGATGTTATTTTCAGCATCTCTGTGGTTATTTGCTCTCTAAGTGGTTTGCTTTGGGTATAAGTGCGACAGGATTCATTGTCATTGCGATCAACAACTGTCATACTGATATGATCATAAGAGATAATTTCGTGCATGCGGCTTAATACGATTTTAATGATATCTTCGATTTTTAAAGTCGATAAGATAAGCTGATCAATATCTGCCATCGTGGATAAGGTATGAAATTGCTTATCTATCTGAATCGCCATATTGTTTACTGAAGCAGCCAATTCTTCAAATTCATCGCCACTATTCACCTCTATAGGCTTGTTAAATTTCTTATTGGTGATATGGTGAACTCCTTCCATTAGCTTTTCAAGCGGAATTAGATTCCTGCGAATTTGATAAACGCTCAATAATGCTACAGTGGCAAGCGTTAGCATAATCACAAATAAAAAAATATTTCTGAAATCAATTATGGGTGAGAATATACTGGTTTTCGACTGGCTGCTGGCTATTGTCCACTTTGGTACAAAAAAATTAGGTTCTAGAAATAGAGGCCAGTAATTCACCAAAAATTCTTCATTGTTATGCTTATACCATGCAAATTGCTCTGAAGATGATGTCTTTAATTTTATTAATTCTTCAGGGCTAGGCTCATATTCTTGATGCGAGCAAAATAATGCTTTATTAAATTCATCAAAAACACAGAGTTGTGTTTCTTGGTCAAGTGAATCAGTATCGCCCCATAGATAAGACTGATCGATTTCCCCAATCAATATTGCTTGCTTTGAATACCGTGGGTTAAGCATCCGGAATAAAAAAATCCTTGATGAGAAATGAGGTTGATAGTCGCTGGTGAGGATACTATTACCTGCCTTGAGATAGCTTTGCTCTTTTTGAATGAGCGTTGCTATTTTTCCAGTGTTTCCTAGCGGGAATGTAGATTGGTTCGTATTGTCAATCAATCTTATTTTTTTAAATCCTTGACTAACCATCGAGTTGAACTGGTGATTTTCTGTCAGATGCGCTGATGGATCCTCTTGATTAAGATTTTGAGCAATCCAAGCTATTTGGGTTTTTAGCAATAACAAGCGCTCAAACACTGTCATACCGTATTGCTTGTTCGTTTGCTTAAGCTGCGCATGTTGCTGCGTGGAAATCAGATTATTTACTTGCCTAAAAGCTAAGAATGTTAATAACATGATAGGAATTAAAGATGAAATAATGAACAGCACGAATATTCTTCGTGCTACTTTGCTATGAAGAAAAGCTATTTCAATTTTCATGGATAAATTGAATATTTTTCTTATTCATCAATATTCAGAAGCCAATCCAACAAAACCTCCGTTATTAGCTCGAACAATATCGTCTCGGCTTGCTTTAGCTGTTAGGGGAGACTCACTTTTACCATCTTTCCCTATACTGTAAAGATCATAATCAGTATTCAAGGGAACCATGTTGTGATCCTTACGAACCTTGCCTTTTCCTTTAGTAGTGGCAATGTTCAGATATTGGTAGGGGTTTCCCCAGGGGTCCAACAGAGGAATTTGTCCTGTCAATTCGCCAAGGGATTCAGGATGGCTGAAATGGGCTGTGTAAAAACGCTCAATCTCTGCTTCAATAAGCAGAATATCAGTCCTTGCACGCCCATTTTCCAAACGTTCCATATATACCCTGTATGAACTTACCGCGATGGTCACTAAAATACTGCTTATCACCAATGCCAATAACAATTCGACCAGCGTAAAGCCGCAATATTGTTTCGTTTTTATTTGTATATTTTCTATAAATTGATTGATCATAATTAATTATGATTTTAAGTTGTCATTAACTTGTATCAATTTTTGGCGTAGCGACAATAGAGTGGTTTTAATTCCAATAAGACCACAACATGGATTGTGGGCAATTTGCTATCTTAGGCAATCAGCAATTCCAAAAGGAGTGTAAGCAGCATTTTCCGCCGATACAGGTGTTATGCACAACCTAAAGCAGGCTCAGCGGAGTGATGGTTTTTCCGGCAAAGTTCCTCGATGGGAGCGCAACCAGGAACGCGGTGGCGACCGAAAGCCCTCGGCGGTGATGGCATGGATCTCATGGAAGCCATCGCCATCGCACCGCAGTGGGAACAACAATCCTTGTCAGACCAATGCAACCGACGGATGGTTTCATAACTATTTGGCGTCATCCAATCGGTTTTGGCGGTTGAGCATTGTCGGGCCAGACTTCGTATCGGTTCGGAACCGGTTCGGTGTACCTGCTCGCCCTGGTCGGAATGCCTCGGTCTTACCTGTTCAGAGCCCATAATCATGTTAGCATAAATCATGCCAATTTATACTGTTGTATTAATTCTGATAACCAGGAAAGTAGGGATAATCAAGCTGTCCGGTTCATCCGCACTCCATGGCATCGGTTCACTGTCTCTATTGGTACATAAGTAATGTTGGAGATGGATGATAGGCTTGCAATAGGACTCGACGCGATCTCTCCGTTGTTGAGCAGGAGTTGCTCATCATGCATAACGAGATTCGATCATTACCCGCTGATTTTCACCCAATCCGATAACGCGCTAAAAATGTTACATTTGCTCGATCTGGAAGACGGAGGATCGTTCTTTCCCGATAGCGGTTCTGTCCTCCCTCGCCCAAATACGGTTCAATCATGACGCTGTAAGGCACGTTTCTATCTCCAATTAGTTATCGGCACCTTAACAATTGTCAAGTGTCATGAGTTATCTCAGGGCAGACCGCGCCGATGCGTACTGCCTGTTCTCGGCCGCCAAGCCGGTCAACGCCTTGACGCTGCGGGCCGGCGTATTATCCGATTCGAGTTCGGTCAGCGCTTACACGAGTTGTTCGAATTACGAGGATGGTGATTGTCGCGCGTCCGTTGACCAGATTGTTACCCGGTTTCTTGATGGTGAATGTCGTCTTCCAGATGAAACACCTTCCAATCATTATATTGAATATAAATAAAAAATTGCTACCTTACCGGCATTTTTAAAGGCCATGTCCGCGTTAAGCGTTGATTCTGACCAGTCGCCAGGGACAGCATCAGCGCTGGGGTTAGAGTTGCGGCGAAGCGCTCCAGGCAACGTCGCCATCCCAGGTAGTTGGGCAGGTACTTGGTCGCGACGCCATGGAACCGAGCCATCCAGCCTTTCAGGCGGCTGTGATAGGCGTTGGCGTTTTAGAGGTGGAAGGCATGCTCAATGACTCGGATGCCAGCGCTGAGATTGACGGAGGTATGAGCGATGTGCGCCCGCTCGGCAAAGCAGTGGTGGATCGCATTGCTGTTGGAGCACAGCACGGCATCGGCGTCGAGAACAGGCGCCAGCACAGTGGTAACGGACGCAGTGTTGGCGTTGGGCAGAACCGCGTCGGTGGTGGCGGTGCCGCGGTCGCGCGCCACGAGCACCGCAATCTGCGCGCTGGACAGGCCGCGCTTCTTGGCCACCCCGCCCCGCAAGCGGGGCGGGGTGGCAGGTGACGCTCCCCCTTGTGGGATTCCAAGAAATAGGTTTCGTCTGCTTCCACGATGCCGTGCGGGCTTGATGGCTTGAGCGCCGGAAGGGCGAGAAAGCGGTGGCGCCAGCGAAAGGCGGTGTTCTTGTGCACACCGCCGCGCCGCGCCGCTGCGCGTACCGTGTCTCCGTCGATCAGTGCCCGGGCGTACTCGTCCCAGCACTCGCGATGCCGCAAGCGCGCCAGCGGCGTGCCGCTGAGGACATGGAACGTCTTACCCCAGGAGCGCGGCAAGCCATGGGCATTGCCCCACCGCCCGCAGGGTCGGTGATGGCGGTGGGGGCAGGTAGGCGCAACAGCGAGGATACCCGCGAGCGGGTCTGGCAGCTTGCGTTCTTGGTGCAGAATCTCGACCGCACGCCGCCGCTGAGCGGCTGTCAGCGCGTCGGCTTGAGACAAGCATTGATGGAAGGCTTCAGCACGCATGACGGTATCCTCCACACTTTCCCTTCCCTATCATAAGGATAGCGGATTTCAACACTTAACGTAGACATAGCCTTTTTTTATCGGCGCCGTCCTGAACAGGACCTAGCAAACCCTTCCTTCGTCCGATCGTGCGACCACTTTCCGCCTCCAGGCGTCGATCGGTTCACTTTGAGTCTTGTCGGTTGACTTCGGACCGGAATGGCCCCAGGAGGTTGGCCATGGTGACCCGATCAGTCCGAAACGGTGGTTGCGACAATCATTGATATTTCAAATTAAATCATTAAAAACATAAATATAGATACAATGGCATGATTCTTCTTGCCATATTCGAAGTTGCCGCGCATCACCTCCGGGAGAATGACCGCCATGACCGCCGCCTACATCCCCCATCGCTTTCTTTCACCGCCATCCTGGTGGCGTACCCTGCCAGCGTTGTTGGGCGGATTGACGCTGGTGGGTGTCGGATTGACGCCGGTCCCGACCCAGGCGGCGGATACATCGGCCTGCATGGGCATCCGCCCGGCACTCTACGCCGGCTCCGCGCCCACCTTTGTGCGCCCAGGTCAGGAGGTCGTCGTACATGGCATCGGTCTGCGGCACTATCGGGACCCGGTCGTGGTGGTACGGGACGGGCGGGGGTTGAAGCAGGATCTGCGGATTGCCGCGCGGGTGGAAAGCGACAGTACGCTGGCATTCACTTATCCGGCCGATCTGGCGCCGAACGCGCCGGTCGTCCTACAAGCGTATGTCGAAGACAACGCGATCAAAAGCAGCCCGGCGGTGTGTGCCGCGCTGCGCGAGGAGCGCGGTCGCCAAATCCTCGATCGGCTGTATTCGGTCGCAACCGATGCCGGTTGCCATGACGATCCGGTGGTGTGCCCCGCGGCCGATGATCGGCTGCGGTCGGTGACCGGCATCACCCTGAACCTCATTCCGTCGGCCACGCCGGCGGGGCGGGTGGCCAGCCTCGAAATCGACAACTCACCGGGCATGAGCTCGCCTTTTTGCAGCGGACAACCGGTGGTGAGCGATGTGGCCGCCTTTTTCGATGCCGCCCCGGACGGCGCAACCAGCGGGTTCTCCAAAGTTGCGATGCGCCAGCCTTCTTCCACCGGGTGGGGACAGCCGTTCGCCAGCGAACCAAGCGACGAGGCCATTTCACCCACCGGAGCCAAGTTGGTGGTGGTGGCGCGCTTTCAAAGCTGCGCGCAAGACGCGCCGCAGTTCGTGGCCGCGCACTTTGTGGTGCACCGTTCGGCGGAGGGCTCCATGATCGAACCGGTCAAGCTGATGGCCGGTGACGGCTCCGAAGTCACCGGGTCCGCCAGTGCTCCGCGCCAGGGCGTCGTGCTGAGCGGCGAAATCCAGAACCAGAAGATCCGGCTCGCCAGCGCCGACAGCGTCGAGGGCAGCGTGACCGGTTTGGTGACCCAAGGCGTGGATTCGACGGCTCGCGGCGTCTTGCTACGCTTCAATTTCCGGGTGCCGGTGGAATCGCGCTGAGTGGATCGGGGTCTTCTTGCCTTCCTCTCGTCCCAGCCAGAACGGGATCAAGGGTCAGGGGCGTAACCGGCAGTCGAACAATACATCCTCGCCCATCGCGTGGCGGCGGTGAGGGGGACGCAATCCCTGGGATAAGTCCTTGATCGCCGGTAAGGTGATGCCTGGTCGGCCGGAACCGATGATCAACGGCGCCACCGCAATCTGCAAGCGGTCCAGCAAACCCGCTTGCAAGAAAGCCGACACGGTCAGGCCGCCGCCTTCGATGAAAACGCCGTACAGGCCACGCGCGTGCAAGCGCCGCACGATTTCCGGGAGATCCAGGTGGCGGCCGTCGCGGGGGACGCCGATCACCTCGACATGATCCGGTCCCGGTCGATTGGTCAGCGCCTCGTCGCAAACCAGCAAGGTCGGGGCGGCTCGATCCTGGAACAGGCCCTGTCCGGCGCCGAGGCGGCGGCGAGGATCGAGCACCACTCGTACCGGATGCGGGCCGGCGACCCGGCGAGTGGTCAGTTGCGGATCGTCGCATTCCACGGTGCCGGCGCCAACGACGATCGCATCGCACAGCGCGCGCATCCGGTGCAGGTGCGTCAGATTCTCGGGACCGTTGATGTGACGGGACACGCCGTTCGTGGTGGCGATGCGCCCGTCCAGACTTTGCCCGAGATGCGCCACCGTCAGCGGTCGACTCCGACCCGCCAAGGCGACCGGCAGATAAAGATCCAGTAATTCCGCGCCGGTTTCGCTCATCGGCGCCCTGGCGGTCCAGGAACCGTCAGCGCGCCCGGTGACCCAGGCGGCGGGATCGTCGGCGGACAAAAGAGCCGGCTGTCCAGCATCCAACCCCAAACCGAAGCGGTCGGGAACCATCGGTAGCGTCCGAACCGCGCGACGCAGTGCCAGCAGCAGTAACCAGACTTGTTCCGGACCGGGAGGATTTTCGGTGGCTTGCCGGTGGGCGATCATGCGCTGTCCGGTTCGCTGTCGTCGCCCGCGACCGGACCAAGGCGCGCGTAAATATCCCCGGATCGACCGGTCCGGGCCACGGTATCGAGCCATTCGAGCAGTGGCGCGGCGTCCAGCCATGCCGCCGACCACAAGTGCTGCTTCTCCCCAACCGACCCATTGAATCGGTACGGTCCGAGTCGGGTTAGATAGGCCACGCAATCCCGCGCCAGATCCAGACAGGCCGGGATGTATTCGAAGGAAAGGGCCGGAATCGGTTGCGACAACCCTTTCAGCACCTCCAGTTCGTACCCTTCGACATCGATCTTGCAGAACGTCGGCAAGCCGTGTTCGGCGATCAGTTGATCCAACGTGGTCACCGTGACCGGAACCCGCTGGTCCCAGCGCACGCCAGCAAACCCACGGTCCCGCCGGACCGCCGCGATCCAGGCCGGCGACAAGCTGGTCACGGTCGGCGTCCGGGCGCTGACCAGCAGATCGGCAACGCCGGGCTCGGCGCCGACCGCCTGCTCGATCAGGGTGATGCGCGGCAAACCGCCGTACCAGCGGCGCAGCAGGGCCATGCACTCCGGCTGCGGTTCCACGGCGAGGATGCGGGCGCCCAATGGTGTCCAGGCTCGCAGCCGGCTGCCGACATGGGCGCCGATGTCGAAGCACAGATCGCCCGGCCGGATGAACTGCGCGTAGAACCGGGTCAGCCGGCGCCGGCGCAGCGGAATGGCGTGGTACATCAGCACCGAGCGCCACAGCCCCAGACGGCGCACGAAACGGATTCTGGCGGTCATGGCCGGTCGCTAGACGAACGCGAACAGGAACGCGATGAGAAAGCCGGCGATGGTCGCCAACCCCACGGCCGGACCGCCGTCCTCGTAGGCTTCCGGCATCATCACCGATGACACCATGGCCAGGATGCCACCGCCGGCGATGGCGCCGATCACGGTCAGCACCACCGGCGACGCCTCGGCGAGAAAGGCGCTGCTCAGCCCCCCCGCCAGTGTCGCCGCCAGCACCAGCAGGCTCCAGAGGGTAAAGATCCGCCGCGTGCCGAAGCCGGCCTGCCGCATGCCCAGCGTGCTGCCGATCGCTTCCGGCACACTCGACAGAAAGATCGCCACCAGGAAGGTGAAGCGAAAGGCATCCAGCGTTTCGAAATTGGCGCCGATGACCACCGAGGCCGGAATGCCATCCAGCGTGGCGCCGAGAAACAGCGCCAACGGCGAACCGGTGGCCGCTTGTTTGGCCAGCAGTGCTTCCTGTTCCTTGCGGCTCAGACGCTGCACGTTGGCCAGCGCGAGCTTTTGCCAGGCTGCGGCGTCGGGCCGCTCGCGCAGGGTGGCGACGTTGTGCAGCAGGCGCTGGGAGTTCAGGGTTTCGACCGCGTGGCGCAGACGGGGCGATTCGTCGAGCAGTTCGTCGAAATGTTCCTTGTCGATTTTCAGCAGCGCGACATCGGTGATGGCGGTGATGGTGGCGGTGCGCGGTTCGCCGGTCAGCAGCGCGGTTTCCCCGAACGACTGGCCGGCCGCCAGCCGCGCCAGTGGCACCGCGTCCGGCGCGGTGGATGTATTGGAGGCCGAACCGTTGACCAGCACCGCCACTTCGCCTTGGTCGATCAGATACAGCGCATCGCCGGTATCGCCCTGCCGAAAGATGGTCTCGCCGGCCGCGACATGCACCGGTTGGACACACAGCAGCACCTCCTCCATCTCCTCGGGCGGCAGCGAGCACAACAAATCCACCCGCGCCAACCGGCCCAGCAGATCGGCCGACCGTTCCCGCTTTTGGCGCAGCAGATACAGCTTGGTCAGCGCCGGATGGCGCAGGGCGGCGCCGTAATCGTCCAGCCAGCGGTTGCCCAGGGAATATGACACCCCGCCCACCACGAAGCCGGCCGCGACCCAGCACCAACTAACGATGCCGCTCAGGTGAGCCTCCTCGATCAAGCGTTCCGCGCCCTCGAACGCCAGTTCCAGCGCCAGCGCCTGGATCAGCGCGCCGGTGCCGAAGGCCATGATGATGGCGTTGGTCCGCCGCGACGGCCGGCCGTACAGCCCGATGACCACGCCGATCAGTAGCGAGGTCATCGCCAGCGTGGCCAGCAACGCGGCGCCGAGAATTCTGAACGGATCAAGTGGCATGGGGCACGCTCACCGAGGCGTGGCTGGAACGGAAGGTTCCGGGTTGGAAGGCGCCTGAAGCCAGGCCAGCAGCAAGGTATGGGCGATCGCCACCAGGGTCGGCCCCAGGAATACGCCGATCAGGCCAAACGCCAGCAGGCCACCGATCACTCCGGTAAACACGAGGGTCAGTGGCATGCGAATGCCGCGCGTGATGAGCAGGGGACGCAAGATATTATCCAGCCCGCCCACCACGAACAGGCCCCAGCCGGCCATGAACAGCGCCCAACCAGTATCGCCCTGCCCCCAATACAACCAGCCCGCCACCACCAGCAATGGCAAGGCCGCGCCGATCTGGGCGATGGCCAGTAGAAAGCAAATGAAGGTGATCAGCACCGCCAGTGGCATACCGACCAGCAGCAAGCCCACCAGCGCCAGGGCCGACTGGATGATGGCGGTTAGCACCACCCCAAGCGCCACCGAGCGGATGGCCTGCCGCGCCTGGTCACGAGCCTGAAGCGCCTGTGCGCCGCCGATGCGGAGGGCGACCCGTTCGGTGAGCGCATCCAGGATGGCGCCGTTGACGTAGAACACCAGCGAGAACACCACCACCAGCAGCAGTTGCAGGAACAGCGCGCCCACCGTGCCGACTTGCTGGAACAGCCAGCGACCGCTCTTTTGTAGTTCCGGCGCCAGCCGCGCCCGCAGGCTTTGGGTGTTATCGACGGCGTTCCGCCATTGCTGCGCCAGACTGGAACCGACCAGCGGCAAATCCGCCAGCATCGCCGGCGGCTCGGCGGGAATCTTTTCGATGGCGGCCCTGGTTTCGACGATCAGGTTCTCGCCATGGGTGACGAGCGCGGCGATACCGGTCAGCAGCGGCCCGATCAGCACCCCGACCAGCATCGATGCCAACAGCAACGTGCAGGCCAACCGATTCCAACGGAAACGCCGTTGCAGCCACGTCAGTCCCGGCCATACCGAAATCACGATGAACGCGCTCCACAGTAGGCTGGGCAGAAACGGCCGCAGGATGTACAGCACGGCGAGCAGCAGCGAACCGACAATCACCAGCCGCAAGGCGGTTCGCACCGGTTCGGACGGGGCGGGGGATGAATCGACGGTATGCATGCGGCGGGTCTCCGGCGGCAAACCGGCAAGCACGCGGTTGCGGCCGGTTCGCGCGGGTAGCGACGGATTGGATTACCGCTTGTAAGTATAAGCGCCGTTCCGCGCGACTTCGCCGGTCGGGGTTGGGCGATGGGGATACTCGTGGCGTGCTGGAGGAAAAACGCCCAAACGTGTCGCCAAGATTTCCAGGCGCTATCGATAAACCCGCCGCTTGGCCGGTTGCCCCAAGTGCCCCAAGTGCCCGTGACACGCCCGGACCATTGCCCAATCCTCCATCTGTTCCCAGTAGCCACCGAGTTCATCCAGGCACGTCAGATACCGGTCACGTAAGCGGTCGCGCATCTGCATCGTCCAAGGTTCGAGATCCTGCCCCAGAAACGGGCCGCGATAGGCGCGAAGGAGCGCTTGGGTCGCGGTGGCCAAATCCCTCGATGCGGCACCTCCCCCGTTTACCTCGCGCACCCATGTCAGGATCTGGCTGATTCGACGTTCCAAGCACCATATATCGACCCAACAATAGCGCGGATCCAGGGACAGCCGGCCATCTCGCACACTCAAGGCGTGTTCGTGACTCAGCAAGCGGCGCAGGCGATGAAGTGTTGTCGTCAAGGCTTGTTGTGCGCTATCGCCGTCGGTGTCCGGCCACAACGCGTCGGCGATGCGCGCCTGGTTGACGTCGCGTCCACCCCAAGCAATCAGAATTTTCAGCAACTCTAGCGGCTTGCGTTGCGCCTTGCGGCCGAAAGTCACGGGCTGGTCGTCCACCACCAATCCAAAGCGCCCCAGCGTGTAAATCTTCACTGGCCAGGGCCAGCGTTCCGATGGCGTCATCGTCAGATCGGGCAGTAACCCACGCTTGCGGATGAGGGTTTGGACATATTCGACTTCGACATCGGCATCCAGCGCCGCCGCGCAAAGCCGGGCCACATCATCCGGCTTGAAGAAAGTGAAAAAGATATAGC
>JAGRHI010000334.1:0-993 GCA_020445045.1 Candidatus Competibacteraceae bacterium
CGCCCGAGCGGCTGCGGGTCTGGCCGGTGGGCACGGCGGTGAACCGTCCCGGCAGCGAGGGACCGGACTTAATGACGCCACTCCCGTCGTGAAAGCACCTAAAAGCCCTTGACCGGTCGGGTATCGGTCCGCTATTTTGATTCGGTACAAAATCAATAGAGAGCGGTGTTCCCATGCCCGACGCGCCTCCCCGCCGGGGTGGCAAGCGGCCCGGTGCTGGCCGTCCCGCCAAATTCGGTGAACCGACGCGGGCGATCCGCGTTCCGCAACGGTGGCTACCGGCCATCGAGCGGTGGCTGGCCGCGCACGAACATCCTCCCGTACCCGATTCGGAACCATGGCACCGACCCGCCGTGGTACCACCGCCGTTGCCACTACCGTTATATACGGCCTACGTACCGGCCGGCTTTCCGTCCCCGGCGGACGACGATGTGGAAGGCCGGCTCGACCTGAACCAGCACTTGATTCGCCATCCAGCGGCGACCTTCTTCGTGCGGGCCAGTGGCGAATCCATGCTGGGGGTCGGCATTCATCCCGGTGATCTGCTGGTGGTGGATCGAGCCCTGGAACCGGCCCACGGCAAAGTGGTGATTGCGGTGGTGAACGGCGAACTGACGGTCAAGCGGCTGTGCATCCGGGAAGGTCAAGTACGGCTATTGGCTGAAAACGAACGCTACGCGCCCATCGTGTTGTCGGGTGACATGGACCTTCAGATTTGGGGCGTGGTCACGAATGTTATTCACCCCCTTTAGGCCGATCACGGCGCCGAGCGTCATCGGCTTGGTCGATGCCAACAATTTCTATGTGTCCTGTGAACGGGTGTTCGCGCCTCGTCTGGAGGGAAAACCGGTCGTGGTGCTGTCCAACAACGACGGTTGTGTGGTGGCCCGCTCCAACGAAGTCAAGGCGCTGGGCATCGCGATGGGCACCCCCGTCCACGCGATTCGTGCGTTGATCCGGCAGCACCACATCCAAGTCTACTCCTCGAACTAC
>JAGRHI010000334.1:1181-2003 GCA_020445045.1 Candidatus Competibacteraceae bacterium
GCATCGGTCCCACCAAGGTCCTGGCGAAAGTCGCCAACCGGATCGCCAAGAAACAGCGTGTACCGGGCGGGGTGGTCGCGCTGCTGGAGCGGGAGCGCCAAACGGAAGCGCTGGCCGATCTGAAAACGGCCGACCTTTGGGGCATCGCTGGGCGCTGGTCCGCCAAGCTCGAAGCACTCGGCATCGACACCGCCTTGCGGTTGCGCGAGGCCGACCCGCCGTGGCTACGTTCGGTGTTTGGGGTGGTGATGGAACGGATCGTCTACGAATTACGCGGTACCTCATGCTTGGCGCTGGAAGAAGTCGCGCCGCCGAAGCAGCAAATCATCGCTTCGCGTTCGTTCGGGAAACCGGTCACCGCATTGGACGAACTGAAGCAAGCCGTCGCCTTTCACGTCACCCGCGCGGCGGTGAAATTGCGCCGGCAGGGTTCCGAGGCGCGGGGCCTCCAGGTCTTTCTATCCACCAACCCGTTCGTGCCGGACGACCCGCAATATCACCACGCCGGCACCCTCGAACTACCCGCGCCGACCGCCGACACCGGTCTCCTGATCGGCCAGGCGATGCGCGGCCTGGCGACGATCTACCGGGAGGGTTATCGCTATAAGAAGACCGGGATCATGCTCTGGTCGCTGTCGCCGGCACATCGAAGACAGGGCGCCCTGTTCGGCGCGGGCGACGGTGAACGGTCACAGCGGCTGATGCAGACCCTCGATGCCGTCAACGCCCGGATGGGACGCGGGACGCTGCACTTTGGGACGGAAGGCTTCCAACGGCCGTGGGCCATGCGTCAGGAACGGCGGTCGCCGGCCTATACCACGC
>JAGRHI010000335.1 GCA_020445045.1 Candidatus Competibacteraceae bacterium
TGATGGCAATGCATTCGATGGCCTGACCGGTCTGGTTCAGTACGGTGCCGGCGAAGGCGGCCACCAGATCCGGGTAACCGATGGCGGCGGCCAGCGAGGAATTTTTGATCAGGTTCAGGTACTGGTTGGTCAATGGCGGGATGATCACCCGTAATGCCTGCGGCAGGATGATCAGCCGCAGCGTCAGACTGGAGTTGAGTCCCAGGGAGAATGAAGCCTCGGTCTGGCCGTGGCTGACCGCCTGGATGCCGGCGCGGACGATTTCGGCGATGAAGGCGGCGGTGTAGATCGACAGGGCCAGCAGCAGGGAAGCCATTTCGGGAATGACCACCAAGCCACCCTGAAAATTGAAACCCCGCAGCTCCGGGACTTGCCAGACCAACGGCGAACCGGCCAGCCAGAACGTCGCGAGCGGCAGGCCAAGCAGCAGCGCGAGTGAGGCCGAGAACGTGGGGAATGGTTGACCGGTTGCCGCCTGTCGTCGTCGGGACCAGTGCGCCAGGATGGCGACCAGGACGAGGGCAAGACCGAATGCGGCCAGTACCCAGCCAAACCCCGATTGAAATTGCGGCGCGGGCAAATACAGCCCGCGAATGTTCAGAAACACGACCTCGCCCAGGTTCAGACTCTGGCGTGGTGAGGGTACCGCCCGCAGCACCGCGAAATACCAAAAGAAAATTTGCAGCAACAGCGGGATATTGCGGAAAGTCTCAATGTAGACCAAGGCCAGTTTGGCGACCAGCCAGTTTTTCGACAGGCGGGCGATGCCGACGATGAAGCCGAGCAGGGTGGCGAACACGATGCCCAAGGCGGAAACCAACAGCGTGTTCAGCAGGGCGACCCAAAACACTCGACCGTAGCTTGAGGTTTCGGAATAGGGAATCAGGCTTTGAAGAATACCGAAACCCGAAGACGAAGAGAGAAAGTCAAAACCGGAGGCGATGCCCAGTCGCCGCAGATTGGTTTGGGTATTTTCGAACAGGTAATACCCAAAGGCGACGGTGGCGGCGAGGGCGATGATCTGAAAGGCGATGGCCCGAATTTCCGGGTTGTTCCAGACGGGTGGCTTGACTGACGTGTGGGTGTGTTCGGCCATGCGGATCTCGTGATGGCGGAAAGAAGGAGAGGCGGGTACCGTGCCCCGCGCCTCCTTGATCTGGTTGTCGACCGCTTATCTGACCGGCGGCGTGTACTGTAAGCCGCCCTGGGTCCACAGCGCGTTCAGGCCGCGTTCGATCTGTAACGGGCTGCCCTTGCCGACGTTGCGGTCGAAGATTTCGCCGTAGTTGCCGACCTGCTTGATCACCACCGCCATCCAGTCGTTGGCCAGGCCGAAATCCTTGCCCTTGTCGCCTTCGACGCCCAGCATCCGCTTCACGTCCGGGTTAGTGGATTTCTTCATTTCCTCGACGTTTTTGGAGTCGATGCCGAGTTCCTCGGCATCGACCGTGACGAACAGCGTCCACTTGACGATATCGAACCAGTCGTCGTCGCCGTGGCGGACCACCGGACCCAGCGGTTCCTTGGAGATGACCTCCGGTAGCACGACATAATCGCCCGGTTTGGCTAGCTTGATACGTTGGGCGTAGAGCTGCGACTGATCGGATGTCAGCACGTCGCAACGACCGGCTTCCAGCGCCTTGGCGCTCTCATCGGACTTGTCGTAGGTGATCGGAGTGTACTTCATTTTGTGGGCGCGGAAGTAGTCGCTCAGATTGAGTTCGGTGGTGGTGCCAGCCTGCACGCATACGGTGGCGCCGTCCAACTCCTTGGCGCTCTTGACGCCGAGTTTTTTATTGACCAGAAAGCCTTGGCCATCGTAGTAGGTCACACCGGTAAAATTCAGTCCGAGGGCGGAATCGCGGCTGGAGGTCCAGGTGGAATTACGCGACAGCACGTCGATCTCGCCCGTCTGCAAGGCGGTGAAACGTTCCTTGGCGGTCAGCGGGGTGAACTTGACCTTGGTGGAATCGCCGAATACCGCGGCGGCGATGGCGCGACATACATCCACGTCGATGCCGCTGAATTTGCCTTTTTCGTCGGCGTAGGAGAAGCCGGGCAGGCCATCGCTGACGCCGCATTTGATATAACCGCGCTCCTTGATGGTGTTGAGGGTCGTGCCGGCGTGGGCGCCGCTGGCGGCGACCAGCAGTACGGTGGTGACGAGAGTGGCGCTGAGGGTTCGACCGTTCATGGATGCCTCCTGGGTATGATGGGTGGGACCGAAGCCGTTGTGGGTTTGTCAACCGAATATCGACAAGCGTAGTAGACCCACGGCGCGTCCTGTAGTTGGAATAGTACGCCAAGCCCGTTTTTTGCAGAATGCGTGCCGTCATCGCGTTTCTGTCGTTGTAAAGAGGTGGCGGGGATGCGGTTCGCTGTTATAGAGTCATGAAAAGGGCTGCCGCGACGCTTTGAAGGGTGGCGCTCTGTCGCCAGACCGTGGGGAGCGGAGGATTGCCGATTGAGAGGGTATCGAAGCCATGCGCGGCGTGAAGAAGTCGCATTTGCCTGAAAAAAATCGCATCGTGTGTGGAGTGTGCGGGCGATCGCCGGTTTGGCGGCACCACGAGTGGGCCTTCCGCTGGATCGGGCCGGAGTCTCGCGGCACACGACATCGCTGTCGTTCCGCCAGCGGTCGTTCGGTGGGGGGAAGCACCCGGCGCGCATCTGAAAGCGAACCAACGGTGGCATTGTGACAGCGGCGGGGCGGCGGACCGCCGGATCGCCTGCCCGTATCCTGTTGCTCGGCAAGCGCGGTAGCCTGGTCATGTGGTTGGAGAACTTGTATCGCGCCTGCACGCGGTTAGATCATCCCACGCAGGTTTTCGCCATCAACGGCAACACCCCATTGTTGGGTTTGTGGGCCAAGTGGCAGGAGCGTACTTCGGCGGGTTCGGAGTGGATGTTGGCCCGCTTCGAGCGGGTACTGGCCCGGTTCCGCCCGGAGTTGGTGCTGGTGGCGGGGGTGTTCGGGGTGCCGCCGGACTATTACCGGTTGTTGTACGCCCAGCCTCGGCGCCCCGTGATCGCCGGTTTGGTGGGCGACCGCTTTCCCGCGACCGACAGTCGGGGACGCGCCGATCGCTGCGACCGATTGTATTATACCGACACCCGGTTTTTCCGGGATGCCGAGGCCGCCGGTTTCACCACCGGGGGCCGCTACCTACCGCTGGCGGCCGACCCGGAACTGTTTCGTCCGGCTCGCGTCACGCGTCAGCCCGAGGTGTTGTTCGTGGCCAGTCGCACCGCCTTCCGGGAGACCGTGGTGCGCGGTCTGGAGGCGCCCGCCCGGATCGTCGGCACCGACTGGAGCGATCTGGCGCACGAGGGCTTTCATCGGGTGCGCAACCGCAAGATCGGTCGTGCCCGCTTGGTGCGGCTTTATCAGCGGCACGTGGCGGTGTTGAACGCGCGCAACGAGGCCAATGTCGAGCACGGCCTCAACCAGCGCAGCTTCGAACCGCCGGCCTGTGGCGCGGTGGTGCTGAACGATGACCTGGTCGATCTGCCGCGCTGTTTCGAGCCCGGACGGGAGATCCTGGTCTATCGCAACGCCGATGAACTGAATGCCCTGATCGCCCGGCTGCGGCGCGAGCCCGAGTTCGCCAGTCGAGTGGCGGCGGCGGGCCGGCGGCGGGTGCTGGCCGAACATACCTACACGCATCGGATTACCACCATACTGAATGATTTGGGTTTGTGAGCGTGGAGACGGCGATTTGACTTGCAGAACCCTGACGGCGCCGATTCAAGCCGGGCGGTTGAGCCTGATCGTCCGGCACGAGGATCTGCCCGTGGAGCGCTGCCTGACCTACGCCACCCGCCAGAATCCTCGACGCTTGTATCTGTTCGTCAGTAAGGTGCTCGGCAAGCACTGGCCGGTTCGGCCCAGCGTCATGCGCGACATTCATGTTCGGCTGGCGGCCAAGATCGCTGCTTTGCCGGGGCCGTTGCTGGTGATGGGAATGGCGGAAACCGCGACCGCCCTGGGGCGTGGCGTCGCGGAGGAAGCGGCGGCGCGGGCGGGGCGCGACGATGTCTTGTATCTGCAAACCACCCGTTGCCGCTTATCGCGTCCGCTGGCGTTCGCCTTCGACGAATGCCACAGTCACGCCCCGGACCATGCGGTCTATCTGCCCGGCCTGGAGTTGCAACCGCTGTTTCGGGCGGCGCGGAGCCTGGTGCTGGTGGACGATGAGATTTCCACGGGCCGCACCTTGGTGGAACTGGCGCGCGCCTATCTGCGATTTAACCCTCGGCTCGAACAGATCGCGCTGGCCAGCATCGCCAATTGGTTGGATGCGGAGCGGCGAAGGAAACTGGCGCTGTTGCTGGGGCGGCCGGTAGGGTTTCCCGCGCTGGTCGAGGGAGGATTCCAGTTCGAACCGGACCCCGATTTTCCTCCACCCACCTTACCGGTGGCTAATGTAGTCGCGGATCGCGCGCATGACGGCATCGCGGTGGACCCAGCGTGTACCGGTGTACTCGCCGGCCGCTGGCGTTCGGCGCTTGCATCGGCTTTTCCCGAGATGGTGAGCCGAGAGAATCCAACGGAGCGCCCGCTGGCGGTGATCGGTACCGGTGAGTACGCCTATACACCGTTTCGCCTCGCGCTGGCGCTGGAAGAAGCGGGATACGACGTGCGTTTCCAGTCCACCACTCGCTCGCCGATCGTGGTCGGGGATGCCATCGCCAGCCGCCGCGAATTTCCCGACCACTACGGTGACGGCATCCCCAACTATCTCTATAACCTCGATCCAGATCGCTTGCCGGTCATCATCTACGAACATCCCGCCATGCCGGCCGCGCATGTGCTTCCCGGTCTGCTGGGCGGTTTGGCTTTCACCGTGGAGGAATCATGCCGCGCCTGGTGATCTTTCTCGATCTCGACGACACGATTTTGCAGACCGCGCCGAAATGCCCGCCCGCCGAGCCGGTGGAGCCGGCGGCGGTGGACCGGGCCGGTCGGGTCCTGTCGTTCATGACTCGCGCCCAACNNNTGCTGGCGTTTTGGCTGGAGCGGGGGACGGTGATTCCGGTCACGGGACGCACCGATGAGGCGCTGGCGCGCGTGACGCTGAAGTTCGAGTCGTGGCGCATCACCCATCACGGCGCCGTAATCCGCCAGCCCGATGGCCGTTTGCCGGTTTGGTGGCATGACGAGATCCGGCCGTTGCTGGTGGCGGCGCAACCGCTGCTTTGGGAATGCGCGGCCAGTTTGGAGCAGGGCGCGGCAACCGAGGGTTATCGGGTACGTAGCCACTCGGTCGATGCATGGCTGACCTATGTGTCCGTCAAGGCCAACGCCGATGATGCCGCGCTGACCGGGCTGCGGACACGGTTGGCCGCCACCGGTTTGCCAGAGGAACTGGCGTTGCATCACAACGGGAACAATTTGGCGATCACCGTCCGGGGCGTGCAAAAGCACGATGCCGTGCGGCGGGTGGCGGCGGAACTGGAACAGGCAGGTCCCATCGTCACCATCGGCGCTGGCGACAGCCTCACCGATATTCCGTTTCTGCGCGGTTGCGATTTCGCGTTGGTGCCCAGGGACAGCCAGATTCAGACGGAGACTTGGCGCGAGTATGCGCCATGAGCCCCTTTTCCGGCAGCTACCGGCCCGAAGATACCGTGTTCCTGCTAAAGCCGCTGCGGTTGGCGATGGTGGACGTGAACGCCAAGGAGCGGCTGATTCAGTCCGGCGCGCGCCACTATAGCGAAATGTTGTCTCCCGAGCAGGCGCCCAGCCCACGCTATCTGACATTGTTCGAGCTGTTGGTCGACCGCTACGCGCCGCGACTGGCGGCGGAGATCCTGGCGCTGGCGCGTTATCTGGCCGAGATTCGGCCCCGACAGGTGACGGTGGTGTCGCTGGCTCGCGCCGGTACGCCGGTGGGCGCCTTGCTGGCCCGCGCCCTGCGTTGGCTAGGGCGGACCGACGTTCGCCACTACTCGATTTCGATCATCCGCGACCGGGGTATCGACGAAAACGCCTTGGCGTTCATCTTGCGAAACGACGGGCGTGAGCCGGCCGGACTGGCGTTCGTGGACGGCTGGACCGCCAAGGGGGTGATCGGCGAGGAGCTGCGTCGGGCGCTGAAGCGTTGGAACGCCCACCAGCCCGAACCGTTGGAGGATGCCTTGCATGTGGTGTCCGATATCGGCGGTGTCGCCGACGTGGCGGCGACCTACGACGATTACGCCAT
>JAGRHI010000336.1:0-2591 GCA_020445045.1 Candidatus Competibacteraceae bacterium
CACCCCCGCCGGTATGCCGGCCCGCTCCGCCAGTTCGCACAGCGCCAGCGCCGAGAACGGGGTCTGTGAGGCGGGCTTGATCACCATGGTGCAGCCGGCGGCCAGCGCGGCGCCGGCCTTGCGGGTGATCATGGCGGCGGGAAAATTCCAGGGCGTGATCGCCGCGCAGACGCCAATCGGTTCCTTGACGACGACGATGCGCTTGTCGGCCTGATGCGGGGGAATGACGTCGCCGTAAACCCGCTTGGCTTCCTCGGCGAACCATTCGATGAAAGAAGCCGCGTAAGCGATCTCGCCGCGCGCTTCGGTCAGTGGCTTGCCCTGCTCCAGCGTCATCAGCATCGCCAGATCGTCCTGATGTTCCAGCATCAGATTGAACCACTGGCGCAGGAGGGTCGAGCGCTCCTTCGCGGTCCGGGCCCGCCAACCGGCGAACGCGTCCCGAGCCGCCGTGATCGCCCGATTGACCTCGACAGCCCCCAACTTGGGCACGCCGCCGAGCGTTTCGCCCGTGGCTGGATTGGTCACCACAAGCGTTTCTCGATGATCGGCATCCACCCAGGCGCCACCGATATAACACTGCTGATGAAACAGGCGAGAATCTTTCAGATGCATGGGAAACTCCGTCGGTTCGCGGCAGGCCGCCGCTTGGCGCGCGCCAGTCGAAAAAGCAGGGTCCGATCGTAATCCAGATAGTTTGAATTCGTCAGTACAAGCCTACCTGCTCAGGACCCGATTTTCTTCAAGGCGCGCAACTTGCTGGAACTGGCCAAGGGGGCGATTTCCTTGCGCCAGGTAGGCAGGAATCCGCATCACCGCAAATTGCAGATCCTGTACGAACGTTACGCGCCCGGCGCCGACACCAGCAAACCCATGTTGCAACATGATGGCGAGGAAGGCGGCATCGTGCCGCGCGAGCAAATTGAAATCATGGTGGGCGACCGGGCAGGTAGCGCATAGGGCGGGTTAACGAAGCGTAACCCCTCCCAAAAAAACATATGTGATTTATTAAATAATAAAGGACAAAGGTATTTACAAGAACGTTGGTTGACGTATACAATATAAAGTACAAATGTGCTTTAGTTATTTTTTGTGGCGTGTAAGTATTTTACATGGTCCCCCGCCAATGAATACACCGACTTTCGAAACCCTCATCTACCAAGCAAACCCGCAATTCGCCGAAATTCACTTCAACCGGCCGCACCGTCTCAACGCGGTCGTCGAGCAGTTCTACACCGAGTTGCTGATGGCGCTATCGCTGGCCGAGCATGACCCGGCAGTCCGGGCCGTCATCCTCACCGGCGCGGGCCGGGCGTTCTGCGTCGGCGCCGATTTGAAGGAGCACGGGGCAGGGCAACGCACCGCCCATCAGCGGCGTCAGTATCTGCAACTCGGCAACGACGTATGCGAAAAGATCTTCCGGCTGAGCAAGCCGGTGGTGGCGGCCGTCAACGGCTATGCGCTGGGCGCGGGGGCGGAAATGGCGGTGTCCTGCGACTTCGTGCTGATGGCCGAGAGCGCGCAAATCGGCTTTCCCGAGGTCAGCATCGGCACCAGCGTGGGCGGGGGTGTCACCCAGATCCTGCCACGTCTGGTCGGTCTCAACAAAGCGCGTGAATTGCTCTTTCTGGGCGCCCGCATCGATGGAGCCGAAGCGCAACGCATCGGTCTGGCCACTCAGGTTCATCCCGATGCGGAACTGCTGGAGCGCGCCCGGCAATTCGCCCTGGGACTGGCGGGCAAGGCGCCCGTATCGATGAGCGTGGCGAAAAATCTGCTCAATCAGGCTGCCAGCCATGATTTCACCACCCAACTGCAACTGGAACTGGACGGCGTGTTCAGTTGCACGGTGACCGAAGACTGGCGGGAAGGGGTGAATGCCTTCGCCGAAAAACGCGCGCCACGGTTCAAGGGGTATTGAGCATGCACAGTCCGCTGCATCAGTTCCTGGCGCCCGACTCGATTGCCATCATCGGCGCTTCCCTCGATCCGACCAAACGCGGCTACAAGGCGTTGGTCGGTCTTCTCGGTGACGGCTATGCCGGCAAGATCTATCCGATCCATCCCAAGCTGGAGGAAATCATGGGCCTCAAAGCCTATCCCTCCATCGAACAGGTGCCGGAATCGGTGGACCTGGCGCTGATCTGCACGCCCGCCAAGACCTTGCCCGGCCTTCTCGAACTGAGCGGCCGAAATGGCGTCAAGGGCGCGGTGATCTTGGCCAGCGGTTTCGGCGAAGCCGGCGAGGCCGGCGTCCGGCTGGAACGGGAAACCCTGGAAGCGGCGCGGCGCGGCGGGGTGCGCATCATCGGCCCGAATACCTCCGGCCTGTTCAACCTGCACAAGAAGGTCAACCTGCTGGCGCTGGACGCGGTCAGGCCCGGCAACGTCGGCATCGTTTCGCAGTCGGGCAACATGTTGCTGGCCTTGGCGTTGGAGGCCCAGCACAACGGCCACATCGGCTTCAGCACCTATGTCGGACCGGGCAACCAGACCGACATCGGCTTCGCCGACTACCTGCGCTATCTGGGCGAAGAGGCGAACACCCAAGTCGCGACCTTGTATGTCGAGGGTTTCAAGAATGGCCGCGA
>JAGRHI010000336.1:2605-3773 GCA_020445045.1 Candidatus Competibacteraceae bacterium
CGGGTCGCTCGGGAAACCGCCCGGAAAAAACCCGTCGTGGTCTACAAATCGGGCAGCACGGCGGCGGGCCAGAAAGCGGCCAGCTCGCACACCGGCGCGTTGGCGGGCAGCTACGCCATGACCGTCGATGTGCTGCGGCAAGCCGGCGTCAACATGGTCGGCAAGTCCGATGAAATTCTGCCGGTCGCCGAGGGATTGGGCCTGTTGCAACAGGCCGCTGGCCGGCGCGTGGCGGTTCTGGCCGACGGCGGCGGACAGGCCACCATCGCCTCCGATCGGCTTTCGGAAGCGGGCTTGCGGTTGGCCGAACTGGAAGACGTCACTCGGGAGCGATTGCGCGCCCTGTTGTTTCCTCAGGCTTCCCTGGCAAATCCGATCGATGTAGCCGGCAGCACCGACGCCAATCCCCGGTTGCTGGCGACTTGCGCCGAAATACTCTGTCAGGACCGCAACGTCGATCAGGTTTTTCTGGTCGGCATGTTCGGCGGCTACGGCATTCGTTTCGCCCAGGAATTGGCCGGCGATGAACGGGTCGCGGCCCAGGAAATCGCCGCGATCAAGCGGCGGAGCGACAAACCGCTGGTCGTTTACAGCTTGTACGCGCCGCTGAAACCCGAACCGTTGGAGGTATTGCGCGAGTCCGGCGTGCCGGTGTACGACTCGATTGAGCACGCGGTGGAAGTGCTGGCCGCCTTGAGCGAGCGCGGCGAGTTTGCCCAGCGTGACGTCAGCGCCGTTTACGTGGAACCCGTGCCGCCGAACGCGGCGATGCAACGGATGATCGCGGCCGCCCGCCAGGCCGGTCGGGATCTACTCGAACCCGAAGCCAAAAACCTGCTGGCCGCCTATGGCATCACGGTACCGGAACAACGCATGCTCTCCAGCGCGGCGGATCTGGACACGCTGGACCCCGCATGGCTCGACCGGCCGGTCGCCATGAAAGTGGTGTCCAAGGATGTCCTGCATAAGTCGGATGCGGGTGGCGTCAAGCTGAACCTGCAAGGACGCGACGCGCTGCGCGCCGCTTATGCGGACATCATGGCCTCGTGCCGCGCCTACCAGGCCGACGCGGACATCGCCGGGGTTCTGCTGACGCCGATGGCGCGCAAGGGCGTCGAGGTCATCGTCGGCGTCAGCCGCGACCCGATCTTCGGCCCGGTCATGATGT
>JAGRHI010000336.1:3808-4345 GCA_020445045.1 Candidatus Competibacteraceae bacterium
GCCTTCCGTTCGATCCCGCTGAGCCGCCAGGACGCGGAATCCATGGTGAATCAGATCAAGGCCCGCAAGATTCTGGAAGGCGCGCGCGGCGCGGCGGGTGTCGATAAGGAGGCGTTGGTGGAACTGATCCTCAAGGTGGCGAGCCTTGTCGAGGCGCATCCCGAAATCGCGGAAATCGACCTCAACCCGCTGATGGCCTATCCCGATGGCTACACGGTGGTCGATGCCCGCATGATTCTCGATCGGATCGACTGAGGAGACAACAAGCATGAACACTCTGCCTACCCTGCACGATGCGGATCTGACGCTCGACGACCGAGTCGCCACCCTGACGATGCGGCGTGACGATGTGCGAAACGCCCTGACCGGAACCCATTTGATCGACGACATCGTGCGCGCGGTGGAATGGGCCAATGCCGACCCGACGGTTTCGGTGCTGGTGCTGACCGGAGTCGGATCGGCCTTTTCGGCGGGCGGCAACGTCAAGGATATGGCCAATCGCGGCGGCGATTTCGCCGGTGACGTGGCCGAGGTCGA
>JAGRHI010000337.1 GCA_020445045.1 Candidatus Competibacteraceae bacterium
TCACCCGGTTGGGGATTCATAGTTTCTGCGGGTTCGCCTGCGGGGTGCATCGGGATGTGCCGCCTTACGTCACCGTGGCCGGCTATCGCGCCGAACCCTACGGTATCAATGCCGAGGGGCTGCGCCGCCGTGGTTTTTCGGATGAAGAGATACAGGCGATCCGCCGGGCCTACAAAGTGATCTACCGTTCCAACATGCGCCTGGATGAGGCGACCGAAAAGGTTCGGGAGATGGCGGTGGAATGGCCGCGGCTGGGGGTTTTGGCCGAATTTCTGACGGTGCCTTCGCGCAACGGTATCGTCCGCTAGGAGCGCGCCGCTCATGCATATCGCGCTGGTGGCCGGCGAGCTGTCGGGCGATTTGCTGGGCGCCGGCCTCATGGCCACCTTGAGGACGCATGACCCACATGCCCGCTTCAGCGGCATCGGCGGACCCGGCATGATCGAGCAGGGATTGCGTAGTCTGGTGCCATTGGAACGGTTGGCGGTGATGGGTCTGGTGGAGGTCCTGCGTCATTTGCCGGAGTTGCTGCGCATTCGACGGCGACTGTACCGGGAGTTGCTCGCCGATCCGCCGGCGGTGTTCATCGGGATCGACGCGCCTGATTTCAATCTGGGTTTGGAACGCCGGTTGCGGATTCATGGTATTCCGACCGTGCATTACGTTAGCCCTTCGGTATGGGCGTGGCGGCCTTGGCGAGTGCGCAAGATCGCCCGGTCAGTCGATCTGATGTTGACCCTGCTGCCGTTCGAGGCGGCGTTCTACCAGCGGCATGGCGTGCCGGTGCGTTATGTCGGTCATCCGCTGGCCGATACCATTCCTCTTCATGACGATCCCTCGCTTGCTCGGCGGTCATTGCACTTGGCGGCGCCGACCGAGGAGGCGCGTATCGTTGCTTTGTTGCCCGGCAGCCGCCGGGGCGAAGTGGGCCGACTGGGGCCGCTGCTGCTGGATACGGCGGCTTGGGTGTGGGCACGGCGGCCGGAGGTGCATTTTCTGCTACCGGCGGCGACCCCCGAGTTGTTCGAGGTATTGGAGTCGATGCGGGCCGAGCGGGCGTCGACCTTGCCGTTGACGTTGGTGCATGGGCAGTCCCGCGAGGTAATGGCGGCCGCCGATGTGGTGTTACTGGCATCGGGGACCGCGGCGCTGGAGGCGATGTTGCTCAAGCGGCCAATGGTGGTCGCGTATCGGGTAGCGCCGGTGACGGCTTGGATCGCCCGGCGATTGCTGACGGTTTCGCACTTTGCCTTGCCCAATCTATTGGCTGGACGCGCCTTGGTGCCGGAGTTCGTGCAGGATGCGGCGACGGTGGATAATCTAGGTCCAGCGGTGCTGCGTTGGTTGGATGACGCAGTTGCCCAGGCAGGGTTGATGGTGGAGTTTGATGCGCTGCACACGCAACTGCGTTGTGATGCCAGTCGGCGGGCGGCGGCGGCGGTTGCGGAGTTGTTGGGGTGAAGGTGCGGTGGAGCAACGTAGGTGTTCCGCTGGCGGTGATGGGCGGCGGGGACGCCAATACGGAACGACGAAGTCGCGCCTTGAAGGGGTAACGTTCGAAGAGGGTTCGACGTTAGCGACGCTATTCCGTGTAGCCTCCGCATCGTTTGCCATCGCCGTTCCCCGTTTCTCGATCACTCAAGGGGCGAGCGGGTTTTCCACCATTTGCTCGTGCCATAGCAGGAAGGTGACGAGCATCCACAGTTTCAAACCGTGGCGCAGGCCGGGGACGCCTTCCATTTCGTAATTCAGCAAGCGTTCCACATAGTCCGGGTTGAATAGCCCGCCGCGCCGGATTTGTGAACGGGACAGCAGTTTCTTCCCATAACGGCGCATGTCGCCCTGAAACCAGAACCGTACCGGCACCATCATTCCCGATTTGGGTCGAGCGATGATCGCTTCCGGCACCCAGTCCCGCACGGCCTGCTTGAGCACGCTTTTTTCCACCGCGCCCGCCAGTTTCGTCCCTGGCGGGCAAGCCATGCTGGTTTCGATGATCCGCCGCGAGAACAGCGGCGGCAGCGCCAGCAGGCCATGCGCCGAACTCATCTTTTCCACCTTGACCAGAATCAGATTGGCGCCCTTGAGCCGGATGTTGATACTCATCAGCTTGTTGACGAAATCCAGCGGCTCGGGCTCACGAAAATACGGTTCCAGCAAGGCAATCAGCGCCTCCTCGCCGCCGGCTTCCCGCAGCAGCGCTGGATCCAGCAAGGCGCTCAAATCTTGATAACAGCGCTGGAACGCTCGTAGATAATTGCGCTCCAGCCAGCCGGTGGATGGTTCCCCCGGCAGGGGGCCGTATAGTCGAGCCAGCAGCATGGGAATATTTTTCGGACCGCCGAAACAGGGATCGCCACCTTCGCCGTTCAACACCACGTCCGCGACCTGGGACGCCGCTTGCGCCAATAGATAATTGGGCACGGTCACCGGATCGCCGATGGGATCGTCCAGCCGCCAAATGATCTCCCGCAGCCGTTCGAGAAAACCACCGGGACGGATTTCCAGCCAGTGATGCTCGGTGTGGTAACGATCCACCATCAACTGCACGAACTCGTTTTCCCGCGCGTACTCCGCGCCGAAATGCGCCGAAAAGGTCGGGATGCGGACCTTCGGCGACTGTCGGGCGGCGACCGCCAGCACCGCGCTGGAATCGATGCCACCCGACAGGAACACCGCCGGCGGTTTATCCCGGCTGACCGTGAGACACTCGGCCACCGAGTGCTCCAGCGCGGCGCGCACCAGGGCCGCATGGTCTTGCGGGAGAGCGTCGGGCATCGTTTCCAGCGTTTCGAAGCGGAAATGCCGCCGCGCCCGCGCCTGACCATGGCGGAAGCATAGGATGGAGCCGGGCTGCAATTCCTCGATGCCCTCGAACATGGTGCCGGCGCCGGGGACGAAACTGAAAGTCAGGTATTCCGACAGCGCGCCGGCCCGCATCCGGCGGGGTAGGGTGGGATCGGCGAATAGCGCCTTGATTTCGCTGGCAAACAGCAAGCGGCCCTGGTGGACGGTCCAGTACAATGCTTTAACGCCTGCATGATCGCGCAGCAGGTAAAAAGCATCGCCCAAGCTCGCGGCCAATACGAAGCAGCCGGTCAATTGTTCGAGATGGGGCTCGGGGGCATGACGTAGACTCGGTTCCGTTAGCAGGCGGTTCGCGCCATCGGTCGCGGCATCGCCCGGTACCGCCAGTTTGTCCAGATTGAACAGCACCCCGCCATAACCGAGCAGGTCATGGTCACGCCGGGCGAGCTGGGATTGCTGGTTCCAGGCAGCGATGCCGTGCCCGATTTCGGCGTAATGACCGGTCATGGTCTCGCCGCCGGCGCGCTCCCAGCCCAGTGGGCAACGGTGGGCCAGCAACGTGGCCATGCGCGCCAGCAGACCGTCCGCCGGTGGCCCGCAATAACCGAACAGGCAGGCCATGGGCTAACGGCTTTTCGGGGTTTCAGCCATAGTCGACTTCCACCTCGCTGCCGCTTGCCGCGTTCAGGGTTTCCGGCGCGAGCAGCAGCGCGCCGCCGACCACCGCCGCGCTCAGCAGACCGATCAGTGGTTTCGGACCGATGTAATCAAGGGGAACCCGGTAACCGGCACGCAGCATTTTCGCGGGGTTACCGCCAAAAGCACCGTTGCGCTGGAAGCGGCGGGTTGACAGCCAGGGCAGGGTGGCTCCACGTTGCAATGCCGCCCTGGAGATGCCCAGATCGCTCAGGCGCGCGCGCGCGAATCGCCATTTCGACTCGTCGGCCAGTTGCGCGGCCAGCGCGAACCCTTGCGTGGAGGCATCGTGCACCAGTTGCACCGGGGTATCGGGATGGTTGCGCAGGAACTCCCGACAGGCGGCGAACACCGGCTCCGGGTAGCCGGTGCGGCTGACCACCACCGCCTTGGCGGTCAAATGGAAACGGTTGCGGATCAGCATGTCCACCAGATCGTCCCGTTCCACCACCAGAATCCGTTCGGGCGCATAGTGCGGGTCTTGCAGGTCGAGTGGCGCGGCTTGGCGCCGGAATGCGGTGCCGTCCGCCAGGGCCTGGATCGGATGGGTTTGATGATATTGCTCGACGATCTTGCGAGCCTTCTCGAAGGGCAGTTTGCCTTTCTCCCGCTGGCCCAGCCAGATCGCCAAGGGCAG
>JAGRHI010000044.1:0-18413 GCA_020445045.1 Candidatus Competibacteraceae bacterium
CTACCCAGGATGAAATACTTCCAGGCGGCTTCCAGCGCGGCGTGGGTCCGGTAGAGACCGACCATCAGCACCGTAATCAGCGTCGCCAACTCGATCGCCACCCACAACAGGCCGATGTTGTTGGCCAACAGCGCCAGATTCATGGCGAACAGCAGCGCCTGATACATGGCGTGATAGAAGCGCAGATACACCGGGGTCAAGCGGCCGGTTTCCAGTTCGTGGGCGATATAGCCGGCGCTGAACACGCTGGTGGTGAAGCTGACCCAATTGTTCAGCGCGATCAGATAAATGTTGAAGTCATCCACCCGCAGGTAGAGATTGGCCTCGGGTCGCGCCTGAAACAGAATGGCGGCGGCCAGCAGGCACAGCAGCGCCGCGCCGACATTCAGCCTGGCGCCGAGCCGGTAACCGGACACCAGCACCAATGTCAACGCCGCGGCGGCCGGAACACCCAACAGCGTGGCCATCGCCATGAGGCCGAGATTCGCGCCGCTCATCGCCGCCGCCCCTCCCGGAAGGTATCCATCGTCTCCATATCCACGCTATCGAAGCGCTCCCGGATGCGGAACAGAAAAATGCCGATCACGATCAGCGCGATCAGCACCGAGAAAGCAACGCTGATTTCCACCGCCAGCGGCATGCCGCGCGCGCCGGCGGCGGCCAGCACCAGCCCGTTCTCCAGCGACATGAAGCCGATCACCAGGCTGACCGCGTTACGGCGGGTGACCATCAGCAGCAGCCCCAGCAACACCACCGCCAGGGCGAAGGCCAGATCCTCGCGCGCCAGCGCGTCGGCGGCGGTCGTCACCGGCAGCATCACCAGAATCGCCAGCGCCACCAATCCGGTGCCGGCCAGCATGTCCCGGCCCACGCCCCGCACCGTCTCCAGCGTGCGATGGATACCGAGTTGCCGAACGATGCGGTGGAGCGCGACCGGAATGACGATGGCCTTGAACACCAGCGCGATGCCCGCCGTGATGTACAGGTGATGCGCGCCCTGAACGGCGGCCTGCCAGCCAACCGCCAGCGCCAGCACCAGCGAGTGCAGGGCGAAGACGTGAATCAGGGTGTACAGACGATCCTGATACAGCAGCAGAAAGCTCGCCACCACCATGCCGCCCGCCAGAAAATGGGCGATGTCGAACGCCAGACCATGCATCACAGACTCCGAGACACGAACAGCAGCAGGGTGCCGAGCAAACCCAGCATCAGCGCCGCGCCCAGAAATTCGCCGACCCGGAACACCCGCATCTTGGCGACGCTGGTTTCGAACAGCGCCAACAGCAGGCCGCCCGCCGCCAGCTTGGCCAGATACGCGGCCACCCCCACCAGGTCATCCACGAAACCCGCGCCGGCGGTCGCCATACCCCAGGGCGCGAAGATGCAGGCCGTCAGCGACAGGTAGAGCAACAACTTCAGGGACGCGGCCAGTTCGATCAGCGCCAGATGGCGGCCGGAATATTCCAGCACCATCGCCTCGTGCACCATGGTCAGTTCCAGGTGGGTGGCCGGATTGTCCACCGGAATCCGGGCATTTTCGGCAATCGCCACCATGATCAAGGCCAGCAACGCCAGCGCCAGTGACACCCGCAGACCGACATCGGCATTCAGCATGAAACGGGCGACCGCCGACAGTTCGGTGGTGCCGGCCAGCAGCGACAGGGTAAACACCATCATCAGCATGGCCGGTTCGGCCAGTGAGGCGATCATCATCTCGCGGCTGGCGCCGATGCCGCCGAAGCTGGTGCCGACATCGAGCCCGGCCAGCGCCAGAAAAAAGCGGGCGGTGCCCAACAAGGCGACGATGGCGATCAGATCAGCCGTCCAACTGAACGGCAGGCCGCTGGCGAACGTCGGCACCAGCGACGCCGCCACCCAGATGGCGGCGAAGATCAAATAGGGCGCCACCCGAAATAGCCAGGAGGCGGAGTCGGCCAGCACCACATCCTTGCGCAACAGCTTGAGTAGATCACGGTAGGGTTGCAGCGGGGTCGGACCACGCCGACGCAGCAGTCGCGCCTTGATCGTGCGGACAAAACCGGTCAGCAGCGGAGCCAGCAGCAGCGTCAGCAGCATCTGGCCGCCCTGCACCGCATGGTCGGCGGTCAGCGCCATAACACCATCCCCAGTAGCAGCAGCACCAGCGCGCCGAACACCAGGCTCAGGTAGCGACGGATGGTGAGGTATTGAAAGGCGTTGAAACGGCTGGAGAGCGCCACCACGGCCGCGACGATCGGGGCGTAACCACGTTCCCAGACCGGATCGCGCAGTTCGACCTCCAGCCGTGCCGCTCGCGAGTCGCCCGGTGGCGGCATGAACACTCGTTCCCGCGCCTGGAACACCACGCTGCCGAACACCCGGCGAATCGGTTGGGCAAAGCTGCCGGCGGTGTACTGGGTCGCGGGACTGGCTTCGGGAAAGCCGCAATCCCAGGCCGGGCCGCGCCGCGCCACGGTGGAGGCGAAGCGGTGGATCAGGAGAGCGGCGGCGATCCCGGAAAACGCCATGAACAGCAATACCAGCAAGCCGTTGTAGGTGCTTTTGACATCCACCACCGGCACCAGCGTCAACCAGGGTTGGCTGCTCTGCGCCGTCAGTCGGGTGCTGCCATTGAGCATGCCCACCACTGGCGACAAGCTGTCCACCACCAGGCCGGGCAGGATGCCGGCCAACAGACAGAGCGTCGCCAAGGCGAACAGCGCGGCCAGTGAATAGCCATCGGTCTCCCGCGCCCCGGCGGCGGCGGGCGAGCGTGGCCGCCCCAGGAAGGTGATGCCGAACGCCTTGACGAAGCAGGTGGCGGCCAGCGCGGCGGACAGCGCCAGCAGCGCGCCGACCGCCGGCACCAGGAACTTGAGCGGCCATTGCGGCAGTTCCGGGCTGGCCAGGATGGCCTGGAAGGTCAGCCATTCGGAGACGAAGCCGTTCAGCGGCGGCAACGCCGAAATCGCCGCCGCGCCGATCAGAAACGCCAGCGCGGTCCAGGGCATCAGGTGGATCAAGCCGCCCAGCCGCTCCATGTCGCGCTCCCCGCTGGCGGTCAGCACCGCGCCGGTACCGAGAAACAGTAGGCTCTTGAACAACGAATGGTTGAAGATGTGAAACAGCGCGGCGGTCAACGCCAGCGCGGCGTTCGCGTACATATGATTGGTCTGAAACGCCAGCGCCAATCCCAGGCCGATGAAGATGATGCCGATGTTCTCCACCGTGTGATAGGCGAGCAGCCGCTTCAGATCGTGCTGCATCAGCGCGTACAGCACGCCCAGCACGGTGGTGATTCCGCCCAGCGCCAGCACCAAGCCGCCCCACCACCAGGCCGGCCCGCCCAGCAAATCGAAGGCGATGCGGATGAAACCGTACACCGCCACCTTGGTCATCACCCCGCTCATCAACGCCGACACGTGGCTGGGCGCGGCCGGGTGCGCCAGCGGCAACCAGACGTGTAGCGGCACCAGGCCGGCCTTGGAACCAGCTCCCGCCAGCGCCAGCGCCAACGCCAACGTCGCCGCGCCCGGCGTGGCCCGCGCGGCACGGATGGCGGCGAAATCGTAACCGCCGTTGGGACCAGCCAGCAGCCCGAAGGTCAGCAGCAGCGCCAAGGTGCCGAAACAGGCCATGACCAGATATAGATAACCGGCGCGGGCGTTAGCCGGTTCCCGATGGTGAGCCATGACCAGCGCCCACGAACTCAGCGACATGAATTCCCAAACGAATAGGAAGGTAAAGGCGTCGTCGGCCAGCAACACCAGGTTCATGCCGGCCAGAAAGGCCGGGTAGAACGGTAATACCCGTTCGGGCGCTTGCTCGTGCTGACCGTAGCCCAGGGCGAACAGGCTGGCCACCATGCCGCCGAGATTGACCACGACCAGGAAAAAGGCCGACAGCGCGTCCAGACGGAAATGCGCGCCCAGCCAAGGCAGGCCCAACGGCAAGACCAGCGTGGTCGGCGAGGCGGCACTGAGCAGATGCGCCAGCGCCATCCCCAGCAAGACGCTACAAACGGCCAGGCTGACCCCGTAGACCCGACGGGTGCAACCCGCCCGTCGCGATGCGGCGATCGCATGGAGACCGACGGCGAGCAGGACCATGGTCAAGCCCAATGACAGCGACAACGGCATGGTGACGAATTCCACTCCTTCTGACCCACATCACTACGAACTGCTTGAGCAACTCAACCCTTCAGTCGAACGCCGCGTCCGCCGCCTTTGCTGGTGGCCCCTTCTCCGATCAGCTCCACGCCGGCGGCATCGAGCGCGGCGATGAGCTTGACCAGGGAATCCACATTGCCGCGAATCGTGCCTTCGCTGGTTTCCATCCGCTGGATGGTCGGTAGGGACAAACCGGCGGTTTCGGCGAGCGTTCGCTGGTCTATACCCAACAGGGCGCGCGCCGCTTTCAACTGAGCCGCTGTGAGCATGATGAAAATCCAGGTTCCAAGATGGGCATGAATTATCAATAACAAGAATTTTAGACGCAATGATGAATATTGCATGATGAATATTGCATGTTGATACATTAACCATTATTTCCATGGCAACCCTCCTTGAGTTGTGGCAACGTGAACCACCGAGCGAAATTTCCCCTGCCGCTGACGCGGCGCCTCTCCTTTCGATGAGCTTTACAAAGATTTTTTGTTGAGGCATCACGCCTTCATCGCGAAGCTTGGGCGCCTTACCCTCGGCGATGATAAGCTTGAAGAACCTGATTGCATTTCGAGGGGGAACACCATGACGGTTCGATCCGCCGCATTACTGATTCCGCTCCTGCTGGGATGGGCGCCGGCCTGGGCCGACAACGCGTGGAGCAAGGTGAGCTACCCCTTGGCGGGTCCACCGCAGGTGATCGGTTCCTACGCCGCCGGCTGCATCGGCGGGGCGGTGGCGTTACCGCTGGTGGGTGATGGTTATCAGGTCATGCGTCCCAGCCGCAACCGCTATTACGGTCATCCGCTCTTGATTCGGCTGGTGGAACGGCTGGGCCGGCAAACGGCGGCGCGCGGCGGACGGCTGCTGATTGGCGATCTGGGACAACCGCGTGGCGGTCCGATGCCGAATGGTCATCGCAGCCACCAGAGCGGACTGGATGTGGATATCTGGTTCCTGCAACCGTCGCGCGACCGGTTATTTTCGCGTACCGAAGTCGAGCGGATCGAGATGGTATCGATGGTGCGCGCTGGCGATGGCGAGTTGAATGACGCCCGCTGGTCGCCGCACTACCGGGACGCGCTGAAACAGGCGGCGTTGGCGCCCGAGGTGGAACGGATCTTCGTCAACCCGATCATCAAACAGGCGCTGTGCGCCCGTGAAACCGACCGAAGCTGGCTGTACAAGCTGCGCCCCTGGTGGGGACACGATGCGCACTTTCACGTCCGGCTGGCTTGCCCGCCTGGTTCCGACCAGTGCACACCGCAAAAACCGATCCCGCTCGACGACGGTTGTGACAGGAATCTGGCCAGTTGGGTACGAGACATCGTGCGGGCGGTACTGTCGCCACGCCCCCACCGGAAACCTCGGCCGCCGTCCGAGGATCGCTTACCAGCGGCCTGCGGTTTTGTGCTGGAAAATACCACCGCCCTGCGATAAAGCGATTTCCCGGCGGGCCACGCCTCGGCCACCGCCGGGTCACTCTTTCGTTTTGTCGCCCAATTTCAGCGCCGCCGAATTGATGCAATAGCGCTGGCCGGTCGGAGCCGGGCCATCGTCGAACACATGGCCCAAATGCGCCCCGCAGTCCGCGCATAGCACCTCGGTGCGGCGCATGAACAAACCACGATCCTCGGCGGTCGCCACCTTCTCCGCCTCCACCGGTTCCCAAAAGCTCGGCCAACCGGTACCGGAATCGAACTTGGCCTCGGCATCGAACAGCGGCGCACCGCAGCACGCACAGCGGTAAACGCCCGGTTCGTGACAGTCGTGATAATCTCCGGTGAAGGCCGGTTCCGTCCCCTTCTGGCGGCAGATTCGATATTGCTCCGGGGTCAGCAGCGCTCGCCACTCGGCGTCGGATTTGCTGATCTTGTCACTCATGGCTGCTCCTCATGTGGGTTGGGATCTACGCTCGATAGACCACGACCACCCGAATTGGTGTCGGGCCAAGCTCAGTCCCGCCGGCCAGCCCGTTTCTCCAAGGCCTCCCAGACATGCTCGGCCAAACCCACGCCGACCTCGTTGAACGCCAGAAACGTCATGTCGGCACCCGCCGCCTTCAGGGCTTCCGCCTCCTCGGGGTAGCTGCTGATCGCGCCGATCACCCCCTCGAAACCGTGCCGCCGCAACTGACGAGTAGCGATGTTCTTGGCCTCCGGGTCCGGCATCGCCAACACCACCGCCTTGAGACCGTCCAACCGCAAGCGGTGCCAGAATCCAGGGTCCTCGGCGTCGGCGTAGACCACTCGCCGGCCTTCATGAAGATGCCGTTCGACCTTGACCAGATCCGAATCGATGCCGGACACCATCCGCACCTTGGGCTGATCCGGAACATGCTGGCGCTTCTTCAGAAAATCGTAGGCGGAAGTACCGGCATGGCCCATGCCGAGAATCAGGATCTGGGTACTGCCCAACGACACCGGTTGCTCGTCGGGATGGCGGTCGGCTCGCTCGAACCGTGCCAGCCAATGTTCCAATCGCTCGTACAGGATGTGGGCGAAACGATTGAGCGGCGCGGCGAAGGCGAAGGACAGCGCCACGGTCAGGGCCAACAACACCAGCCATTCGGAACCCAATTGGCCGTTGCCAACCATGAATTTCACCACGATCAGCGCGAACTCGCTGTAGCTGGCCAACGCCAGCGCGGTCAGAAAGGCGGTACGGGCACGCAGCCGGAAGGCGATCAGAATGAAGAAAAACAGCGCCGCCTTGAGCGGTAACAGCAGCGCCAGCAGCAATGCCCCGCCCAGCGTGGCCAGACTGGGCCAGCCTTCCAGCCCGATTTGCAGGAAAAAACCGACCAGCAGCACTTCCTTGAGCGACCATAACGCCTTGGAGAGCTCCATCGCCCGGGAATGACTCGCCAGCAAAACCCCCAACAGCAGCGCGCCCAACTCCGAACTCAGGCCCAGATGTTCGAAACCCAGGCCGCCGACCACCAGCGCCAGCGCCAATCCGTACAGCACCAGTAACTCGTCGTGGCCGCTCCAGTCCAGCATTTTCATCACCAGCGGCTGCAACAACGGCAGGCCCAGCACCAGCAGCGCCCACGGCGACGGCGTCCCCACGCCCGCCACCGTCATCAATAGCAGCGCCGCCAAATCCTGAATGATCAGAATACCGATCGCCACCCGGCCGTGAAAAGCGCGCAGTTCCGCCTTTTCCTCCAGACTCTTGGCCGCCAGCACCGTGCTGGAAAAACCCAGGGTGATCGCCAGCAACAACGCCTGTCCCGGCGGCAGCGCCAAAATCGCGAGCAGGCCCAGTCCCAGCAACATCCCGCTGACCGCCAGATGCAGTAATCCACCCCCCCAAACCTCGGGACGAGTCAGGCTCTTGATCCGCAACTTGAGGCCGACGCTGAACAGCAGCAGCAAGACCCCGGCGTGAGCGATCTGTTCGAGCAGTTCGCTGCCTCTCTGACCCAGGGCATTCAGCACGAACCCCGCCACCAAATAGCCGACCAGCGGCGGCAAGCCCAAATAGCGAAACAGCAATCCCAGAAAAAACGCGAGCGCAAGCCAGAAAGCATCCATTGGTCGGCGAAACTCCCAGATTGGACTCCGATGAAACCACGGGTGGGATCGGCACGATGCCGTCTCGCCCGGTGTCGGGCAGGGCCGGTCGCCTCGCTTTCCAGCAACCGAAAACGAGGCGTTGCAAACCCTCAGGCTTTCTTGAGCACTTGCACCACGTACAGCAAGACCATGGCGCCCACCGTGGCGGTGATGAGCTTGCCGATCAGGCCGATCGCGGCAAAGCCGAGCAAGCGGAACAGAAAACCGCCGACGAAGGCGCCGATCACGCCGATCACCAGATTGCCGCCCAGTCCCATGCTGCCGCCACGCATGAAGGTGGTCGCGATCCAGCCCGCGATCAGGCCAATGATCAGAAATCCAATCAAATCCATAAGGTTATCCTGTGTAAATAGTAACGTGTGGTCTTATCGATCATAGCGCATGGCGGCCACCGGCGAAAATTGGCCAGACGCACCATATCGCCTATCTTCCCTCCTCCCGCGATCTTTCAAGCGCTTTCCCGCCGGCAATCGCTCAACGGTTCCAGGTTCGTCGGCTTGCTGGGAAACTCACCCATCGTCACCATGGGGAGTAAGCCGCTGGTGAAGCATCGTGGTGATTTCAGCCGCGGGCAGCGGCCGGCTCAGATAGTATCCCTGGATTTCATCGCAGTGCTTGGCCTTTAAAAACTGAAACTGGGCCTCGCTCTCCACGCCCTCGGCGATGACCCGCAGCCCCATGCTTTCGGCCATGGCAATCACCGCGGTGGCGATAGCCGCATCGTTGGGCTGCGAATCAACTTCGCTGACGAACCCCTTATCGATCTTCAGTCGGTTCAGCGGCAGTTGCTTGAGACGACTCAAGCTCGAATAGCCCGTGCCGAAATCGTCGATCGCCAACTGCACGCCCAGGTTCTTGAGCGCCCAAAGCGTGCGCAACGCCCCTTCCGGGTCCTTCAGCAACAAGCTTTCGGTGATTTCGAGTTCCAGCGCCACCGGTTCGAGACCGGTTTCCTCCAAAATTTGCGCCACCAGTCCCGTGAACCCGGGCTGCACGAACTGCAACACGGAAATGTTGACCGCGATTCGCATTGGAATTGGATCGACTCCGCACCCGCACCCCCAAGCTTTGGCTTGCCGGCAGGCGGTGCGCAGAATCCATTCGCCGATGGGAACGATAAGTCCGGTTTCCTCGGCGAGCGAAATGAATTCGACAGGGGGCACCGTTCCCAGCAAGTCATTCGTCCAGCGCGCCAAGGCTTCGACGCCACAGATGCGACCGCTCGGAAGATCGAGTTGGGGCTGGTAATACAGAGAGAGCTCGTTGCGCTCGATCGCCTTGCGCAACTGAGTTTCCATCGTCAGGCGCTTGTGAGCGGCTTCATTCAAAACGGCATTGTAAAACCGGTAGAGATTTCGGCCCTGGTGCTTGGCGGAATACATGGCCATGTCGGCGCTTTTGAGCAATGTTTCCGAAGTCTCCCCGTCCTGCGGGAAGACGGCGATGCCAATGCTGGGGGTAACGATGATTTCGTGGCCATCCAGGGCGAGCGGTCGCGACAGGCTCACCTGAATCCGCTCGGCAACGTTGGCGGCATCCTCGCTGCGCTGTATCTCGGGCAGCAGCACGGTAAATTCGTCGCCTCCCAACCGGGCGATGCTTTCATCCGGCTCTTCCGCCTTGTTCCACGACACCGAGTCATTGGCGCGAATGCTCGACTTCAGCCGTTCGGCCGTCGCCTGCAGCAGATGATCGCCCACGTTGTGCCCCAGGGTGTCGTTGATGCGCTTGAAGTTGTCCAGGTCCAGGAACAACAGTGCGAGCTGGCGATCGTGACGTTTGGCCAGCTTGATCGCTGTATCGAGACGATCCTTGAACAGTTCGCGGTTGGGCAATCGCGTGAGACTATCGGTGAAAGCCAATTGCCAGATCCGTTCCTCCGCCTGGTGCAGATCGGTGACGTCTTGCAGGGTGCCGTATAAGTGGTCAGGGCGACCGGACGCATCCAGGACGATCTCGATCTGTTGCTGGACATGGCGCACACCACCTCCGGCATCCACCAGCCGGTGACGGATTGCCCTGGCTTGCCCACCACCCTGCCATATTTCTTCAAACCATTGCGCCAGGATCTTTCTGTCCTTCTCATGCACGCGTTCGAGAATAACCCGGAATGGAACCTCGGGCGCTTGAGGATCGAGCCCAAGCATTTCGCAAACCTCCCGCGACAGGTGGAGACACGCCTGACCCTGGCTCCAATCCCAATGGCCCAGCCGTGCAATGCGCTGGGCGGTGGCGAGCCGACGCTCACTGTCGTAGAGGCTGACCATCGCCGCGCTGGTCCGTAGCAGATACCGGACCCGATATTCGAGCAGGATGATGTTAATGGGCTTGGTGATAAAATCGGTCGCACCGACCTTGAACGCGTGATTGATGGATTCATAATCGTCCAGACCGGTCATCATCAGGATCGGCACCTGTACCCCCTTGGGCCGCCGACGCAGTTCGGCGCAGGTCGCGAATCCATCCAGTTCGGGCATCATGACATCCAAGGTGATAAGATCGAAGTCGATCCGCTCGCAAGCCGCAAGCGCCTGACGACCATTTTCAACCTGTTCGACGCAAAAACCGGCCTGTTTCAGGGCTTCGCTCACCAGGAAACGGGTCACAAGATCGTCATCCACCACCAAAATCCAGGCTGGCGCGGCAACGGCATCAATACTCATCGGCGACTACTCCATCCAGACCGAATGCGATAACGATCAAGCGGTGAGGTGTCGATTCGAGCTCATTCGCCACGACCCCAGACCCAACCCGACGAAAGCGTCGCGTTCGAGCGGGTTTACCGGTTCATCATCATAAGCCAACACGTGCTCGCTCATTGTCGTTCTCTCTCCATCTCCACGATCAGTGCTTCCCGCACTCGCATATAGCGGCGGTCCGTCTCCCATAGTAAGGTGGGAGCATCTTCCAGATACCGGTTCCGCCCCCGACGTTCCAAGTCCTCGCACACGGCCGCCAATCGAGTCGCTCCGAGAGTGGCGCTGCTCGACTTGAACCCATGAGCGGCCTGGTACAACGCTTCGCCATCCCCGGCGGTGATGGCCTCGCGCATTTGCTGAAGCAAGGTGGGCGCGTTGTCCAGATAGAGTTCGATAATGCCAGCCAGCACACTGGGCTGGCCGGGTCGCTGCAAGGCGCGGATTTGGGCCAGCACCCGCTCGTCCAGCGGGGATGCGGTCCGCCCCGGCGAAGACGGGCGGCTTGGATTGAGCGGCGCGGCGACTTCAGGATCGGCGGCCGTTACCGTCGCACCCGCCGTTTGCGGCCGCGAGGAAACGGGCGGCGACGGCGAAGCGGGCATCAGCGGGTTGCTTTCCGCAACGAGCAACCAGCTATCCAGCATGGTGACCAATTGTTCCTGGGTGAAAGGCTTGCTCAAATAATCATCCATCCCCGCCGCCAAGCACTGTTCCCGAAAGCCTTTGACGACGTTGGCGGTCAGGGCAACGATCGGGAGACGCGATCGACCCTGGGCTTGTTCCCAGTGGCGGATGGCGGCGGTGGCGGCAAAGCCGTCCAACACGGGCATCTGGCAGTCCATGAAAAGCAGGTCATACGGGGTTCGAGCCACGGCTTCAACCGCTTCCTGGCCGTTGGCCACCACCTCGACCTGACAGCCCAGCGCGCCCAGTACCGCCAAGGTCATTTCCTGATTGACCGGGTTATCCTCGGCAACCAGAACCCGGCCGGTGAATTGGGACGAACCCGTGGTGGACAATGCCCGGAGCCGGCTCTTCGGATCAGCCGCTCGACCCAGCAATCGGCACAGGATCTTATACAGTTCGGCTTGGCGCACCGGTTTGTATAAAACGCCTTGTATGTCGGCTTGAGTCGCCTGCTCGGTCCAGGTATCCATCCCACTGGAGGACAATAGCACCAGCTTGAGTTCAGCCAGCATGGGATCGGCGCGGATTTCCCTTGCCAGTTCGAGGCCATCCATCTCGGGCATCCGCAAATCCAGGAATGCCAAATCATAGCGCTTGTCGGCTCGCGCGGCGTCCCGCAACCGAAGCAGGGCCTGGGCGCCATTTTCCGCCTCGTCGCTGACCAAGCCCCAAGCCACCGTTTGTCGCCGCACCATCTCCCGACTGGTGGCATTATCGTCCACCAGCAGCACCCGCAGGCCTCGCAACTCCTTCCGCGCCGGCCAAGGTAACCGCACGCTTGCCGCCAGCCGTAATGTCGGCTGTGACAACAGGAGGGTGAACCAGAACCGAGAACCCACCTCGGGCGTGCTGTCCACCTCGATCTCCCCATCCATCAACCGCACCAGCCGCCGAACGATGGTCAACCCCAGCCCGGAACCGCCATAATGACGAGTGGTGGAGCCGTCCGCCTGGGTGAAGGCATCGAAAATTCGCGTACACGCCGCCGGGGCAATCCCGATACCGGTGTCCTGGACTTCGAAGCGCAGACGCAATCCCGCGGCATCCTGGGTCAACACGTTTAGCCGCATGACCACTTCGCCTCGCTCGGTAAACTTGATGGCGTTGTTCACCAGATTGACCAGGATCTGTCGCAAGCGTACCGGGTCGCCCAACACCGAGGCTGGCAGAGTGAACGGCAAGTCGTTGATCAGTTCCAAACCCTTTTCGTGTGCCCGCTCAGCCAGCAGCGCCGCCGTCTCTTCCATCAGTTCCCTCGGGTCGAAGGGCACGACTTCCAGCTCCATCCGGCCCGACTCGATCTTGGAAAAATCCAGAATATCGTTGATGGTCGCCAGCAAGGCATGGCTGGAGCGCAAGATCATGTCCACGAATCGTTGCTGCTGGGTGTTCAAAGGCGTGTCCCGCAGCAGCTCCGCCATGCCCAACACCCCATTCAGGGGCGTGCGAATCTCGTGGCTCATCGTCGCCAGAAATTCCGACTTGGCCTGATTGGCCGCCTCGGCGACTTCCTTGGCTTCCCGCAGCGCCGCCTCCACCTGCTTGCGGTCGGACAGATCATGCGCGACCACTTGCAAAGCCCGCTTGCCCCGGCATATGAACGGAGCGGCGGCCATCTCCACGGGGAACACGGCGCCATCCATCCGCACGCAGCGCTCCTCCAGTAGCGGGATGGCCGTCTTAAGCGTGTGGCTCCGTATTTGCTCCCGCAAGACTTCGGGGCAGTCTGGATGCAACCGGTCCCAGACCGATGTGCCAAGCAACGCCGAAGGGGAATCCGCCCCCAACATTCGAGCGCCGGTGGTATTGATATAAATGATTTTTTCATCGCGACTGATGAAAATCATATCGGGCGACAATTCGACGAGCCGCCGGTAGGCGTTTTCGCTATCCATGAGCGCCCGCGTCGTTTGCCGCAGCGCGCGCGCCGGGATGAATCCCAGCGGAAAAAACAGCGCGATGGCCAGTATCGTTCCGGCGAGAACGATCCAAGCGGTTTCCATCAGCAAGTCACGCAACGAGGTAACCACTTGCACCTCGCCAACCTCGACGCCGAAATCGTAAATCGGGTGAGAGTGAGTGAGCGTAGGTCCATCCAACTCCGGCATCAGGCGGGCAATCGTTGTTCCGTCCTGGTCGATCACGGCGGAACCATACCGCCGATTGCCATACTGTTGCAGTAGCGACATCAACCGTTCGGGTTCGAAGCGCCACAACTCACTGTTTTTGTTGACGAACTCCGTGACGACCGTGGCGAGAAGCCGAGACTCGCTTTGCAACGCGCCACTGCGATTCTGGTAGGACCAGAAAAAAAACGCGGCGGGCGGCACCACCATGACCAACACCGCCAGACCGCCGGCCATCCAGGTCAGCAGGCGTTCGATGTTGGAAGACGCGTTCATGGCCGATACGGGGTGGGCACGTCACCCGCGCGATCCAGTGTCAGTAGGCATTCGATGTTGGAAAATGTATTCATGGCCGATACGGGGTGGGCACGTAACCCGCGCGATCCAGTATTTCCTTCCCGGATGCCGACAGGATGAACTCCAGAAAACCCTGGGCCACCGGCGACAGCTTGGGTCCGCGCGCGAGGTAAATATCCTTGAAGTAAGGATAGGTCCCCTGGCGCAGGGCGGCCAGAGTCGGTTCCTTGCCATCGATGGACAAGACATTGAGCTTGCGATTCTGGGCCCACGCCAAAGCCAGATTGCTCGTCCCGAGCGAATTGGGTGTTCTCTCCAGCAAGTCCATGTTCTCCAGATCATTGGTGGGGACCACCATGCCGGGCCGTGCCAGGGCGACGTCAACCGCCCGATCCATGCTTGGCGACATCCTGCGCAGAATGAGCGTGTCCGATTCGAACAGGCCGCGCACCACGAGTCGGATGGACGAACCATCGCTCCAGGTCGTCATCTTGCCGCTGTAGATCGCCGCCAGTTGCGCGATGGTGAAACCGGGCGGTGATGGCTGCTTCCCGGTGACCACGAGAAAGGGGGTACGGCCGAGTTCCCAATCTTGGCCACCCTGGGCCTTATCGGCCTCGGTCAACGGCTTGCCGAGCACGGCCAGATCGATCGCGCCGGCGAGCACCGCGCGAACCGCGCCGTCACTGCCTAGCGGCGGCTTGATGACCCGCACCTTGACGCTCGGCTCCAGGTTGCCATAGGCCTGGGCAAATTGCTCGACCAACGGCATTGCCGAGCCCGTTCCGCCAACGGTCAGGGTTTCCATTCGGGCGGGATCCGCCGAGTTCGCCAAACTCGACACCAGCAGCAGCACGAAACCAATGATCCGGATTTCATGGCTCCAAACGGCGGGTCTCATCATGCCTCCCTTATCGAACTGCTCTGCTGATCTTAGCGTTGTGCGCGAGCATAACATCCTTGTGGCGGATGGCGCCAAACCTCGGTGAGCATCCCCCCGCGAGGGGATCGCGCCATGTGCGTTCCCTCCGATCGGCGCCGTCCGGACCTGAAAGCGGGGAAAGCCCGCTCACCGAAACAATCGTCTGGCCAGGTCGCCGCGCCATTATCGCTGATCTAATCTTCCAGCAACTTTCCGGATTGGCGATAACTCAAGGGTTCCCGTCCCGCCACCTTGCAGAATTTCTGTCCGGGTCGCGCCAGTCGCTCGCTCATGCGGGCAAACAAGAGGCCGCTGGTTGCGGCACGGACCGCCAACCGAGCCGCGCCGAGCGGTTCGCCAAGCGGGTCCACCAGCTCCGCCACCACCTCGCCGACCGATACCGCATCACCCAGGCGTTTGCGATAGACCAGCACCCCGGCGACCGGCGCGGTCAGCACATCCACCCCATCCAGTGGGGTCGGCTGGCAACGCGGTTCCGGCAACGGCCCCGGCTCGCCGGCAATCACGCCCCGCCGTCGCAGGAACCGCAGCAGCGCCGCCGCGTCGGCCGCCGCGTATTCATCGCTTACATCCGCCTGCCCGCGCAGTTCCACCGTGGTCGCGAAACAGGCCAGCGGCACTGGACCGTCCATCGCCAGCGCCGCGCGCAGCTTCCACCACGGACCAGCGCAGGCTTGGTCGAAGGGATTGCCGCCCGGCTCTTCTTCCAGCAAGATCGCCGCCGCGCCCAGTTCCGCGCCCAGCGCCCGCGCCTCGTCCGCCTGCCAGCGCGATGCATACAAGTGTAATAGCGCCTCGCCGTCGCAGTGCAGGTCGAAGACGAAATCGGCGTCGATGGCCTGCTCCAATAACGCTAGCTTGAGCGCGTCCGCCTCCCGCGCCGCTCGTCGTTCGGCCAGCACCGTCCGCAAGGTCGCGCGGATCGATGCCGCATTGTCAGCCGGATCGGCGCGCAACCGCCCTCGCAAGCGCTCCAGCGCCAACGGCGCCAGATCGGGAAAACCGCGATTGAAATTGCCGGTGCCCTCGCCATCGAAGCGACCCAACAAACGGCCGTTGCAGTGTTGGTTCAAGCCAATTGGATTGGCGACCGGAACGACCACCACCTCACCCACCATCCGGCCTTGTTCCTGAGCCTGTTCCAACCCGCGCAGCAGGTGCTGCGCCACCAGCAAGGCCGGTATTTCGTCGGCGTGCAGGGCGGCCTGAAAATAGACCTTGGGCCGCGCGCCGGGCGTGCCGTAGCGATGGACCCGCAACGTCCGCCGCGTGCCGGGCGCCGGAGCGGGCAATTCGAGATGATCGGTGGCGGTGGGCATCGAGCGTTTTCCTGCATCCAGCCGTTCGGTGAATCAAGGTGATCGCGATAACCGGGAGATCGACAAACCGGTGAAGCGACAATCGGCCGGACGTGAATCGGACGGGTAAAGCGCCAAGTCATCGCCGAGCCGAATCCATCCGCTCCGCTATTGTCGCTCCCTGCCTCCCGTCAACCCAATTCCGCCAGCAACCGCTCGATCATGCGTTCGGCCTGGGCACGGTAGCCGCCGCCGAACAGGTTGAGATGGTTGAGTACATGATACAGGTTATACAGCGTCCGCCGTTGCGGGTAACCCCTATCCAGCGGCAATTCTTCCCGGTAAGCGGCGTAAAAACGTTCTGGAAAACCGCCGAACAACTCGGTCATCGCCAGATCCGCCTCACGGTCGCCGTAATAGCAGGCCGGGTCGAAGATGACCGGCTCCCCATCCACGGTGCAGCCGACGTTGCCGCCCCACAAATCGCCGTGCAGCAGCGCCGGCGCCGGCTGGTAATCGGCGAACAGCCCCGCGAATCGCGCCAGCAGTTGCTCGCCCCGCCGTTGTAGTTCGCCGCCATGGCCGTTGCGGGCGGCCAGTTCCAATTGAAAGCCGAACCGTCGCTCGCGCCAGAATGCGATCCAATCATCGCCACGGTCATTGAGCTGGGGGGTCGATCCGATGGTGTTGTCTCGATGCCAACCGAAAAACGGTTGGGGAATGCGGTGCAGCGCGGCCAACCGGCGTCCCAGCGGCTCCAGCGCCCGCGCTCCGCCCCCACCCAGCGGCAGGTACTCCAGCACCAGAAAAGTCAGGCCGGCGGCGGTACCATGCCCAACCGGCAAGGGCACCCGCACGGCCCCGGTCGCGGCCAGCTCCGCCAGAGCGGCGGCCTCCGCCTCGAACATGGTCCGGGCAATGGCGGCGCCATGGGTCTTGACGAAAAAATCCCGTTCACCGTCTCCGACCCGCCACGCCTGATTGATGCAACCGCCACCGAGTGGCTCGCGCCGCCGGGCGACGAAACGCCGGCCGGTCATCGCGCCGATGCGCTGTTCCAACGCATTCCAAAAGCATTCGGAATTCAAAGGAGTAAAGACCGTTGCACAAAGTTTAGGGGAGCGCGTGCAGTTCCTTGACCTGATTCCTGTCTCCTGAACACTGAACCTCGCATTCCTCCGGTAACCGCACCTCCATGGCGATCGGCAGATGGTCCGAATAAACGTGATTCAACACTTCCACCCGTTCGACCGCGATGGATGGCGATACCAGAATATGGTCCAGATGTCGATCCGGCTGCCAACTGGGAAAGGTTTGCAGGCCGGGCGCCGGCTCGCACAGACGGGCCGTCGCCAACAATGTTCCCATCTCCGGGCTATCCGACCGGCAATTGAGATCGCCCATCAGGATGATGTGCCGGTAATCGCGCACCAAATTGGCCAGAAATTCGATTTGCAACAGGCGGCCGCGCCGACCCAGCGCCATATGGACGATCAGCACGTGCAAGGCGTCCTTCCCCGCGCCGAACCGGACTTCCAGCACGCCTCGACCCGGAATCAGCCCCGGCAACTTGTGCTCGGTGATGGCGGTCGGCCGGATGCGGCTGAGCACCGCATTGCCGTGCTGCGAAATCATGCCGATCCGGCGGTTGGACTGATCGAACACGTACGCGAAGCCGGCATAATCCGCCAGATATTTTACTTGGTTGACGAAGCCGCTGCGCAGGCTGCCGGCGTCCACTTCCTGCAAACCCACCAGGTCGTAGCCGGTCAACACCCGGGCGATCCCGTCCAGGTTGCTCATCCGCGATGGCACCGGCACCAGATGTTTCCAACTGCGGGTGAAATACTGGGAATACTTGCGGGTGGTCAACCCGCTCTGGATGTTGTAGCTGAGCAGCCGCAAGCGGCATGATTCGCCCTGGTCGCTCATTGTGCGCCGCTAGCCTCCGGGCGCGGCGGCTTCCTGGGCGATCAGGAAATCCACGACCTCGAACATACGCGGCGAGCGCACATCGTACTTGCCGTTGACGATCACCGCCGGCACGCCTCGCACCCCGTAACGCTGTGCCAATTGGTTGCCGCGGCGCAGCTGGGTCTCGGTCTGGAACGAGGAGTAGGCCTTGCGGAAGGCATCCTGATCGACCCCGTGCTCGGCGAAGAACGCCGCTAGGTCGTCTTCGTCCTTCAGCTTGTGCTGATGCATGGCCGCGAACAAGGGCTCATGAATCTGGTCCAACACACCCAAAGTCTCGGCGGCATAGTAGGCACGGGCGCCAAGCTCCCAACTGGCCCCAAACGCGACCGGAATCCGCACGAAGGCGACGTTGTCAGGCTTATGTTTCAGCCATTCCAGCACTTTCGGCTCCAGATCGAAGCAGTGCGGACAACCGTACCAGAACATCTCGATCACTTCGATTTTATCGGGCGTGTCCGTCGGCATCGGCGTCGACAGACGTACATAATCCTTGCCCTCCTCAAACGGCGGCGTGGCCGGATCGGCGGCGTGGACGACAACCAGCGGCAACGCGCAGGCCAGCACGATCGGCAGCAGGCGACGAAATAGGTTCGGCATCGCGGGAATTCTCTCGATTTCGGTTGGCGGAAATGGGGCGGCGGACCGGCTTTACAGCGTGCCGTA
>JAGRHI010000044.1:18487-23821 GCA_020445045.1 Candidatus Competibacteraceae bacterium
GCCATCGGCGTGCCGCGCCAGCCCTTGGTCAACCGCAGGTGTAGCCAAGCCGCATAATTCAGCCAGACGATCAGCGCCCAGGTTTCCTTGGGGTCCCAGGACCAGTAACCACCCCAAGCCTCGGCCGCCCATAGCGCACCAAGAATAGTGGCGATGGTGAAGGCGGCGAACCCTAGCGCGATGGCTTTGTACATGACATCGTCCAGCAACTCCAGCGGTGGCAATACCCGCGCCAGCAAGCCATCCGGCCAACGCGCCTCGACGCCGGACCGCAGCAGGTAGGCCACCCCGAGCATCGCCGCCAAGGAAAACGCGCCGTAGCCGATGAAGTTGGCCGGCACGTGGATCTTCATCCAGTAGCTCTGCAAGGCTGGAATCAGTGGTTGAATGTGATGGGCCTCGCGGTCAAAGGTGTACCACAGCAAGAAGGCGACGGCTCCGCTGATCACCAGCAGGGCGAAACCACCCATGGCGCGGGTACGATGACGATCCTCGTAAAAGAGATAGAGCAACGCGGTAATCAACGCAAACAGGATGAACACTTCGTACAGGTTGCTGACCGGGATATGACCGATGTCGGCCCCCAACAGATAGGATTCGCGCCAACGCACCAGTAGGCCGGTCGCGCCCATGACCGTCGCCGTCCAGGTCAGGGCGGTCGCGGTCTTGCCGACGAAGTCGGAACGGCCGAGCAGCGCGACGAAATAGGTGACGGTGGCCAGCACGTACAAGGCGCTCATCCACATGAACGCGACCTGGCTTTCCAGAAAGTATTTGAGCCAGAAATCGCTCTGACGCAAGGAATAATCCGCGCCGTAGCGCCACAGCGCCAACGTCGCCAGCACCGCCACCGCCAGGGCGAACAACCGCGCTGGTTTCCAGTACAGCCCCCAAGCGATCAGCCCCAGGGTGCTACCGGCCTGGATGGCGATCTCGTAGTCATCCATGTACGAGCGATAGAGCCACCAGACCAGGATCGAGCCAGCCGCCGCCATCAGCACCCACAGTCCGTCCCAGACCGTCAAACAGCGCCAAAAGGACGGCTGCTCCCACTGCTCCAACATCGCTTCGCGCGTTACCGCCATTGTCATTCCGCTCCTCTCATGGCTATCGCTACCGCGCCCCGACATCCGCCGCCGGCACGTCCGGAGGCGGGATGGCGGACGGCGCGAATCATTCTTTCCCGGATGGTCCCAGCCGCCGCTCGAACATCGCCCGCAAGCCAGCGAACTCGCGGGCAAATTCGGCTTGGCGGCGGTTGCCGGTACCGGCCAGAATCAACCGGGTCGCCCCATCCTCGATCGCCAACCAAACCCACAACCGACGATGCGAAGTATAAAACATGATGAAGACACCGATGACCAGTAAAGCAAAGCCGGTGTAGACCACGCTGACTCCACCGCTGTGGGTGACTTGCAATCCAGAAGCCTCCACCTGCTGAAAACCACTCAGTTGCAGGTAGAAGGGCGAAGCATAGGTCGGCAGCCCGGACAGCGCCGACACGGCGTCGTTGAAAAACGTCTCCTCGCGCTCGCCGACGCCATGATCGACGTCGATCCCCTCCTCGCGCAGTACCTCGACGAAGACTTGGGCCAAGGTATCGCGCAGGATATTGAGATACAGCGCACTCGCTTCCCGCAGCCGTTCGGCCGACACCACCGCCTTGGCCCGCTCCGTCACCGCAGTGGTTCCACCCTGGGCGAACAGTTCGACCAAGCTCAACCGCACTCGTTCGAGGTCGCGGCGGTATGCCGGGCTTTCGTCCGTCGCCGGCACGGCGCGGCGGGCCAGAACACCACGCAGCCAGTCGGAATCGCGCAAGCGGGCGTTGAAACGCAGGAAGCGTTCGGGACTGTTGTTCGGGTCCGCCGGAATATGCAGATAGGTGAACGGCTCGCCGAGTTGGGCGCGCATGCCGCTAATGAAAAACCAGCGACCCTCCAGTTGCACCGGCGCCATGTAATTTAAATATTCCCGGGCCTCGCCGGCCGCGTCGCGCAGCTTGAAACCAATGCTGGGGCCAAAGTTGCGAAACTTGCGCTCGCCGGGCCGGGCATCGGGCTCCGGCAGCAGGTTGAACAGGCGGAAATTGTCCAGCTCCAGGGTGAGCGCTCCAGTCGGCCCTCCCACTTTCAGGGAACTGCCCACCGTCCCCTTGGCTTCGGTCGGCTCCAGCCGAGCCATGGTCAACGGCCAGGCGCGCAGATCCAGCTTGGAGCCACCATCGCCGAAGTCGGACTGGTAAATCGAATAACCGCGATAGTTCAGCGGGTGGTTGACGCGGATGGTCGCTTCCATGGGCTGGTCGCCCAAATGCTCCCGATCATGGATAAGCACTTGGCTGACGAAAGATTTCGGCTGGCCGGTGTCGTAGTAGGCGACCTGGAAATCCTTCAGTTCGATGGCGAACGGCAGTTCCTGCAACACAAAACCATCGCGCGCGCGAAGGAACACGAAATTGGCCGCGGCGCCCTCGGGCAGCATCACGTTGCCGCGGAACGCCGGCACCGCGCCGGGCGCCAGCCGGCTGGCCGGAGGAATATCGCGGGCGGCCAGGTCACGGGTTTCCAGCACGATCTCGCCGCGCCACTCCTTCAGCTTCAGCCACAGATTGCCATCCAACAGGCCGCCGATACCGATCATCACCACCGCGGCGTGCGTGAACAGATAACCGAGACGGTTGTAGCGACCTTTCATCGCCGCCACCACCCGGTGATCGCCGCTATCGTGGGCGCGCCAGCGGTAGCTTCGCGCCCGCAGCATCTCGGTCACCGCGCTCTGCGTGGCGTCGAGGCCACGATCCGGCAGCCGCCACTCGGCGTGCTGGTGGAAACCGCGCAGCGAACGAGCCTGGACATTGGCGCGGAACCGCACCATCTCCCGCAGCATCCTCGGTACCTGTCGGTACAGACAAACGCTGGTGGACAAAATCAGGAACGCCAGAATACCGACGAACCACCCAGCACCGTAGATATCGTACAACCCCAGCCGGCGGAACACCTCGAACCAGAAGGGCCCAACTTTGAGCACATAATCCGGATAGGGCTGATTTTGCTGCAAAACCGTGCCAATCACCGAAGCGATCGCCACCACCACTAGCAGGGTGATCGCCAAGTTCATGGAACCGAAGAATTCCAGCAACACCCAGCCCAGGGTACGGCGGTGATCGGATTGACGCGCGGCGGTTTCGTTCACGATATGGTTCGGGAAAGCATTCGGGAAGCCTGTTCGACCCGAGCGGGCGGCATCGGTTCAGGCATTTCGAACCGGTTTGAACTCGATCGCTACCGAGGCCAGATGGCGTGGAAGTAAAAAGGGTGACCGTTCAGCCACCCTATTGCGAAACCGGCGGTATCCGGCCCGGCTCGCTCAAGACTTATTGCAGGCCCTGCACGTAGGACGAAACCGCCTTGATTTGCGGGTCGGTCAACTTTGCCGCGATGACGCGCATCATCTGACCGGCGTCGTTGGCGCGCTCCATGGCGCGGAAGGCTTTCAACTGAATCTCCGCGTATTCCGCGTGCTGGCCGGCCAACGCCGGAAATTTGGCGGCCGGATTGCCGGCGCCGGTGGCACCGTGACAAGCCGAGCAGGCCGGAACGCCACTGTTGAGATCCCCACCACGGAAGAGCGCCTCGCCCACTGGCGCCAGGGCCGGATCGGCCGCGGCGCGGGTGATTGGCTGATTCGAGAAATAAGCCGACAAATCCTCCATGTCCTGCGGGCTCAATGGCGCGACCATGCCGGCCATGATCGGGTTGGCGCGGGCGCCGCTCTTGAATTCCTGCAATTGCTTGAGCAGATAGTCGGCGCTTTGCCCCGCCAGTTTGGGATACTGGGGATTGGTGCTGTTGCCGTCCGGACTATGACAAGCCGCGCAGGTGGCGGATTTGGCCTTGCCGGCGGTGGCGTCGCCAGCGGCCAACACGGCGGTTGTGGAACCGAGCAATGCGCAGGTCGCGGCGATCACAACGAGTTTTTTCATTTTTGGAAGGCTCCTGTACGATGACGGTATTCGGTTCAGGCGACCTGCCGCCGGCGCGGAACAGAGCAACGCGGGCCGGTGGCCAAGCCTCGCTCGGCGGTGACGGAACTGGTGCTTGCCTGAATCGGTCCCGTCCCGAAAGCGGCAGTTTTATATATCAGTTTCGGCCTTTGAGTTCAATGAGAAACCCTAAAGATACTACTCCTATCCCCACCCGAGCCGCATCGACCGACGGCCGCTGGCGTGGCGTCCGTTTTCTGTACAGCGTTAACGCCCTGGCCCAGCTTCCACCCGATACTGGCCGGGAAGTGGCCTTCGCCGGCCGCTCCAACGCCGGCAAATCCAGCGCGATCAACCTTCTCACCGGCCAACGGCAGTTGGCCCGTGTCAGCAAAACGCCCGGCCGGACCCAACTGCTCAACTTCTTTCTGGTGGAACCGGATCGCTACTTGGTCGATTTGCCGGGTTACGGTTATGCCCGGGTTCCCGACTCGATTCGCCGACACTGGGGAGAACTGCTGGAACGCTATTTGACCGGGCGCGCGGCGCTGCGCGGCCTGCTGCTGCTAATGGATATCCGCCATCCGCTGACCGACATGGATCGCCAACTGCTGGATGGCTGCGCCGCCCGCGAACTACCGGCGCACATCCTGTTGACCAAGGCGGATAAACTCAGCCGGGGCGCGGCGCTGGCGGCGCTGGCTCAGTTGAAACGGGGGCTGGCGGCGAATCATCCGGGCGCCAGCGCCCAGTTGTTCTCGGCGCTGACCGGCCAGGGCATCGGCGAAGCCCACGCGCGACTGGATCACTGGTTGGGGTCTCGGGAAGAACCGTAAAAGCGTCCTAGCCCTCATGCGCCGAGGATGGGTCGGACCGCGCCCGCCACCCGTCGGCCAATAGACGCGCCTGTAGCGCCCGGCCGACCAGTTCGCCGGCCCGCCCCAGAAACAGCGTGCCGGCGCCGGGATGGAAGCGCTGCTCGTCCCAACTGCCCAGCGCCAGCAGCCCTCGCCACCGGCCGTCGCCCAAGGGCACCAGCGCCGCCGAAGCCACCCGCGACGCGCAATCGCCGAACAGCGCGGTGGCCTGCTCCGGACGCAAGCGACCGCAGCGCGATTTGCCAACCTGCAGCAAGCCTTCGAACAGGGCAAGCGCGTCCGGGCGCAGAAATTCCGCCGCCCCCGAGCCGGTGACGAGCGCGGCTTCTAGACATAGGGCGATGCAATCGGCGTTGAATTCGTCCCGTAGCACTGCTTTTATGCGATACAGCAGCCCATCCAATTCGTTCGGTGCGTCCAGCAGGTCCAGCGCCAGCCGCTGGACCCGTTCCGCCAGCCGGTCGTTGTCGC
>JAGRHI010000044.1:23828-25596 GCA_020445045.1 Candidatus Competibacteraceae bacterium
CGGGCGATGGCGACCAGTTCCAGCAGCTTGCCATGCAGGCGCTGGCCACGCTCCCGCAACAAACGGTTCTGGTACTCCAGCAGCGACACCGCCGGCTCGCAGGGATGAGGCACCCGCAGGCTCTCCACCAGATCGGGATGACGGACGAAAAATTCGGGATGCTCGCGCAGCCAGTTGACCACGACGGGTTCGATTTCCGTCGGATCCGGTACCGCCTCTTCGTCGCTCATCGTTCGATCCACCTTGCGGTTGGCCGCCTCGCGTTCATGGCTCGATCCAGCCTTCGAATACCGTTACCGCCGGCCCGGTCATGGTCACCGGCTCACCCTCGCCCGCCCAGTGGATATCCAACGCCCCACCAGGCAGCTCGACCCGCACGCTGGGCCACAGCAGACCCCATAACCGGCCCGCGACCACCGCCGCGCAGGCGCCGCTGCCACAGGCCAGCGTTTCGCCGACGCCGCGTTCATAGACTCGTAGCCGAATCTGGTCCGGCGCGACCACCTGCATGAATCCAATGTTGGCGCGCTGGGGAAAGCGATCATGCCGCTCCAGCAAAGGCCCCAGATGCGCCACCGGCGCGTGCTCCACATCATCCACTCGCAGTACCGCGTGCGGGTTGCCCATGGACACCACACCGATTTCCAGTTCGGTTCCGTCGGCGGCGATCGGATAGAGCGGCACGCGTTCGGTGGCGAGAAAGGGCACGTCGGCCGGATCGAACCGCGGCTGGCCCATGTCCACCGTCACCCGGCCGTCCGCTTGGATCGTCAGGCGCAGCAAACCGGTCGCGGTCGCCACGCACAAGCGATTCTGGTCGCTTAACCCTCGATCACGGACGAAACGGGCGAAACAACGGGCACCGTTACCGCACTGCCCCACCTCTCCACCGTCGGCGTTGAAGATCCGGTAGCGAAAGTCGGCGTCTTCCCGATCGGCGGGTTCGACCAACAGCACCTGGTCGCAACCGATACCGAAGTGACGATTCGCGAATCGGCGGATGTGCTCCGGCGTCAACACCACGGGCTGGCTGACGCCGTCGATCACCACGAAATCGTTGCCGAGCCCTTGCATCTTGGTGAAGTGCAGTTTCATCGCCTCGACTCCGACCAGATCAAGCGAATTTATTTTTATAATTCAAAACATCAACTCCTGCCCGTCCATGCAATCTTGTACAAATCCAGCCGCCGGTCGCGGAAGTTGCGCACGCTGCCGTGCATGCGCATCTCCTTGAGATTATCCAGATCCAGATCGACGATCAGCGTCATTTCGGTGTTCGGCGTGGCCTCGGCGGCAATGGCGTCGTGCGGGAAAGCGAAGTCGGACGGGGTGAACACCGCCGCCTGAGAGTACTGCATGTCCATGTTCTCCACCCGCGGCAGGTTGCCGACACTGCCGGAAATCACGACGTAGCATTCGTTCTCGATGGCCCGGGCCTGCGCGCAACGCCGCACTCGCAGGTAGGCGTTCTTGGTGTCGGTCCAGAACGGCACGAACAGAATCTGCATGCCTTGATCGGCCAGCAACCGCGGCAGTTCCGGAAATTCCACGTCGTAGCAGATCAAAATGCCGATCTTGCCGACATCCAGTTCGAATACCCTGAGCGAGTCGCCGCCCTGAAGCCCCCAGTAGGACCGCTCGTCGGGGGTAATATGCAGCTTGGACTGCTTATCCCAGGTACCATCGCGCCGGCACAAATAAGTGGCATTGTACAAGGCGCCGCTGCCATATTCCGGCATGCTGCCGGCGATAATGTTGACATTATAGG
>JAGRHI010000044.1:25658-55238 GCA_020445045.1 Candidatus Competibacteraceae bacterium
TTGCGCTGGTTGAACTGCGCCATCAACGGGCCGTTGAAGAATTCCGGGAACAACACGATATCGGTCTTGTAGCCCGCCACCGCATCCACGAAATATTCGACCTGCCGCAACAGATCGTCCAGCGAGACCGTCTGCCGCATCTGCCACTGCACCGCCCCAACCCGCACCACCGATTTGCGGCCGCCGATCAGGACTTCCTTGTCCTCGTAGTAGATGTTCAGCCATTCCAGCAGCACGGCGTAAGCTTGGGACTCGGTGTCGTCGGGCAGATAACCGGTCACGATCTTGCGCACATGGAAGTCGTTGGCCAACTGGAAGGTCAGGATGGGGTCCACCAGTTCCTTGGCCCGCACCTGCTCCACGTACTGCTGGGGAGTCATGTCGTGGGCGTACTTGCCGTAGCCGGGGATCCGGCCGCCGACGATGATGGCGCGCAGGTTGAGCTTCTCGCACAGTTCCTTGCGGGCATCGTACAGCCGCCGGCCGAGCCGCATGTCGCGGTAGTCGGGATGGACAAAGATATCCACCCCGTACAAGGTGTCGCCATTGGGGTCGTGGGTGGTGAGGTAGCCGTCACCGATGATCTGATTGTAGGTGTGGCGATCGCCGTGGCGACCGTAATCCACGATCAGACTGATGGTGGCCGCCACCACCTTGCCGTTATCCTCGATGCAGATTTGCCCTTCCGGAAAACGGGCGATCTGGGAAGCGAACTGCTCGCGACTCCAGGCACCGTCCATGCTGGGGTAGACCGCTTCCATGATCTCCTCGACATCGCCGTAGTCGGACAGACGCAGGTTGCGCAGTTTCAGTCGGTGCTGGACTGGGTGTTCGAAGGTTCGGTGCTGAACCGGGGGTTCGGAGATTTGATCGGTCATTGCAACATCGAGCTTGCGTGGTTAGAGGTTGGAGACGGTGGGCATGGTCATGCCACCAGTCGGATATAGTCGCGGTAAATACAGCGGTCCATCACCACGGTCAATCCGGCCGCCCGCGCCCGCGACGCCGCCGCCGAATCGATCACGCCATCCTGTAACCACAGGGCCGACAGCTTCAGGTCGATGCACTCGTCGACGATGGCGGCGACGTGGCAAGGATCGCGGAACACGTCCACCAGATCCACCGGCTCGGGCAAATCGCGCAGACTCGGATAAGCCTTCTCGCCCAATCCTTCCGACAAGGCGGGATTGACCGGGATGATGCGATAACCGAAACCTTGCAGCGCTTGGGCGACGCCGTGGCTGGGCCGACGCGGCGATGCGGACAGCCCAACCACGGCGATGGTCTTGATCCGCATCAGGAGGGCACGGATTTCATCCATGGAGGGATTAGCAAACCGGGAGTTCATGAAATTGGCTCCTTGCGGGACGTTCACCAGGCCATCGTCGAACCGCGAAAACTCGGGTTCACGACCATACTGTTTCGCCAGCATACAGTTCCGCCACCGTTTCCCGCCGGCGCACCACCTGGAAACGGCTACCGTGCACCATCACCTCGGCGGCGCGCGGCCGGGAATTGTAGTTGGAACTCATGGCAAAGCCGTAAGCGCCGGCGGAACGCACCGCCAACAAGTCGCCCGGTTCGATGTTCAAGTCCCGGTCCTTGCCGAGAAAGTCGCCGGTCTCGCAGATCGGCCCCACCACGTCGTAGCGGCGCGGCTCGCCCATCGCGCGCGGTTCGACCGGGACGATCGCTTGCCAAGCCGAGTACAAGGCTGGCCGCAACAGATCATTCATCGCCGCGTCCACCACCGCGAAACTCTTTTCGTCGCCCTGCTTGAGTAGTTCCACCCGCGTCACCAGAATGCCGGCGTTGCCCACGATGGCCCGGCCCGGCTCGATCAGGATTTCGTGGGACCGGCCGCGCAGGCGTTCCAGCAGGGCGGCGGCATGCTCGGCCGGCAGCGGCGGTTCCTCGTCGCGATAGCGAATGCCCAGCCCGCCCCCCAAGTCGAGATGCCGGATCGCGATCCCCCGCTCTTTCAACCGCCCCACCAACGCCAGCACCCGCTCCAGCGCGTCCACGAACGGCGCCACCCGGGTCAACTGCGAACCGATATGGCAATCCACGCCAACGACTTCCAGATGCGGCGAGGCCGCGGCCCGCGCATACACCGTCAACGCCCGCTCCACCTCGATGCCAAACTTGTTCTGCTTGAGTCCGGTGGAGATATAAGGATGCGTATCGGCGTCCACGTCCGGATTGATGCGCAGCGACACCGGCGCCCGCCGACCTCGTTCCGCCGCCACGCGCTCCAGCAGCGCCAACTCCGCTTCGGATTCGACGTTGAAACAGCGAATAGCCATTTCGAGGGCGTGTTCCAGTTCGTCACGGCGCTTGCCGACTCCCGAAAACACGATTTTTCCGGGATCGCCACCGGCCGCCAGCACGCGTTCCAGTTCGCCGCCGGATACGATGTCGAAACCGGCCCCCAACTGGGCGAGCACATTCAGCACCGCTAGGTTGCTGTTGGCCTTGACCGCGTAGCAGACCAGATGGGGATGTTCGCCGAAAGCCTGGTCGAAAGCGCGCCAGTGGCGTTCGATCGTGGCGCGGGCATAAATGTAGCAAGGGGTGCCGACCATCGCCGCGATGTCGGCGACCGACACGTCCTCGGCATGCAACCGGCCGTCGCGGTATTCGAAATGGTCCATGATTCAAGGCTTCGCGGTGGGGGGCTGCTCGGACGACGACGGCTGTGACTGGGGCTTGGGCAGATACAGCGGACCCTTCTGGCCACAACCGGCCAGCAGCACCGCCAACAGCAGCCCCGTCAGCACCCGTCCGGGGCAAAATCTAGGCATCGAGAAATATCCTGAGGTCGGACACGAAATCGTCGCCAGTATAGCGCGCAATTGGCCGAACGACGTGGCTTGACAAGCCAGGCCGCTTTCCTCGGTAATGCCACCTGACCGCCAATCCACGGGAATTGTTCATGACCGATAAACCTCTGACCACCGTTGAGATCGAACCCACCGGCGCCGCCCGCTCCAGCGTGATCTGGATGCACGGGTTGGGTGCCGATGCTCATGATTTCGAACCCATCGTACCGGAACTGCGCTTGCCACCGGAACTAGGCATCCGCTTCGTCTTTCCCAACGCACCGATCCGCCCGGTCACGGTCAACGGCGGAATGCGGATGCGGGCCTGGTACGACGTGCTGAGCATGGACTTGCCGCGTCGGGAAGATCCCGATGGCGTGTATGCCTCCGAGCGGGCGATTTACGAGTTGCTCGAACGCGAAAGGAAACGCGGCATTCCCGCCGAGCGCATCGTGCTGGCTGGTTTCTCCCAGGGCGGAGCCATGGCCTTGCATACCGCGCTACGTTATCCCGATCGCTTGGCCGGCATTCTGGCCTTGTCCTGCTACCTTCCCTTGGCCAGCAAGCTGAATGGCGAACGGCGGCCCGCCAATCGGCAAACGCCGATCTTCATGGCCCATGGCGACTACGATGCCGTCATTCCGCTGCGTTACGGCCAACAAAGCGCCGAGTTGCTGGAGAGTCTGGCTTATCGAGTGGAATGGCAGGATTACGGCATGGGCCACGAAGTGTGCTGGCAGGAAATCCAGGATGTCGCCGGCTGGTTGGGACGAGTACTGGCCGTTTCCAGGGCTTGAACACGCCGGTCAACCGGACAAACCAGATGGGGATGCGCGCTGACTAGCGCTTCGGATTTCGCCCCGCCGGCGTAAAATTCGCCGGCTTGGTCCCGATCCACGCCACAAAGCGGTGAATCGCCGGATGCGCCAGCAACGCTTCGCGACTGCGGTAGCCCGCCGCCATTTCCTTCTCGCTGAGCACGCCATGAATATGATCGTGGCAGGGTCGGCAGATCCACAGAATGAGGGTGCGGGTTTCCTCACGCTCGAACAACCGTTGGGTGCGCTTCTTGCGATGGCGGGTGCGGGGAATCAAATGATGGCGGGTCAGCGCGGACATGAGCCTGCCGCACAACTCGCAATCGGGTGGTTTGGGTGGAATGCGGCGGAACTCGATCATGCATGTCTCGGCGCTCAAGCCAACCTCGGTACCCTGAAAACAAAAAGGGCCGGACTAAAGAGCGTCCGGCCAAAAACCACCAAAGGAGGATGTGCAGCAGACTGAGGAGAAGCTAAAGATGTCTGCTGCACGGTTGTTATTCTAACAAAAAATTTAGAGCAAACACACTACTTTTCGTTGTTTTTCGGCAAAAAACAACATTTTAACAGAAAAAACAACAGCTTATACCTAAATTTTTGTTGCACTGCTGAAATATTTGCTCAAATTTAAGGCAGCTCCGGTAGCGCCGAATCATCGGATAACGCCAATATTGCATCGATGAGCCGGTCTGGTTCGCGGATTCCGCCGTGAACCATCAACATCCGCGCCTTGGCGATCAATTCGACCGGCGTCATCGGTGCCTCGGGATCACCCTTGGCATGAGCGCGCCCGACCGTGACTCGTTCGCCATCGCGCAACACCACGGTCACCGCGCTCCCCCAAGCCGCGGGATAAACAGCGGCATAGGGTTCGGCCACCCGCAGGATCACCCGCCCGCGCAATTCCGCCAGTTCGGCCCGCGCCGGCTCGGCGAAGGCGGCGAAATCCACGGCATCCCGCGCCAACGCCGCCGCCACGCAATGTTGCAGCGAGAATTTGGCCTCGTAATCGCTCCGCGGCAGCGGCCGGTCGCAAACCTCCAGCGCCGCCGGATAGCTCTCCACTTCCACCCGCTCGATGGCGCCAATCGGGCAACGGTGCCGTAATTCGCGAGCTGCGTCGATGGCCGGATGAGTATGCCGGCAAGACGGCCAAGGTTTGATCGAGGTGAGCAACAATTGCCAGGGACCGTCCGGGTCGCGTGTCACCGCGGCAGGGTCGGCATCGGGACAGGTGGCAGCGAACCAACCCTTGGCTCCTTCCAAGATGGCCGGCGGACCGGTGAAACCGAACCGGGCCAGATCCGCCGCCAACACCCCCGCCTCCGCCGCCCGTCCGGCGTGCAGGTGCTTGGTCATCGTTCCGGTCTCCAAAAACTGCCACAGCCCGAAGGATTGCGCACCGGCATTACCCAGGGCGTGGATCGTGGCCGGCGCATCCAACCGCAGCAACGCCGCCGTCGCCATGGCCGAACCATAGGGACCACAGGTGGCGGTGTTGTGCCAAAGCCGATAATGGGTCGGGCCGACCGCCATCCCCACCCGAGTCACTGCCTCGAACCCCCACAGCACCGCCCTCAGCATGGCATGGCCGCGGATGCCTTCCCGCGCCGCCACCGCCCAGGCCGCCGGCACCACCACGCAACCCGGATGCACCACCGAAGTTCGGTGCAGATCGTCGGTTTCCAGAATATGGGTCAGCGATCCCAACAGGAAGGCGCGACGCGCGGCGTCGGCGATCGCGGTTTCGTCGGCCCAACGCAGCAAGATCGCGCCTGGCTCGGTCATCCGCGCGCCCAGCGCGTTGGCCATCGCATCCAGCGTCAGCAGCGCCGCCTGTTCCAAATCGGTGGCCACGACCGGTTTGCCGGTAATCAGTTCGGTCAACTGCTGGGTCAAGGTCGGTCCGGACATGGTTGTTCTCCCGTAAGGAACGAATTGACCGCCGGATGTCGCGCCGGCGGTCAGCCACGTTCATGCTTTACCATAAATTCAGCCACCACGCGAAAAATGGCCGGGTCAATCCTTCCAGGGTCGCTCGCAGTCCACGAAGTGCCGCCAAGACTCGGCGAACTGGTATTCATGGACATCCAGCCGGCAACCGTACCAACCGTCGATCACTTGCCGGGCGGCGGACACCGTGCTCAGCCGGGCCTCGTCCAGCAAGCGCCGGGTGACCGCGATATCGTTCATCACCCCCAGATCATCTTGCAGCTTAGCCAAGGCGCCCAGAAAGGGTTTGACTGGCGCCACCGGGTAGAGGCTGGCGAAGAAATCCAATGCGTAGCGCAGTTCCTTGATGCGAATCCGCAGCGCGTGCCGCTCCTCGGCGGTCAGCCGGGCGAAATCCTCGCCTCGCTTCAGTACCCGTCGATAATCGTCTTCCAACAGCGGGGTGGCGAACTTCAGCACCGGTTCTTCCAGCCGATTCCGCCGCGAGTCAGTCAGATCATCCCGCCAGGCGCGGCACCCCAACCAGCCGGCAACCTGCTGCAACAGCAGGGGATAATGGGGTTCTTCCAGCGCCGCGCGCAAGCTTCGATAGTGGCTCCGACGGAGGGCCTCGGCCCTGGCCCGAAACAAGTGCAGGCCGCGCTTGCGGGGAAAGCGCGCGAACACCGGCGACATGCCTTCTTCCAGAAATACATCCCAGTCGCGGGCCGGCCCCAGAAAACCGTTCANNCCAGCGGATGCCCGCCACCAGTTCGGCGCTGGCCTCGCGCGGGATCAGCGGCCGAAAGATCTTGAGGCCGGAGCGCAGCCGGCGAAACGCTACCCGCATCTGATGGACACCCTCGACCTGATCGTCCAGCACCGCCAGCCGGTTGGCTTCGGCGTGCCCCAGACAAGCACCGACGATGGCAATGAAGGCCTCCTCGCTGGTGGTGTCGACCGTCAGGGAGAGCGGGGTGGCCTTGACGTGGGTGACGGCTCGCGCGTCCAGGGGCCGCAAGCGCGGGTCAGCGTTCAAAGATCGGCCGCCGGGCGATACCCTTGGGTTTGCGCTTCTTCAAGCGCCGCGCCTCCTTTTGTCGACGCTCGGCCAGCTCGATCAGCATCAGTTGAGAGCCGCGCGGATCGTCACCCTCGCCGGGCGTGCGTTGAATGTAGGCGCCATCGGACTGCATGTCCCAGGCATCACGCCGGTCGTTGAGCTGAACATCCAGAATTTGCCGCAATTCCCGCTGCAACTCCGGGAGCTCCACCGGCGCCACCACCTCGACCCGACTCTCCAGATTGCGCTTCATGCAGTCGGCCGAACCGATGAAGTATTCCTCGGCCCCTCCATTCAGGAAATGGTAAATCCGGGTGTGCTCCAGAAACCGACCGACGATGCTCACCACCCGCACCTGCTCGGACAACCCCGCGATGCCGGGTCGCAATCGGCAGGTATCGCGGATGATCAAATCCACCGGGATACCGGCCTGCGACGCTCGATACAACGCCGCCGTGATGTCCTTGTCCTCCAACGCATTCATCTTGAACTGGATTCGCGCCGGCCGGCCGGCCTTGGCGTGTTCGATCTCTCGCTCGATCTTGGCCAGCAGCGCCGGCTTGAGCACCTTGGGCGCCGGCAGCAGCTTGCGGTACAGGCGTTTGGGCACATAACCAGTGGTCAGATAATTGAACAGTTCGGTCAGGTCCTCGCCGATGGCCGGATCGCAGGTCAGCAAGCCCAGATCGCTGTACAGCCGGGCGGTGCCGGCGTGATAGTTGCCGGTGCCGATATGGGCGTAGCGGCGCAGGCCGTTGTAGTCGCGCCGCACCACCAGGATCACCTTGCTGTGCGTCTTCAGCCCTAGCACTCCGTAGGTCACATGGATGCCGGCTTCTTCCAGCCGGTTGGCCCAGCGGATGTTGGCCGCCTCGTCGAAGCGCGCCTTCAGCTCCACCACCACCGTCACCTGCTTGCCGTTCCGCGCGGCATCGATCAGGTACTCGATGATCTTGGAATCTTCCGAAGTGCGGTACAGGGTCATCTTGATCGCCAGCACCTTCGGGTCGAAACTGGCTTCCAGTAAAAATCGCTCCACCGAGGTCGCGAACGACTCATAGGGATGCTGCAGTAGAATCGGTCCGATCTCGCGAATGATGTGAAAAATGCTGCGCTTGTCGCTCAGCTTGGGATGATCGAGCGGATGGTGCGGCGAGTCGTGCAGGTCGGGCCGGTTGATGCCGACGATCTGGAACAGGTCGCGCAGCGCCAGCATGCCGTCGACCTCGAACACCTCGCTGGCTTCGTCCAGACCCAGTTCGGCGGCCAGCATGCCCCGGTGCACGGGGTCCATGTCCTTTTGCACTTCCAGCCGGACGATGGGAGCGAACTTGCGCTCGCGCAATTCGGTTTCGATCATCACCAGCAAATCGTCGGCCAAATCCTCGTCGCGCTCGGCGATGGCGTTGCGGGTGACGCGGAACAGCTCGCAGCCTTCGATCACCATGCCGGGAAACAGCAGGTCGAGATTGTTGGCGACCACATCCTCCAACGGTACGTACAACTCCTCGTCGCCGACCTTGAGAAAGCGCGGGATACCGGAGCCGACCGGCACCTTGATCCGCGCCAGCCCATTGGCATCGTCGTTGGGATAACGCACCGTCACCAACAGATTGAGCGACAGGTTGGAAATGAATGGGAACGGGTGCGCCGGGTCCATGGTCTGCGGGGTGACCAAGGGAAAGATGTTTTGCAGGTAGTACTCGCGCATCTGCTGGCGCTGTTCCTCGGTCAGCCGCTGGTGGCTGCGCAACATGATGCCCTGCTCCTTCAGCAACCGATGCAACTCGGACGCCAGCAGCCGCTGCTGCTCCACGATGTCGCGCACCACCGTCAGACACTCGCTCACCTGCTGCTCGGGGCTACGGCCGTCCACCGTCAGTTCCCGTACCCGCGCACCGATCTGTTGCTTGAGGCCACCGATGCGTTTCATGAAAAATTCGTTCAGATTGGAACCGACGATGGCCAGAAACTTGACCCGCTCCAGCAGCGGATTGCGCGCGTCTTGGGCTTCGTGCAGCACTCGCTGGTTGAAGGCCAGCCAAGTCAGTTCGCGGTTCAGATACCATTCGGGAGCGTCCAGATCGATCGCGGGCGGTGACGGCGCGACCACTTCCTCGACCGTGATTGGCTCGTCGCGCCACTCGCGACGCGCGCGCGGTTTGCTTTCCACGGTTTCGACGTCATGCACGACGGATTCGGTGGATTCGGTCATGGCAAGCATACCTTCAAGGTTTTCATTTCGGTGGTTTCGGTTTCGGTTTCGGTAGGCTGACGAGCGCGGTCTCCAAGCGCTCGCAGAGCGTACGCAGCACTTCGACGCGCGCATAGCGTTTATCGTTCGCTTCGATCAGCGACCATGGCGCCTGATGGGTGCTGGTTTGCTCCACCAAGTCGTTGACCGCCAGTTCGTAATCGGCCCAATGCTCGCGGTTGCGCCAGTCCTCATCGGTCAGTTTCCAGGCCTTGTAGGCGATTTGCTCGCGCTCCTTGAAGCGCCGCAATTGTTCTTCCGGGGTGATGTGCAACCAGAACTTCATCAGCACGATGCCGCTCTCCACCAACTGCGCCTCGAAGTCGTTGATCTCGGCGTAGGCGCGTTGCCATTCACGGGTACCGGCGAAGCCTTCAATCCGCTCCACCAGTACCCGCCCGTACCAACTGCGGTCGAAAATGGTGACCCGGCCGGCGCGCGGCAGGTGCCGCCAGAACCGCCACAGGTAATTGTGCGCGGCTTCTTCGTCGGTGGGCGCGGCGATCTGGATCACCTGATAATCGCGGGCGTCAAGCGCGGTGGTGATGCGGCGGATGCTGCCGCCCTTGCCGGCGGCATCCCAACCTTCGAAGACCAGAATGGTCGAGATCCTGCGCTCCCGAGCCGCGCGCTGCAATTGGTTCAATTGACTCTGATAGCGCTTCAAGCCGGCGGCGTAGTCTTCCTTGGATAAACTCTTGTCCATGTCCAGCCGCGACAGAATGGTGACCGGCGGCTGGCCCGATTCCGACGAAAACGGCTCGGGTAGGTGAACGGTGGCGCTGGCTACCTGCGTCTTGGCCTCTTCCAGTCGGAAGCGGATGGCGTCGCGGATAGCGATCGCCACCGAAATACTCCGGTAACGGGCGTTGTAACCCTCGACGATCTTCCAGGGCGCCAAGCCGGTGCTGGTCTTCATGATCGTGCGCTCGGCGGCGGCGACAAACTGATCGTACAGCTCCCAGTGCCGCCAATCGCGCTTGGAAATCCGCCAGTGCAACAGTGGATTCTTTTCCAGCTTGCGCAAACGATCCTTCTGCGCGTCCTTGGACAGATGCATCCAGAATTTCAGGATCAATGCACCATCGTCGGCCAGGGTCTTCTCGAAGGTCTTGATGCGTTCGAGCCGCTCGTCAAACTCGGCCAGGCCGACGCAACCGTAGACATGGTCGAGAATCGGCACCGAATACCAGGAGCTGAGAAACAGCGCGATCCGTCCCCTGGGTGGCAGTTCCCGCCAAAATCGCCAGTATTCCGGCCGGTCCCGTTCCTCGTCTGAGGGCTCGCCGAAGGCGCGCGCGATCAGCCAGCGTGAATCCATCCATTCGTGCAGTTTGTTGACCGTTTCGCCCTTGCCGGCGCCATCCACGCCGGCGAACACCACGATCACCGGAAAATCGGCCTCTCGCAACTCCATCTGCATCATCAACAGGTCCTGCCGCAGCTGGGGAATCTGTTGGTGATAATCCTCCTTGGGCAGCTTGCGTTGCAGTTCGGCGGTTCTGAACATCGTGACCTCTCACAGGCTGGGAGCGAAACCCGACGGACGGGCCGGCCTTACCGAACGGCGTCCGCCAGAATATTTTCTTTCTCTAGACGATTCAGCGTGTTGATTCCAGAAAGGCCTCGCATTAGCTTGCGGGGCGCGCTCGCAAACGTGTGGTTCGCGCGGTTTATGTTAATCTTAGTTCCATTAACCGACAGACGCTCGACTCTCCCGCTTGAGTCAAGACGGCCGCCCGGTCGTCACTTAACCAATGACTAAGCTTTTCGATAATAAAAGGAGAACCCGATGAAGCGGCTGCTATTGGCCGGCTTGGTTCCGGTGGCCTTGGCGCTGGCCGGACCCGCCCAGGCGGATATTTACGCCTTCGTGGACAGTAACGGGGTACGGCATCTGAGTAATGTCCCCAACGACCCTCGCTACAAACTGGTGATGCGCACACCAGCCTACAGCAAGAAAGCAGCCCAGAGTTCCAGCTTCGCCCCCAGCAATCTGTACAGCCCCGGTGGCCAGCGGATCACCCCGCGCAATTATGCCAGTCGCGCCAGTCGCGCCAGGCTGTCCCGCACCGGCGAAGCCAATCGCCGACGCTTCACCCCCGACGTCAACCGCATCGCCGCGCAATACCGGCTCGACCCAGCGCTCATGCACGCCGTCATCAGCGCCGAATCCTCCTACAATCCCTGGGCGGTATCCCCCAAGGGCGCCATGGGGCTGATGCAACTCATGCCGGGCACCGCCGAGCGATTCGGGGTGAACAACGCCTACGATCCGGTCGCCAACATGCATGGCGGCGCCCGCTACCTGCGCTGGTTGCTGGACCAGTTCAACGACACCCGGCTGGCGGTGGCCGCTTACAACGCCGGCGAGGGCGCGGTGCAAAAATACGGCAACCAGATCCCGCCGTACAAGGAAACCCAAACCTACGTCGGCCGCGTCTTGAGTTTCTACCAGCAATACCGAACGGGTGGTCTCTATTACAGCGGCGCAAACGGCGGCTCGCTGGCGCTGAACAACGCCAGCGGATACTATCCGGGCCGGACCGGGGGCGTGACCATCATCACCCCGCGCACCCGCCAGACCGCGCGTACCCCGCTGACCACCTACCTGCGTCCCACCGGCCAGCGGGTTGTCGTCGGTAACAGCGGCACGCGTCGTCCCACCGTCACGTCCAGCAATTCCCTGTTTGCCGGCAACGATCGATAAACGCCATAAATGGCCTGCCATTCCCGCGAAAGCACCGTGGCCCAATGGCGCTTTCGCGGGATTATTTCTCAGCCGCCCAGCATGGCGGACTCTTATCCCTCCCCAGCTTTGATAAACTGAATTCCATCCCGCCACGACCGCCCGCGCCAATCCCCCACAATGAGGGTTTCCAGTCGCGAGACTCGTGGAATGTCCGAGGGAATCGAACTTGCGGGGCGCCTGCGTCCAGGGCTTGAGTCCAGGGTGCCACGCCGCTGCCCGCTTCGCGCCATCTCCGAACTCATTCAAGTTGAAGAGCCGCCATGAAATTCACTTATCCAGGGTTGACCGATCGGGAAGTGGAAGCTTCCCGCGCCCAGCACGGTTCCAATGCCGTGGCCAGCCAGGAGGCTGAAACCTTCTGGGACAAGCTGCTGGGCAACCTGAAAGACCCGATCATCATCATCCTCGTCGTTGCCCTACTGATCACGGTCCTGCTGACGATCTTCGGGTATGCCGAATGGTACGAAAGCGTCGGCATCGCTTTTGCGGTGGTGATCGCCACCTTCGTCGCCACCTGGTCGGAACACAGCAACGAGCAGTCTTTCCAGAAACTGCTGGAAGAAGCCTCGATGATCCTGGTCAAGGTATTCCGCAACGGCCATCTGACCGAAATCTCGATCAACGATCTGGTCGTCGGCGATGACGTTCTCTTGCAACCAGGCGACACGGTTCCGACCGATGGCCTGCTCATCGCCGGCCATGCCGAAGTGGACGAGGCCGCGTTGACCGGCGAATCGGAACCGGTCAAGAAAACGGCCTTACCGGAAGGCGCCGATTCGGCGGGCGATGCCGAGGAACACCGTTTGTTTCGGGCTGGCCTGCTGGTCGATGGCGAATGCGTGATGCGAGCCAGCGCGGTGGGCGACCAGACCCGTTATGGCCAGACCATGAAGGAACTGTTGTCCGCCGAGGACCGCCTCTCGCCCCTGCAACACAAGCTGACCGTGCTGGGCGGACATATCTCGACCTTTGGCTACGTCGGCGCCACTTTGATTTTTCTGGCCTTCATGTTCAACAACATGTTCCTGCAAGCCGCGAGCTTCGACGCTTATTGGGCACAGGCCAGCGGGGTGATCGTCAAGGATTTCGTGACGGCGGCGATTTTGGCGATCATCGTGGTGGTGGTGGCGGTACCGGAAGGTTTGCCGATGATGATCGCCATGGTGCTGGCGATCAACATGAAGAAACTGCTCAGCGTCAAGGTGCTGGTGCGCAAGCTGCTGGGCATCGAAACCGCCGGCAGCCTGAATATCCTGTTCACCGACAAGACCGGCACCCTGACCCAAGGCCGGCTCTCGGTCAGCGCCTTTCTCACCGGCGCCGGCACGCAGTACGACAAACTGGACGATATCCCTCGGACGCCGCGCGATACCGCCGGCTTCGCCTTGCGCAACAACACCAGCGCGGTGATCGACGCCAGCGACCCGAACGATATCAAAATGGTCGGCGCCGACCGCACCGAACAGGCATTGCTGCGTTTCGTGACACCCTATCTGGCGCAAACCGGCAATGTGGATATCGTCGATCTCATTCCCTTCAACAGCACCCGCAAATTCTCCGCCACGCAAGTCACTGGCGACCGGGCGCTAACCCTGGTCAAGGGTGCGCCGGAAGTGATTCTGCAAAACTGCGCGTGCTACCTGGACGCCGATGGCAATGCCGTCGATCTCGGCGATCGGAGCGCCCTGGAAACCGCCATGCGCGAGCTATCCTCGCGCGCCATGCGTCTGTTAGCGGTGGCGGTGACCGAAACGCCGATCGACGACAGCAAGGCGCTGCCGGCCAATCTGACGCTGGTCGGTGTGTTCGGGATGCGCGACGAACTGCGCGAGACCTCCTATGCCTCGGTGAAAACCGCCAAGAACGCCGGCATTCACGTCATCATGATCACCGGCGACGCCAAGGAAACCGCTCAGGCCATCGCCAAGGACGTTGGCCTGCTGGAAGACGATCCACAAGCGATCGTCCTCACTTCGGCCGAGCTATCCCAACTGTCCGACGAGGAAGTGAAGCGGAAGCTGCCGCATCTCCATGTGGTGGCGCGCGCCTTCCCGACCGACAAGAGCCGCTTGGTGAAGCTGGCCAAGGAACTGAATTTGGTGGCCGGGATGACCGGCGACGGCGTCAACGATGCGCCAGCGGTGAAAAACGCCGATGTCGGCTTCGCCATGGGTAGTGGCACCGAAATGACCAAGGAATCCGGCGACATCGTCATTCTCGACGACAATTTTTCCTCGTTGACCAAGGCGGTGCTGTACGGGCGTACCCTGTTCAAGTCGATTCGCAAGTTCCTGATCTTCCAGTTGACGGTGAACGTCTCCGCCATCCTGGTGGTGTTCCTGGGCCAGTTCTTCGGCTTCGACCTGCCACTGACCATGACCCAGCTCTTGTGGTTGAACATCATCATGGACACCCTGGCCGGGCTGGCTTTCGCCGGCGAGGCCGCGTTGGAGCGCTACATGTTGGAGAAACCGATGCGGCGCGACGAACAACTGATCAATACCGATATGTGGTCGTCGATCCTGATCAATGGGATCTTCATCGCGTTCATCAGCATCCTGTTTCTGACCAACGGCGCCATTCAGGCGCTGTTCTCGGGTGGCCACGAACTGGGTTCCGAGGCGGCGCGGGCCAAGTTCCTGACCGCCTTCTTCGCCTTCTTCGTGTTCATCCAGGTTTTCAATACCTTCAACGCCCGCACCCAAGGGCTGAACCTATTGGAGCACCTGTTCGACAACCGCCTGTTTTCACTCATCATCCCCTCGATCATGGCCATTCAGGTGTTCTTCATCAGCTATGGCGGCGAAATCCTGCGCACGGTAGGCTTATCGATGCGGGAATGGGTTTACGTGCTACTGATGGCCGTCGTGATCATTCCGGTCGATCTGCTGCGCAAGATGATTCGCAACCAATGGTTCGGCAATCCGGTGCGGCTGGAAACCTGATGAACTCGTGAGTGCGATGCTTGAAGCATTATTTTCGCTCTTGTCCCTCTCCCGCTGATGGGAGGGGGATTTTCATATCGTCCCTACTCGTCATCGTCCTGACTATCGGGCTCGGCGGCGATGTCAGCGCCACGAAATCCGCGTGGGCGCAGCGGGAAGCTTTTCGGGTCGTGGAATGGTCGCTGCGGGCGGGTGCGTCGGTGGACTATGCGGTGCTGCGCGACTACCCACTGTATCCCTACCTACGCTACCGGGATCTCTCCCGGCGGCTGACGGAATTTCCAGCGGTCGAAGTTCGGGACTTTCTGCAAACCTATTCCGATACGCCACTGGCCAATCGCTTGCGCTACGCCTGGTTGCGCCAACTGGCCAGCGCTCGCCGCTGGAACGATTTCCTGCGCGATGCCGTTCCTGGCCGCGATCCGACTTTCGAATGCTGGCGGCGGCAAGCATTGCTGAACGTTGGCCAAAGCGAAGCCGCCCTGCGGGACTTCGCCACGCTTTGGCGACGCGCTGGTTCGCTGCCCAGCGCCTGCGACCCCGTGATCGCGGTCTGGCAAGCCGAGGGCAATCCGACGCCTGAACTCCGTTGGCAACGCTTCGCGCGGGCGATGACGGCGGGAAAGATGGGGCTCGCGCGATTTCTACGAACGGACATGTCGGCCACCGACCAGGCACTGGCGGACGCCTGGCTGGCGGTCGCCGACGATCCGACCCGGGTTCTCGACGCTACGCGGTTCAAAGCCGGCGATCCGCGCGTTCCCGCGATTCTGGCGGATGGCCTGAGTCGCTGGCGGCGACGTGATGCGCTGGCGGCCTTGGCCGCGCTTGATGTGCTCAAGGCGCGCGACCCGTCGCTGGCTCCGTCGCTGGCCATCGAGGAGCGGTTACTGGCGCTGTGGATCGCCAGCGACTACCACCCAAGCGCACTGGCGCGATTGACCGCCTTGCCGGAGAGGGTGGTCGATCAGGATGTGCGAGAATGGCGAATTCGGGTTTGCTTACGACAAGGTGATTGGCCGGCGACCCTGCACTGGCTCGATCGCTTGCCTCCCAAGGAACGCGACAGTCCACGCTGGCAATACTGGCGAGGTCGGGCACTGGCGTCGCTCGGCCAGACCGAAACCGCCCAATCCATCTATCGGCGCATTGCCAACCAGCGGGATTACTACGGTTTTCTGGCCGCCGACCGGCTCGGCGTCCCCTACACCATAACCAATACGCCGCTGACGATTTCGCCCACTGCGCTGGACGCACTGCTGGCCCGTTCCCCCGGTCTGCGACGGGCGCGGGAATTGTACATTCTGGGCCGTGAGCGGGAAGCCGACGCCGAATGGCGGCAAGCCACCCAGGCGTTCGATCCGGCGACGCTCGAACAGGCGGCGCGACTGGCCCATCGTTGGCAGTGGTATCACCAAGCCATCATCACCATCGCCCGCGCCGAACATTGGGATGATCTGGAACTGCGCTTTCCGTTGGCTTATCACGACGAGGTCGTGACGAATGCCAAGGTCGATGCCATGGACCCAGCCTGGGTCTATGCAGTCATCCGACAAGAAAGCGCTTTCCGCGCCGACGCCCGCTCCCCGGTGGGGGCGCTGGGGCTGATGCAAATGCTGCCCGCAACCGGACAGCAAATCGCCCGGGATTTGCGGGATGCCGTCGATACGCCCAACCTGCGCCAACCGGAGACCAATATTCGTTACGGCGCACACTATCTGCGCCAGATGCTGGAACGATTGCAGAATAATTCGATACTGGCCACCGCCGCCTATAACGCCGGTCCCAACAAAGTGATGCAGTGGCTGCCCGTCGACCATCCGCTGCCCGCCGATGTCTGGGCGGAAACCATTCCCTACCGGGAAACCCGGACCTATGTACAGCGGGTCATGGAATACGCCGTGGTCTATCGGCATCTGCTGGGCCTGGAAGGAAATCCCAAGACCACACTCAGCGCCGGGATGAAACCAGTACTACCGCCGGAACCCGATGGACAGACAGGCTAGACACACCGCGGCGGCGCCCCTGAAAATCGAATGGGCGTTGGGGAGATTTCCGCTCGCGCGTCGGCCACGACTCATGCGGGAAAACCACCCGACCCTCACTACGGCACCCGCATCACCTCTTCCATCAAGGACACACCCCTTGAATCGGGCACGATTCAATCGAACTTGAAGTGGCTTTTCAAGATACCAAGCAGTTTTTCGGGTGGCTGTGGACGGCTGAAGTAATACCCCTGTATTTCATCGCAATCCAGCGCGCGCAAAATGGCGAGTTGGCTTTTCGTCTCCACCCCTTCGGCAATGACACTCAAGCGTAAACTGCGCGCCATGGCGATCACCGTGGCGGCAATGGTGTCGTGATGGGGTTTGCAATCAATATCCTTCACGAAGGATTTGTCGATTTTCAGCCGGTCAAGAGGAAATCGTTGCAAATACCGCAAATTGGAATAGCCTGTTCCGAAGTCGTCGATGCTCAACTTGACTCCGAGCCGCTTGAGCGAATGCAAGGATTCCAGCAAGCCCTCTTGCATCAGCAGACTTTCGGTGATTTCCAGTTCCAACAGTTCCGCTGGCAATCCGGTTTCTTGCAAGGCCATTGCTATCCGCTTGAGGAAATGGGGATCGGAAAATTGCCGCGGCGACAGGTTAACCGCCATGCGCAAATCAGAAAGCCCATCCACCGTCCGCCAAACGCGAGCTTGGGCGCAAGCGGTTCGGAGCACCCACTCCCCGATCGCCACGATCAAACCGGTTTCTTCCGCGATCGGAATAAAATCGAGTGGCGATACCAACCCCAATTCTGGACTGTTCCAGCGCAGCAACGCTTCCACGCCAGTAACTCGGCCGCTATCCAGCGTCAATTGTGGCTGATAGTAAAGGGTCATCTCCTCATTTTGTAGCGCCTTACGCAAATGGCTTTCCAGGACCAGGCGCTGGGTGGCGGCCACATTCATTGAATGGGAAAACATCTGATAATTATTCCGGCCACGGTCCTTCGCGTGGTAAAGCGCGGTGTCGGCGTGCTTGAGCAAAACCTCCATGTCATCGCCATCGCAAGGATACAGGGCGATACCGATGCTACAACCGGTGAACACTTCCTTGTCATTCACCACGAACGGCTTGGCCATGACCTCCAACACCCTTCGAGCCACCTGGGTCACCACGTCGGCGTGATTGAACTCGGTCAACACGATGACAAACTCATCACCTCCGAGTCGGGCCAGCAAATCCTGAGGCAAAGGAGTATCCGGACGAGCGATATGAACCTGATCGCTGAATCGCAGACACTCTTGCAGCCGGTTGGCGACCTGTTGCAACAGCAAATCGCCTGCCCGGTGGCCCAACGAGTCGTTAATCCGCTTGAATTGATCCAAATCCAGGAACATCACCGCCAACAAGCACGAGTGCATGCGGGATATTTCCATCGCTTCTCGCAAACGCTCCTGCAACATCAATCGGTTCGGCAAGTGGGTCAGATTGTCGTAATAAGCCAGAAAGCGAATCCGCTCCTCGGCGCGCTTGCGATCCGATATGTCTTCGCGCAACCAGACGAAATGGGTAATCGCGCCGTGTGGGTTTCGAATCGCGGAGATGTGCGTGGACTCCCAGAAGAAATCGCCATTCTTGCGGCGACTGCACAATTCTCCCTGCCAGACACCACCGTTGACCACCAACTGATTCATGCGCTGATATTCTTCGGCGCTCAAGGTGTTGGTTTGTAAAAAATAGGGATTTTTACCTCGAATTTCTTCCAGTAGATAACCGCTGACTTCGGAGAATTTTGGATTGGCGTATTCGATGACGCCGTTGATGTCGGTGATCAGAACGGAAATCGGATTTTGTTCGATCGCGTAAGAGAGCTTGCGCATGCTCTCCTCGGCCCGGCGTCGCGCGGTCACGTCTTGTCCGACGATCACCAAGCCCGCGACAACGCCTTCGGCGTCGGCGAATCCGGAGAGGCTCCAAAGCAAGATATGCTCATCGCCGTTCAGTGCCCGGATGGTGCTCTCAAAGCTTTGCGAGCTCCCCAACAGCGCGCTCCAGTCGCTGGTCACCGGCAAGGCGTCCGCGAAGTCAGCGGTCACTGGCCCACCCCTGCGCAAGGAAAAAAACCGTTCCGCAACCGGATTGAACTCGACCACCCTACCCTTGCGGTCCAGCACCATGATGACACTACCCGCCGCATTGACCAGGGTGCGAAACCGCTCTTCACTGTTCTGTAAGTCCCGTAGCGTCCAACTGGCGCGCAAGATATACCGCACTCGGTGGTGCAAGATCAGCCACTGGATCGGTTTGGTCAGAAAATCGGTCGCCCCGGCCTGATAAGCCTGTTCGATGGATTCGACGTCATCCAGACCGGTCACCATGACGATCGGCACAGTCCGACCTCCGACCAAATCCCGCAAGGCGGCACAGGTCGTAAACCCGTCCATGCCCGGCATCACCACATCCAGCAACACCAAATCGGGCTGGTGTTGCCGGAAGACCTCAAGCGCCTGCTCACCGCTGCCGGCCTCCAGAATGGTGAATCCACCTTCCCGGAGCGAGGCGCCGGCCAGCAAGCGTTGGCCTTCGTCGTCATCCACGATCAGAATCAATGGCCGTTTGGTCCGTCTCGTCGTTCCTTCTTGCGAACCACTCCCGCTGGAGATGGCTTTAGTCATTGGTCTCACGAAAATTATCGCCCCTCATTTTCTTGCGCCAGTTGCCCCCGCAACGCAACCCGAACCATGACGAATTCCTGCTCGATAGCCACTACATAAGCCATCGCGTCCGGCACTGACCCCGCCCGCGCCATCGTTTCCAACTCCTTGCATAAGCCCTGCATCCGCACCGCCCCCACATTGGCGCTGCTGGATTTCAAAGTGTGCGCCACCGTTCGCAACCCTTCGCGCTCCCCGACTTTTGCCGCGCCACGCAATTGCTCCAACAGTGTCTCGGTATTGCGCTGATACAAATCGGCCAGCCGCGCCATCAGTCCCGGCGATCCATTGCGTTCCATCACGCGAATGTTTTCCAGCACCGTCGCGTCCAGCACCGCCGGCCGGTTATCGGAAATCGTGGCGACAGGCGCGGCGGGCAGCGTCTCGCCGCCGGGCGCCATGTTGGCATCTGGCCCACTTGCCGCCTCGTCCTTTGTTTGCTCGAATGCCGGCAACCAACGCCTTAGCACCGTTGCCAGTTCTTCCCTGACGAACGGTTTGCACAGATAATCGTCCATTCCGGCTTCCAGACACCGTTCCCGATCGCCACTAAGCGCATGCGCCGTTACCGCCACGATAGGTAGACGCGACGGCGGCGCCGAACCGGCGGCGGCGCATTCGCGTGTCCGTATGACCGCCGTGGCCTGGAAACCGTCCATGACCGGCATCTGGCAATCCATCAGCACGACATCATAGGTTTGCTGGGCGAGCCGATCGACCGCTTCCTGGCCGTTGCCGACGACTTCCACCGTACAGCCCATCAAGGCCAGCATCGTTCTCGTCACCTTCTGATTGACCAGGTTGTCCTCGGCCACTAGAACGCGGGCGGCTGGGAAACGCAAGCACTGCGGCGAGATCAAATTGTTTTGTTCCTTCGGCCGCGAACGATCGGAGTCCGCCTTATTGAGCAGCTTGCACAAGCACTTGTGCAATACCGTCTTGCGCACGGGCTTATGTAATTGACAGGCTTGCAGCTGGTGGGCCTTCTCGTACTGGTCGTCTCGGAACATCACCGAAGTCAATAAAATCAGTTTGGTATCACACAGTTGCGGTTCATTGCGGATGGCCAGCGCCAGATCCAGTCCATTCATCCCGGGCATCATCCCATCCAACAGGGCGATCACGTAGGGATCGCCGCCCCGGCGCGCGTCGCCCAGCAAGCGCAAGGCTTCGGCGCCGTCAACCGCGCCGTCGCTGCGCATGCCCCAGGCATCGAGCAAGTGGTGCAGGATTTCCCGGTTAGTCTGGTTGTCATCCACCACGAGCGCGCGTATGCCATTGAGATCGCAGCACGGTGGCTCGGCCCGCGCCGCCACTTCATCGACCACGCGCTTGAATTCCAGATCAAACCAAAACTTCGAGCCTTGGCCAACGGCACTATCCACGGCAATCTTGCCCCCCATCATCGCCACCAGTTGCTCGACGATCGTCAAGCCCAAACCGGTACCGCCGTATTTGCGGGTGGTGGAGCCGTCGGCCTGATCGAAGGGGTTGAAGATATTCCGCCACGCCTCTTCGGGAATGCCGATCCCGGTATCGCGCACCTCAAAGCGCAAGCGATAGGCGGCGGCGCTCCGTTCGAGCACGGTCACTTGCAGGACCACTTCGCCACGCTCGGTGAATTTGATCGCGTTGCCCAACAAATTGGCGAGGATTTGGCGCAGACGAACGGGGTCTCCGAAAACGGCGATCGGTTCTGTCGGGAGCGAGCAGACAAGTTCCAGATCCTTGCGTTGCGCCTGTTCGGCGAACAGAGCCACCGCTTCCTCCACCTGCTCCAAGAGATTGAAATCGATGGATTCCAGTTCCAATCGACCGGATTCGATCTTGGAAAAGTCCAGTACATCGTTGATTACGTTGAGCAGACTAACACCCGATTGGTGGATGATGCCCACAAAATGGCGTTGCTTGGCTTGCAACTCGGTTTCCAGCAACAAATCCACCATGCCCAGAACGCCGTTCATGGGGGTACGGATTTCGTGGCTCATGTTGGCCAGGAATTGGGATTTCGCGCGACTTGCGGCCTCGGCCCGTTCCTTGGCCATGCTCAATTCCGCAACCAAATCGCGTAATTCATCATTGGCGGCGGAAAGGTCGAGCGTGCGCGCCGCGACTTCCGCTTCCAGGCCCGCGCTGTAATGGGCCAATTCAGCGTCGCGACGCTGAATTTGCGCCAACATGTCGTTGAATCCCTCCACCAACGCACCCAATTCGTCATTGCTGGAGCGCGGCGCCCGAACGGCATAATCGCGGGTCTTGGCGATTTCGCGCATGGCGTTACGCAATTGCAGAATCGGCGCCGAAATCACTGCCTGCAGCCGGGCGGCCAGCAGCGTCGCCAGGGCCAACGAAGCGACCAGTAGTCCGATGACGATCCAGTAATAACGATATAGGCTTTCGCTCAGATCCCGCAAATCCGAAAAAATCTCGATATGGCCGAGAATCTGGTCGTCCTGTTGGATCGGCCATCTGATCGCCAGCATGCGATCCTGGGCGCTGAACAATCCGGCTTCGCCGGTGGTTTCTGGCTCGCCTTGCGCGCCTCGCCTTTCGTGTTCTTCCTCAATATGCTGATACCACTTCTGAACTTGGTCCCGTTGCCGGACCGTCAATCCCGCGGCCCAGTACTCGACCAGTATTTTTTCTTGGGGATCCTTGATCACGGTATAAAGCACATCGGGCTTGGCGCTTAGCACGGCGAGATTTTGTTCGGCGGTCTTGAGGTCGTTGAAAAGCAGGGCGGAAGTCGTGTTGGCGCCGATCACCTTGGCCAGCGTTACGAGCTGAGCATGGGCAACCCTACGCTGGGAAAAGGTTTCGTTGACGATGAGCGCCACGCTGACCGCCAGCAATACCAGTGTGCTGGTCAGCAGCATGACCGCCATTAATTTATTTTTTATCGATAGCTTGTCGAAGATGACCATGAATTTTCTCCACCATCTTAGCCCACGATGGTGGCCAACTTGAGCAACTGCGAACTCAACTTGAGATTGGCTCGACGGGCAGCGGTGATGTTGATGTTGAACCGGATGTGCTGCCCGGTCTCGAACAAGCCAATCATGCCACCGGCTTGGGCAAAATCGCTGATGTCGCTGACGGTCAGTATGGGCAGGTGAGCAATCCCTGCCAACACGGTCTTGAATCGCCCTTGTTCCGCTCGTCCGATGAACACGACGTTACACCGATCAAGGCCGGTCGCCGTTGGCATATGACGCACCTCGACCGAACGACTTTCCACTACCTTATCACGGAGCGCCTCCAAGGCGGCGCCAAACGGATTATCGCCGGCAATACAAATCACCAAGGGCGAATCGGTTGCGGAAAACGCTTCCGGCGGCCACTCGACGAATTTGGCGAAGTTGTACAGATAAGCGGCCTTGACGGCGTACTCGTCGAACCTGCTGGCCCAGGCAGCGCCACTCAGCAGCGAACCCACCAGCAACATCGTTGCCCAAGTCCCAAGCCAATAAGACCACGAACCCCCGACGCAGCGACGCTCAGGGCCAAGCGTCAAAGCCTCGTTGCCGGTCCTGCTCATGCCCGATGATCGCGATGCGGGCGGAAGCTTTAAAATGACCATTTCATTTGGCCGTAGATGCTGCGTTCGACCTTGATGGGTAATCCGAACGCTTCCTGGATGAACTCCAAGTGGGCATTGCTAAATAGATTATTTCCCACCAGGGATAATTCGAGATCCTCGCGAGGCCGCCAACCCAATCGCAGGCTCAGGCTGACGTAGGGATCAACCTTGATAACATCCTCCGAAGTAGAGAACAATTTGGACTCGCCGGTAACGACATAGCGCCCCCACAAATCCACATCCAGGTCGTCTCGTGGATTCCAGGAAGAAAACAGCGAAAGTTGCTGATTGCGGCCTCTTTCATAAATCGGTCCGTCGTTATCCTTGTTTTTCAGATCCGAATTCAGATAAGAATAAGTCAGTCGCAATCGCCAGCTTTCGGTCGGACGCCAGTCCGTAAACAACTCAAAGCCGTAAATGGAACCCGCGCCAAGGTTTTGTAATTGGAGCGGAACCACCAAATGCGGTGGAAATGCATAAACATCCAGGAATGGCGTCCCTGGGATAGTAGTGATGATGTTATCATAATCGTTATAGAAGACCGCGGCGTCCAAAGAGAAATCCTTTTTCAACAGGGCGCGGTAGCCGATTTCATAGGCAATAAGCCGTTCAGCTTCGAGATCGCCGCCACCGAAAATGGTGAACAGGGTCGGTAAATTTCCGGTCAAGGGCGAGGGCGGCAGTACAAATGCATTCACTCGCGCACCATTCTCACCACGCGAGGGCGTGCGGACGGCACGGGATACCGCCGCCCACAACCGATGGTCGGGATGCGGCATCCATAACATTCGGACACTGGGTTGCCATTCCCAGCCAGTGAAATCGTTGTGCTCCACCTTGACGCCGCCCGTCAAGCGCAACCGTTCCGGGATCAACTCCACCTGATCCTGAATAAAGGCGCTATACAACTCGTCGATCTTCTTCTTGAGGTCGACCGAGGCAAACTCGGTATCGGTAAAATGATCCCAACTGCGCCGATAACCCAGGCCCCAGACAATCTGCTGACGACCGGTCAGCGCGAAATCATGCTGAAAATCCAGGTCCAGGGTGCTTGCATCGACAATGTAAAGATCATCGCTACGATCATCGGACTGGTAATACACTTGCAGCAACGTCCGCGAGGTATCGGATATCCGATGTTCCCAAAGCGCTTGCAAGCCGCCGCCCGAAGCATCGGTCTTGGACAATTGTCGCGAGGAATACGGCGGAAAGAGGCTGGGCAACACATAATTCTGATCGAGATTTCCGTCGTAAAGGTTGCCCTGCGCGGTGATCGCATCCTTGGCCGATGGCGTCCAATCCAGACGGAATCCACCGGAGCCCATGCGCCAATCGTCGCTGGCGTCGCGACCGTCGAGGGTCACCAGGCCATCGCGCTCGGAAAACTGTCCATAGACCCGATAATGCGCGTTATCGCCGAGTTTGCCGCCGTGGCGAATCCCGGCAATGGTCCGGTCCTCGTCGCCGACGGTCAGCGTCGCCAATCCACCCTCGGTATCCATGGCGTTTTTGGTGATGATATTGATGACGCCATTGACGGCGTTGGCGCCCCACAGGCTGCCGCCGGGACCCCGGATGACTTCGATGCGTTCGATATCGGGCAAAAACAGATCCTGAAGCTCCCAATACACTCCAGAAAATTGGGTGTTATATATCGAGCGGCCGTCAATCAAAACCAGCAGCTTGCTGGCGAAGCGGCCGTTGAAACCCCGGATGCTGATGGCCCAGCGACTGGAATCGATGCGCGCCACTTCCACGCCAGGCGCGAGTCGCAATGCTTCCATGACATTGGTGACTCCCGACCGCCGGATGTCTTCGGCGGAAATGACGAAAACCGCCGCCGCGGTGTCTTGTAAGGCTTGTTCCATCTTCGTCGCCGATACGACCTTCACTTGCATCAAATCCTCGATGCTGAATTGGGTCAAATCGGGCGTGGCGGCGCTTGCTGGGCCGGCTGTCATACCCAAACAAACCAAAAACACCAGCAATGGCATAATTCCGTCCATCTCATACGATTTCATCGAATACGATTTCATTGAATTTCTTGATGATTCTAAAGATGGATTCAGATAGATTGCCAAAAGGATGCTAAAAGGACCATTTAATCTGACCATAAATGCTCCGTTCCACTTGCTCGGGGAACGGATAGGTTTCCTGCACAAATTCCACATGTGGCGGCCCCAGCAAGTTGGCGCCCATCAGCGACAGCTCCAAATCATGGCGGGGTCGCCAACCGATACGGGCATTCACGCTAACATAGGCGTCAACAGCCGCCGTATGTTCCAGTGTGCCGACAATGAGCTCGGGCATCTCGTCTACATAATATAGCCACAGGTCGAATTCCAAATTGTGGCGGATATCGAAACCAGAGCGCAGTGAGATTTGATAACGAGGCTGTGAGTCTTCTTGAAAGATCGGAATTAGTTCGGAATACCCTGGCTTGTTTTGAAATTTCATCCGCAGATAAGAATAAGCCAATTGCAATCGCCACCAATCCATCGCCTGCCAATTGGTCGCCACTTCAAAACCATAGGTCTGGCTCCGCACCGCATTGACGAACAAATCAGGAACCAATAGGTAGCCATCTTCCAGCGTAATCAAATCATTCCGTCGTTCCAAGGCATGCAGGTCATCGTAATTGTTGTAGAACGCAGCGATATCCAGCGACAACCGTTCGGCTGGCCAAGTCCGATACCCTAGTTCGTAGGCTGTTAATTTTTCCGGGATAAACTCAGAATTGCCCTGAAAAAAAACCAGGCCAGGCAGATTGAGGGGCGCTTGAGGCGGCGCCGCCACCACGCTGAGTATCCCGCCATTATCAAACCGAGAAGGTGTGCGCATGGCGCGGGACACCGCCGCCCACAACCGATGTTTCGCATACGGAGACCACAACAAACGCACGTTCGGTTGAAACTCCCAACCGGAAAAATCGTTGTGTTCTAGCCGAGCCCCCAAAGTCAATTCCAGTTCCTGAGGAATCAAATCGATTTGATCCTGAACGAAAGCACTAAACAAATCGTAGTCAAGATGGGATGGGGTCACTGAACCCAGTACCGTCTGTCGATAATCGTCGCTGTAACGACGATATCCCAATCCCCAAATCAGCTTATTCTGTTCGTTCAATGCAAAAGCGTGCTGAAAATCCAGATCGAAAGTATCGATATCAAAGTCAAGTATCGCATCTTGGCGTTGTTGATTTTGATAATACATCTGTAAAGATAAACGCGAGGTATCCGATAAGACTCGTTCCCAGCGACCTTGCAGGTAACCACCCGATCCCTGGGCTTTGTCCCGCATCAGTTGCGAGAAGGGTGACGTCAAGGAAGGGATGAGAAAATTTTGCTGCAGCGATTCATCGAAAAGACCGCCTTGCAGAGAGAAGCTATCCCGATCCAATGGCGCCCAATCGAGTCGAAAACCACCGCTGCTCAAACGCCAATCATCTTCGGCATCCTGTCCTTGAGTATCCAGCAAGTCATCCTGATCGAGGAATTTGCCATAAAACCGATAGTGGGCGTCCTCGCCCAACTGGCCGCTGTGGCGCAACCCGATGATGGTGTTCTCCGGGTTACCGGTGGTCACACTGAGCAGGTTTTGGGTTTCCCTGGCCGGCTTGGTGATGATATTGATGACGCCGTTGACCGCGTTCGCACCCCACAGGCTGGCTCCAGGCCCTCGGATGACTTCAATGCGCTCGATGTCTTCCAGCAACAGATCCTGGATTTCCCAGTACACCCCAGCAAAGGCGGGCGTGTAGATCGAACGTCCGTCCACCAGCACCAGCAGTTTGTTGGCGAAACGTCCGTTAAACCCTCGAATGGTGATGGCCCATTTGTTGGCGTCGATCCGCGCCACCTGCACCCCCGGCGCCAACCGCAATGCATCTGGGATGTTGGTCACCCCGCTACGACGAATATCGTCCTGGGTAATGACGAAAACCGCCGCCGCGGTGTCTTCCACGGCTTGTTCGACCTTCGTCGCCGACACCACTTTGATCTGCATCAGATCTTCGATATCGAAATGGGTCAAATCGGGCGTGGCGGACCATCCCTGGCCCACCGCCGCCATGCATCCGATGACCAGCATCATCGCAACCCCATGAACGTTCCCACATGACATCGCACTGTTTCCCCGAACGATAAGGCTATGTTCAGAATGAGGAAGATCGTATAATTATTTTAAATAACAATTAGTTGATGTTTTCCATCTTACTCAAGGATGGTTTGGTTGGGTCTAATATGGATACTCACCCCCATGGCTCCAGGGTAAATCCGTCAGCACATACCTCAGCAGGTACTCGGTCGTTGGGTGCCTGACGTCGTTGTCGTTTTGTGCCCGTTAAAAAAAAACCCCGTGCGGGGCGGGGTTTCTCTTTGCATGAACACTGCATTGATTGAGGACTGCATTGCGAATTCCAGTAGCGCGAGTGGCTTTCTCGAAATCATGACCGCCGAGACCACATATGCTTACGCGCCATGTCGCGGGTCCTGTTTCCGTTTTGAACGTGTCCACACCACGTTCCGAGCCACCTGCTGGTGTTCCGGATGCAATCACCCGCTTGAATTGGCGGAGAGGGCGGGATTCGAACCCGCGTGGGGCGGCTAAGCCCCCATCCGATTTCGAGTCGGCGCCGTTATGACCGCTTCGGTACCTCTCCGGGAAGAATCGCTTGGAGCGAACGCGGAAGAGCTTTATATTTTACCGTATGGAGAAGTTTTGCCAATCCCCATGTTGTCATCCCCGAGCTTCCGGTCGCGAAAACCAGTAAGCGGGGAGGACCCTTGCCTGCCGTACCGACACGATGAAACTGGCCATCCCTACCACCGACCCCCATTTCCCGGACGACCCACCACCGAGCGACGACGGACCGGACTCCGAAACGATCGGAACGGTCTTGCTATCGGGCTTTCTCAGGTGGCTCCGGCACTTTGCCATTTACATGGGCGCGGTCCTGACCGCCTGTGCGATCGGTTTTTTCTTTCTCTGGCAGATTCCCATCGTGCATGAGCTACCGCAATTGCTCAATGGTGGCGAGGGAGTTTCCAATCTTCTCGCGGCGGCGACGCCAACCTCCCGACCGACCACCCGGCCGCGGAACACGCCGTCCCAACCGACCACCGTGCCTGTCGCCCCCGCGGGTTCGCCATCCACCGCCGCCGCCAATCCCGCTGGCGACTCCGACATACTTCCGACCACCCCGGACCCTCAATCGGACGCCGCACCGGACAGCCCAACCGCATCCACCGATACACCGGCCGCGCCCCCCGTCGAAGAAACCGCCCTTCCCGTCGAAGAAACCGCTCCTCCCCCAACGCCACAGGCGCAAATCGAACAGTTGCTCGCCGAGGCTCAGCAGCAGATGGACAGTCGCCGAATCACCGCTCCCGCCAACGGCAACGCCCTGAATACCTACCGGCATGTGCTGGAATTACAGCCTGAAAACCCGGTGGCGCTTGCTGGCATCCAGCGCATCGCCGCCTATTATCAGAATGCGGCGGAACAAAGCCTGCGGCAGGGACAACCGGATGAAAGCCTGACTTACCTCGGCCGTGGGCTGCGCGCCGTGCCCAACGATCAAGCGCTGCTCAGCCTGCGCCGCGAAGCCCAACTCGCCAAACAGCGAGAACAAGAAGAACAGGAAAGACAGAAAAGACAGGCTTTGCAGGAAGCAATGCGCCGCCAACAGGCCGAAGGACAGCGACGGGAGGAATTCCGGCGTCGCGAGATGGAGGCACAACAACCCTGGTGGCAACAACCACCCAACTATCAAAACAGCAGCGGCTTCAACCAACGTTGAGTTGGGAGTCCTCGTCGATCGCGGGCTTGATTCGGCGAGCACGGAAAAATTCCCGCAATAACAGCCCGCATTCCTCGGCGAGAACGCCACCTGTCACTACGCACCGATGGTTGAGCAAGGGCGATTGCAATAGATCGAACACCGTGCCAGCCGCGCCGGCGCGTGGATCGGCCGCGCCGAACACCACTCGCGCCACCCGCGCATGCACGAGAGCGCCGGCGCACATCGGACAGGGTTCCAGCGTCACGTACAGCGTGCTGTCCACCAAACGGTAATTACCGGTTCGCTCCGCCGCCGCCCGCAGCGCCAGCACTTCGGCGTGGGCGGTCGGATCGCAGCCACCGATCGGGCGGTTCCAGCCCTCGCCGATCTTCTCGCCATCCCGCACCAGCACCGCCCCGACCGGTACCTCGCCGGCCGCCGCCGCTCGCCGCGCCAGATCCAGTGCTTGATCCATCCAATACCGATCCTGCTCGGCACCCGATGCCTGGCTTTTCGCATCCATGTTGCTGCTTCACGAATCCCGCCCATGCCCGGCGCGGGATTTACTCCCACTCTATGGTGGCCGGCGGCTTGCCGGACACGTCGTAGACCACCCGCGAAATACCGCGCACTTCGTTGATGATGCGCCGCGACACCAAATCCAAAAATTCGTAGGGTAGATGCGCCCAGCGGGCGGTCATGAAATCCACCGTCTCGACCGCGCGCAAGGCGATCACGTAATCGTAGCGACGACCGTCGCCCATCACTCCGACCGACTTGACTGGCAGGAATACCGCGAACGCCTGGCTGACTTGGTCGTATAAATCGTGCCGGCGCACTTCCTCAATGAAAATGTGATCCGCTCGGCACGGCGGCTCGGCATAGTCCCCGCGCACCTCGCCCAGAATACGCACTCCCCATCCCGGTCCC